>CASDPE010000241.1 GCA_949282395.1 uncultured Bacillota bacterium | reverse complement strand
GCAGAAAAGCAAGTATCCGCCAGAGATACTATTCGCTTTACGGCGCGCTTTGAGATGACGCCGAATTTCATACAAACATAGAGGCAGGCACCATGATTTGATGCCTGCCATTTTTTATGTGCCAACGTTTTGCAGGAAAGCCCCTGAATGTGTTTATTTGCCTTCCCGCGCCGTGGACAATTACTTTGTCGTCTGAATATGTTCCAAGCCGTAGAAAGGCTGTTACGCGCCTTAAACGACACTTTGCTTCCTGATTTGTATTTGATACAAGATATTGCACTTTGCTTCCCATGCAACCCTATATATCGTGTCGATTTAGGCTAAATACGCTTTAGCATGAAAAAACCCCCAGTTCTACTGGGGGAAGATAAAAAATAGCTTTAGCAAATTTTATAATTAAAGAAGTTTACCATATAGCTAATGCGATTTTGCTCCTTAATAGCACGAGGAACCTGTTTTACAGGTGTGCCGTGCGATAGGACGCTATAGTAAAAGCGATACCCGTTGACGGGTGCGCCGGCATTAAACCCTTTTAGGGTCTGTGCAAACCACCAGTTCACTGGTGGTTTTGTTTTGCCGCAGGGAAAGCGTTTTGCGGCGGGGGAAAGGCCGCCTCGGTCAAAGCCTCATGCGTGCCTTTTGCGCCGTCCTGCGCCCGTTCTGCGCAAAATAACGCGCGCTTGCAAAAGACGCGCCGCGCGCACGTTTTCCGCATAAGACCGCCCGCGCGCGGCGCGTTCGCCGCGGCGCAAAAAAAGGCTGCCCCGCAGGGACAGCCCGATTTTTTTAGAGGAAAGAAGGTCAGCGCAGGCCCTCTTTTTCGCACAGTTTGAAGGCGCTCGCGATGACTTTGTCCATGTCGTAGTATTTGTACTCGCCCAGCCTGCCGCCGAAGATGACGTCGGGGCGCTCTGCCTTGATCTTCTCGTACTCTGCCGCAAGTTCGGTGTTTTTCGCGTCGTTGACGGGGTAATACGCCTCCATGCCCTCTTCGTAAGCGGCGGGATACTCGCGGGTGACCACCGTCTTGGGCTGTTTGCCGAAGTTGAAGTGCTTGTGCTCGATGATGCGGGTGTAGGGGACCTCGCGCTCGGTGTAGTTGATCACCGCATTGCCCTGGTAGTCGGGGGTGTCGAGCACCTCCGTCTCGAAGCGCAGGGAGCGGTACTCCAGCTTTCCGAGGCGATAGCCGAAGAACTCGTCCGCTTTGCCCGTGTACACCGTCTTTCCGAAGGTGTGCTCCGTCTCCTTGATGAAGTCGAAGTAGTCCTTGCCGAGCACGACGTCCGCGCCCGCGAACATCTTTTCCACCATCGCGGTGTAGCCCTCTTCGGGGATGCCCTGGTAGGGGTCGTTGAAGTAGTTGTCGTCGTAGGTGAAGCGCAGGGGCAGGCGGCGGATGATGAAGGCAGGCAGCTGCGTGCAGTCGCGTCCCCACTGTTTTTCGGTGTAGCCCTTCACGAGCGTGCGGTAGACGTCAGTGCCGACCAGGCTGATCGCCTGCTCTTCGAGGTTTTCGGGCGTCTTGCCGTTCAGGCAGGCGCGCTGTTTCTCGATGATCGCCTGCGCCTCTTCGGGCGTCTTTACCCCCCAGAGCTTTTCAAAGGTGTACATGTTGAAGGGCATGCTGTAGATCGTGCCCTTGTAGTTCGCCTTCACGCGGTTGACGAACCCGTTGAAATGCGCAAAGCGGCAGATATAGTCCCACACTTCTTTGTCCGAGGTGTGGAAGATATGCGCGCCGTAGATGTGCACGTCGATGTCCTCCACCTTCTCGGTGTAGATGTTGCCCGCGATGTGGTCGCGGCGCTCCACGACGAGGCACTTTTTGCCCGCGCGCACCGCGTGCTCGCAGAAAACGGCGTTGTAAAGTCCCGCACCGACCAAAAGATAATCGTAATGCATGTGTTTCTCTCCTTCTCTCGTATTTTATTCAGATGCGCTCTCTCGCGCGGGTGTTTCCGTCTTGTTCTCCGCGGGCTTTGCGCTCGCGGGGGCGGGCGTTGCCGTCGCCGCATTCGCCGCGCTTGCGGGTTTGTTCTCCGCGGGCTTTGCGCTCGCGGGGG
>CASDPE010000240.1 GCA_949282395.1 uncultured Bacillota bacterium | reverse complement strand
C
This sequence comes from uncultured Bacillota bacterium, assembly GCA_949282395.1. Taxonomy (GTDB): domain Bacteria; phylum Bacillota; class Clostridia; order Christensenellales; family Borkfalkiaceae; genus Borkfalkia. The sequence goes on along the minus strand of CASDPE010000240.1, from coordinate 2,071 downwards.
CAGCTCACGCAGGGGGCGCGCCACCCGCTCCATCGGGCGGGCGCTCAAAGAAGGGTCGCCCGTGAGCGCGGCATGCACCTTCCTGCCCGCCAAAAGTCCCGTCAGAAGCCGCATGGTCGTGCCGCTGTTGCCGCAGTCGCAGTCCGCATCGCGGAAGGTCGGCGTGCCGACGACGCGCACCTCCGTGCCGCCGAATTCGACCGTTGCGCCGAGCGCGCGCATGCAGGCGGCGGTGGAGAGGCAGTCTTCGCCGGGCAGCGCGCCCGTGATGTGCGCCTCGCCCTCCGCCGCGGCGTTGAACATGACCGCTCGGTGGGTGATGGATTTATCGCCCGGAACGGTAAACGCGCCCGAAAATGCGGCGCGCGGCGCGATCTTCATTGCTTTTCCTCCAACAGCGAAAGATATTCCCCGTAGCGCTCCGCCGTCAGCGTGCGCTCTGCATATTCGCCCTTCCCCGCCGAAAGCAGGACGGACACGGCGCCCTTTTCGCTGTTCTTTTTATCGAGCAGGGCGTAGCGCACGCAGTCGCGCGCGCCGCGGAACGCGGGGATGCGCGGCAGAGCGAGGCGCACGGTGTCGCGCACGTACTGCGCATGTCCGGGGGAACACACCCCCTCGCGCTCGGCGATGAAACTTTCCAGCCACATGCCGATGAGAACGTATTCGCCGTGCGAACGGCGCCCGTAGGCAAGTTCGAGCGCATGGCCCGTCGTGTGCCCGAGGTTCAGGCACTTGCGCACGCCGCTCCGCTCCGTTTCGTCCTCGGCGACGACGCGCGCCTTGAAGCGCACGCAGTCCGCCGCGATCTGCGCAAGGAAGGAGAGGTCGCGCAGCCGCCCCTTGTTCGCCCATATCGTTTCGCCGACGGCGGCGTCGAGGACACCCGTCTTTAAAATTTCGCCCAGCCCGCAGCGGATCTCGCGCGGGGGGAGCGTGCGCAAAAACAGCGGGTCGCACAGCACCGTTTCGGGCTGCCAGAAGGCGCCGAGCACGTTCTTTACGCCGCCGTAGTCGATCGCCGTTTTGCCGCCGACGGAGGAATCTACCTGCGCGAGCAGCGTGGTGGGCACCTGCAAAACGCGGATGCCGCGCATATACAGCGCCGCCGCCAGCCCGCCCATATCGCCGACGACCCCGCCGCCGTGCGCGACGCGCTGGCCGACACCTCCGTCACCTACGAGGGCGTCACCGGCACCTTCAGCTTCGACGACCAGAACAACCCCATCAAGTCCGCTTCCATCCTGCAGATCCAGGGTGGCGAGGAAGTCTTCGTGGAGAACTTCTGATCCAGGTTCCCGTAAGTCTTATCGATCGTGCAGGGGGGGCCATCCCCCCTGCACGATTTTTCACATCCTGCCGCTGGTGCGGCAATCGTTGCTATCTCTATCTGAACCGGAAAGGATCTGACCGCTATGTCACTGATTTCCCAAATCATCAGCCAGCTGGTCAACGGGTTGCAGTCCGGCTCCATCTACGCCCTGGTCGCGCTGGGGTACAGCATGGTGTACGGCATCATCCTGCTGCTGAACTTTGCCCACGGCGACATCATCATGATCGGCGCGTATGTGGTGTTCTACGCCATGACCAGCTTCAGCCTGCCCCCGCTGGCAGCGGTGCTGCTGGCCGTTATCGCCTGCACCCTGTTGGGCGCCCTGATTGAAAAGATCGCCTACACCCCGCTGCGTTCGGCCCCCCGCCTGTCGCTGCTGATCACCGCCATCGGCGTCTCTTTCCTGCTGGAAAACGGTGCGCAGCTGGTATTCGGCGCCGGCGCCAAGAACGTGCCCAGCTTTATTGACGGCGGCGTTCAGATCGGCGGCGTGTACCTGAGCTATGTTTCGGTGGTCACCATTCTGGTATCGGTGGCGTCCATGGTCGTGCTGACCTTCCTGGTGCAGAAGACCAAACTGGGCAAAGCCATGCGCGCGGTGTCCGAGGATATGGGCGCGGCCCAGCTGATGGGCATCAGCCTGAACCGCACCATTTCCTTTACCTTTGCTGTTGGCTCGGCGCTGGCCGGTATCGGTTCGGTGCTGTACATCTGCGCCTATGGCCAGGCCAGCCCCAC
>CASDPE010000239.1 GCA_949282395.1 uncultured Bacillota bacterium | reverse complement strand
AGAACGCAGATTTTTGCGATGAGGAAACTTTTTTTATTCCCGCGCGGGAGTTTGAAGGCGGCGTAGAGTTTGCCGCGCAGAGCGCGCGCGGCGGCGTGCGCCTGCTCTTCGGCGGGTATGCGCTCTTCCTTCCGCGCGGCGGGCGCGGGCTGGGCGGCGTTTCGCTTGCAAAGGCGGGCAAAACGGTATACCGCTGCGGCGCTCTTGCCAACACGGGCGAACTTCCGCCCCTTGCAAAGACGCCCGAAGTGTACGCGCTTGCCGACGCCCCGCGCATCCGCGTGCCCGCGGGCGGCTATACATACAGGGGAGATGCCGAAAACAGCGGGTACGTCATCGAACAAAACGCAAGCGACGTCTACCTTCTGCTGTGCGGAAAGGACGCGAAAAAGCTGCGCAGCCTCTATGTGCGGCTCACGGGCAGGTGCCCTTTGGTGCGCCTCTCCGTGCTCGGCGCGTGGAATTCCAAATACTACAAATACAGCGAAGAGAGCGCGAAGCAGGTCATCCTCGATTACGAAAAGTACGGTATCCCGCTCGATCACATGGTCATCGATACCGATTGGCGCGCGGCGTCTGACCGCGGCATCGGCTACGATATCGATACGCAGCTCTTCCCCGACATGCGCGGCTTTTTTGACTTTGCGCACAGCCACGGGGTGGAGATCATGTTCAACGACCATCCCGAATCCGTTGCGGGCGCGGCAAACTTGCTCGACCCGAAAGAGGTGCGCTACCGCGAGGAAAAATTGCAGGGGCTCATGGCACTCGGGCTGGATACGTGGTGGTATGACCGCAACTGGCACACCGCGCTCCTCAGCCCCGTGCGGCAGATCCGCCCCGAAACGTTCGGGCTGTACCTGTTTGAAGAGATCACGCGGCACTATTTTGAGAAGGCGGCGGGCGGCAGGGCTTGCCGCAGACCCGTCGTCATGGGGAATGCGAACAACATCTGGAACGGCTTTTACGAAGGCATTCAAGACAGCGCCTCGCACCGCTTCGGCATCCAGTGGACGGGGGACATCACGAGCGACGACCTTGCCCTTGCGGAGGAGGTGAAAACGCTCCTGCGCGCTTCGGATAACGGCATCGTCTACGTCAACGCCGATTGCGGCGGGCACAAGGGCGACCCCGATAAAGAGCTGTATTTGCGCTGGATCCAGTTCGGCGTGTTCTCGCCCGTGTTCCGCCCGCACTGTACGAATAACGTGAAGCGCTTCCGCGAGCCGTGGCTGTACGACGAAGAGACGCTGAAGATCGCGCGCGCCTTCATCAAAATGCGCTATCGGCTGCTGCCCGTGCTCTACCGCTGCGCGTTCCACAGCTATCAGACGGGGCAGCCGCTCTTTTGCAGGCTCGGCTGGGAATACCCCGCCGATAAAAAGGCGCTCGCCTGCGATACGGAGTACATGCTGGGCAAAGACATCCTCATTGCACCCGTTGCGGGAGACCGCATCCTGCCCTTAGAGCCGCGCCGCTACACCGCGCCCGTAAAAGCCGTGTACTTCAACGGCACCCAATGGGAGGGCGCGCCGGTCGCCGAAGCGGAGCACAAAACGCTCGGCATGAAGCTGTGCCACGTTCCGCCGCTGGCGGGCGTGCCCGTGTACAACTTCTCCGCGCGCTTTGAAACGCGCGTGAAGTTTGAAAAGGATACCGACCTTTACCTGCGCTGCGACGACGGCGCTTCCGTCTGGGTGGACGGCGAGCAGGTGCTTTGCGACGATACGCTGCACAACGCCATGCTCTTCCCGCTCTGCACGGTCGCGGGCGGCAGGGAGCACAGCATCACGGTGAACTACTTTCAGGCAGGCGGCGAAGCGTGCTGCGGGCTGTACTACGACGCGCACGGGGAAGGGAAAAAGTCCGTCTATCTTCCCGCAGGGAAGTGGCTGGACGTGTTCGGCGGAAAAATATACCGCGGCGGGCGGTCGTACGCGCGGCGTTACGCCGTCGGCGAAATGCCGCTCTTTGTGCGCCTCGGCGCGCTGCTGCCGCTCGCGTATGACGCGAAAAACACCAAAGAGCAGGCGTGGGATCGCCTTGTGCTCGACTATTACCCCGATACGGGCGCGCGTGGCAAGGGCAGCCTGTACGAGGACGATACCGAAACGACGGCTTATGAGCGCGGTGAATACCGCATGACGCCCTACGAGGCGTT
>CASDPE010000238.1 GCA_949282395.1 uncultured Bacillota bacterium | reverse complement strand
CGCGGCTGGGCAGCGAAGCCATGGAAACGGACGTCACGGGCGTGAACGTCACCATCCCCGCCGCCGCCGTGCAGACGGAGCCGCAGGAGATCGCCGAAGCGGGCGTCTCCGTTGCGGACTTCATGGCGAACAGCAACGGCTATATGCAGGCGAACGGAGACGGCACCTTCACGCTGACGGGCACGGCGGGCAAAACGCCGCCCGTGTTTTCGTACCACTTCCGCCAATGCGCGCAGCGCTATGCGTTGTACAACGAATTTGTGCCGCGGGGCGGCAGGGCTGCGCCTGCGCATACCGACGGCTGGGAGCGGACGGACGCCGTGCAGCCGGGGTACGGGCAGTACGAAACGGACGAACTGCACAGCCTGCAAGACGGCGGCTCCGTCGGCGCGACGGGCGTGCCCGTGCTCGGCACCACGCGCTGCGCCGCGGCGGGCGGCTCCTTCACCTATACGGTAGCGGTCGACGCCGCCGCGCAGAACCGCCTCGTCTTTTTCCTCGCCGCCGAGGACAACGGCAAGCCGCTGCGCGTCACGGCGGGCGGCGCCGTCGTGTACGAGAGCGCCGCCCTCGCCTATACGGGCGGGGAAAAGATGTACTCCGTTGCCGCCGCGATCCCCGCGTCCGCGGCGGCGTATACCAAAAGGGCGAACGGGCGGGAGCATACCGTTGTAGACGTCACGATCGGCGGCGCGGAAGGCGCAGGCTCGGCAAGGCTGTGCGCGTTTTTGTATTCGCAGGCGCAAAGAGCGCGGAAACAGCCGTAAAACCAAGGCAAAAAGAGGGGCGCGCCCCTCTTTTTTTATAAAAAAGCAAAAAAGGGGAGGCGCAAACATTTGACGGCGCGGCGCTTCTTCGCTATAATAAATACTACTAAAAAGGTTGCAATTCGCCGCGCAAAAACGAGCTGCCGCGCGGCGGAAAAGGAGAAGAACATGAGGCTTTCATCCAAATCGCAGTACGGGTTAAAGGCGTGCTTTATCCTGGCGCAGAACTACCCCGACCGCTGTGTGAGCGCGTCCGCGCTCGAAAAGGAGATCGCCGTTTCGGGCAAGTACATCGAAAAGATCATGCGCATGCTTTCGGGGCACGGGCTGGTCACCGCCGAGCGCGGCGTCACGGGCGGGTACAAACTTGCGCGCGCGCCCGAACAGATCACCATAGGGGACGTTGCCCGCGCCTTGGAGGACAACATGGAGATCGCAGACTGCATCACCTCCACCTGCGAAAAGTGCGCCACGGGCACCGTCTGGCGCAAATTGTACGACGGCATCAACGAAGTGCTCGATTCCATGACCCTGCAATCGGTGCTGGACGACCACGGCGGCGTGATCGTCTGCCGCTGCGGCGAGCACGCGCACGCGCATGCGCAGGGCGGCGCAAGGTGAAGGCGCAAAGCGGCGGGCGCACCGTCTACCTGGATCACGCCGCCACCACGCCCGTGGACGGCGCCGTTTTGCAGGCGATGCTGCCCTATTTTTCGCAGACGTTCGGCAACCCGAATTCGCCGCACGCCTTCGGCAGGAGCGCCGTCGCCGCCGTAGACGGGGCGCGGGACGCCGTCGCCGCCTGCATCGGGGCAAAAGCGGGCGAAGTCTTTTTTACTTCGGGCGGCACCGAGGCGGATAACTGGGCGCTGCGCGGGGTGATGCGCGCGAATGCGGAGCGGGGCAGGCATTTCATCGTCTTTGCCGCCGAACACCACGCCGTGCTGGAAACGGCGGCGGCGCTGGAACGGGAAGGGTTCGCTTATTCTCTGCTGCCTGCGGACGGGCAGGGCAGGGCGGACGTTTCTGCCCTGCGCGCGCTGCTCCGCCCCGATACGGTGCTCGTCTGCCTGATGGCGGCGAACAACGAAACGGGCACCGTGCAGCCCCTTCGCGAAGTGTCTGCGCTGCTTGCAGAGCGCGGCGTGCTGCTGTTTACGGACGCGGTGCAGGCGGCGGGCGCGCTCGCGTTGGACGTGAACGCGCCGCGCGTCGACCTGATGGCGCTCTCTTCGCACAAACTGTACGGGCCGAAGGGCGCGGGGGCGCTGTATGTGCGCAGCGGCGTGAAGATCGCGCCGCTCCTCTGCGGCGGGAGGCAGGAGCGCGGGAAGAGGGGCGGCACGGTGAACGTGCCCGCCGTCGTCGGGTTTGCCAGGGCGCTGGAACTTGCCGCCGCGCGGCGG
>CASDPE010000237.1 GCA_949282395.1 uncultured Bacillota bacterium | reverse complement strand
AACCCGCCTTTGTTCTTCTGCAACAGGCGCTTGTAGTACAGCGAACCGACGCCGCGCTTTTTTTTGCCCGGCTTTTCCTGCCCGCCCTCGTCGAACAGATGCTCGAAATCGGGGATAACGTTGTCGCTGCGTTTGTACCTCTTCGGTTCGGCGGTCTTCGTCTTGTTCATATTCTCTTCGCCGGCGGAAATGCGCGCCGCATTCTTTTTTGCGGATAGGTTAACGTTCCCATCCGCGGCTTTATTCTATCACCGGGACCGGCAAAAAGCAACCCTTTTGCAAAAATATTTTTCACAAAAAAACGGAGCGGCGGCGACCGTTCCGCCGCACGTCTTTGCCGCATGCCTTCGCCGCCTTCCTTTTGCCGCCGCACGTCTTTGCCGCCTTCCTTTTGCCGCCGTCACGTCTTTGCCGCCTTCCTTTTGCCGCCGCACGTCTTTGCCGCCTTCCTTTTGCCGCCGCCACGCTATGCGGACGGCGCGCCGCGCGCCTCCCTGTTTTTGGGAGGCGCGCGGCGAAGCAATAAAAAACGGGCGAACCGCCCATGGGCAGCTTACCCGCAATTTGTGTATCCCTGCGCGGAATTTTCCTCCTCGCCGCAGGTCGTGTTCCCGCCGTATGAAAGGTGCGGGGCGTAGAAGCGCGGTTCCCCTTTGTGTACCGCCTTCACGCATACAGTATAGCGCAAAGTTGTATAAAAATGCGCACGGTTTTGTAATAACGGTGTAAAAATGCGGGGGCGCTGCAAAAGCGCCCCCGTAATATTTTATCGGCATACTTTGCGGAACCTATGCGCTTTCCTGCTGTTCCGCCGTTTTGCATACGTCCGCCCAGCCGCAGAATTTATCCGCGCAGGACGCAAGCTCTTCGGGCGTGAGTTCGATGGCGCTGTTGCCGCTGCCGCAGGCGGGGAACACCGTTCGGAAGCGTTTGAGCGAACCGTCAAGATACGTTTCGACCCCTTCGTTCAGCGCGAACGGGCACACGCCGCCCACGGCGTGCCCGATGAGCCGCTCCGCTTCCTCGGTGGTGAGCATCTTCGCCTTTGTGCCGAAAAACGCCTTGAATTTGTGGTTATCCACCTTTGCGTCCCCCGCGCAGACGACGAGCACGACCCGCTCGCCCACGTGGAAGGAGAGCGTTTTGGCGATGCGGCAGGGCTCGCACCCGAGCGCCTGCGCCGCAAGTTCCACCGTCGCGCTGGACTGCCCAAGCACGCGCACACGCTCCGCCAGCCCGAATTGCTGCAAATACTCCCGTACTTTTTCCAATGCCATGACCCTTTCTCCGTAAAAAAACGGGGCAGCGCCCCGCCGTATTTTATTCGCCCTGCCTGCACATTTTTTTGAGCGCCTCGAACACGCCGTGCACAGAACATGTCTCCGCCTCGATGAAGTGCTCCGCTTCGGCGATGTCCCATAAATAATGCGCGTCCGAATCGGTGATCTGCGGCAGTTTCACCCCCGACCCCGCGGTGCATTCGATGAGCTGAAATCCCAGATTATAATCGAACGCGCCGAGCACGCCGACCAGACCGTTCGCCTGCTTATCGATATGCGCGGGCACGGCGATGCCGCCGAAGCCCGACACGAGCGCTGCGACCTCCTCGACGGATACCCCCGACGAGACGATGAGGAGGTCCTCCTCCTCGCCGATGACCTCGTCGTTTTCGTTTAAGATAAGCTGCTTCCCGAAAATTTCGGGCTTGTTTTTGACGCGCAGCCGCGTTTTTTGGATGTGTTCTTCCAGCTTTTGCAGGTCTTCGTACGTTTCAAACAGGCACAGGACGTGGATGTCCTCGCTCGTCGTCAGCTCCATCGCGGGCAGCACGACCAGCCCGTTCTTTTTGCCGACGGCGATCGCTGCGGGGCAGTTTTTGCCCGTGTTATGGTCGGAAAGGGCAATGACGTTCAGCCCCTTGATGAGCGCCATATTGACGATGTTATTGGGCGTGCTGTCTTCATCGCCGCAGGGGCTGAGGCAGGAATGGATATGAAAATCATAAAAAAGTTTCATGCCTGTCCCCTCTTGCCAAATTACCGGAAAACGCCCGTCTGCGCCGAACGGGGCTTTACCCGCGCCGCGCACGGGTTGCCCTGCGCTTCCGGCTTCCCCTCATTAGTCGGGCAGGTGCGCTTCCCTTCTTCCCCTCATCCGTCAAACGGCGTTGCCGTTTGACACCTTCCCCGCGGAGGGGGAAGGTTTAT
>CASDPE010000236.1 GCA_949282395.1 uncultured Bacillota bacterium | reverse complement strand
GGAGCGCGTCGCCGACGGCGCTCTTCGCATTTCCTTTTTCGGAACGGAAACGGAAGAAGAGATCGCCCGCGCGGCGGAAGTTCTGAATGAGTGCGCGCGCGAGCTGCGGGAAAGGACGAGGTAGTGCATGGAAAAGGTCATCATTGTCCGCTATTGCGAGATCCATTTAAAGGGGAACAACCGCGGGTATTTTGAAAAGGTGTTTCAGGAAAACCTGGAGCGCGCTTTGAAGGGCATCCGTCATGAGATCCGTCGCCCGAGCGGGCGCTACATCGTGGAAGGGTTTGACGAGGAGCGGGCGGACGAGATCGTTGCGCGCCTTGCCAAAGTGTTCGGCACGCATACGCTGAGCGTCGCCTATAAGATCCCCGCAGAACTTGAAACGATCTATCAGACCGTTCTTTCCATTGCGCCGCGGAGCGGAACGTTTAAGGTGCAGACGAACCGCGCCGATAAAAAGTTTCCGCTCGATTCCATGCAGATGAATGCACAGATCGGCGGAAGGCTGCTTGCGGCGCTGCCGCAGCTCAAAGTCGACGTGCGCGAGCCGCAGCATGTGCTGTACATCGACATCCGTGAAAACGGTACGGCGCTTGTATTCGGGCAATATGTAAAAGGCGCGGGCGGCATGCCCGTCGGTACGGCAGGCAGAGGCATGCTGCTGCTCTCCGGCGGGATAGACAGCCCCGTCGCCGGGTATATGATCGCCAAGCGTGGCATGAAGATGGACGCGATCCATTTTCACAGTTACCCGTATACGAATTTGCAGGCAAGGGAGAAGGTGGAGGAACTTGCCCGTATCCTTTCCGAATACACCTGCGGGATCACGCTGCACGTTGTCAGCGTGACGCATATCCAGGAAGAGATCCACGGGCTCTGCCCGCCCGAAATGATGATAACGCTGCTGCGCAGGTTCATGATGCGCATTGCCGAGCGGACGGCGGAGGCAAGCGGCGCACAATGCATCGTGACGGGCGAAAGCCTCGGGCAGGTCGCCAGCCAGACGATCGAGGGTATCACTTCCTCCGAGTCGGTCGTGGAACGGCTGCCCGTTCTGCGCCCGCTCATCGGCATGGATAAGACGGAGATCATTGAAATTTCCCGCAGGATCGGAACGTACGAGACCTCCGTTCTTCCGTACGAAGATTGCTGTACGGTCTTTTTGCCGAAGCACCCCCTCATCCGCCCCTCGCTTGCGGAGGTGGAAAAAGAGGAGGCGCGGCTGGATGTGGAAAGGCTGATCGCCGAAGCGCTGGCTTCGGCGGAAACGGTGCATCTTTCTGTGTGACGATACCCGCCCATGCAGTGGGCGGGTATATCATTGTTTCCACCATTCTCCGTATCGATCTTTGTCGGCTTGTCTGTTTTTCAGGCAAACGGCGGGCAGGGTCTGTTCCTTCCCGAAAATGCGTTTTCCGTCGTTCGAAATAAAATACGGCGTGACGGTATATACATACTTTTTGTTTTCGCAAATGTTTTGATCGGCGAATCTGCCCTTGCACTTTCCCTGAAAAACCGTGCTAATTTTCCCATCACTGCTGCGTTTTATAAGATATTCATAGTACTCTGCGTCACATAGATCGATAAAAACGCAGCCATTGTTGCAGGATATGCTCGCGTTCGCCGCGGGAGCGGAAAAGATCGGCGTAACCGTTTTCGGCTTGCCGTTTTTCCGAAACCGTGCCGTCATGACGAACGCGCCGGGCTCGTTGTCCGCCGCGAGCGTTACAACGTGGTCTCGCTCGTATGCGGCGCGGTCGATGCCGCATTCCTCGGCATGCCCCTCTGCAAGGGGGCGCGGTTTTTTGCCCGAATACAGTTTTTTGAAGAGGAGCATGGCGTAATGGCTCGGAAGGCCGCCGCCCGAAATGTCCGTCAAAGAATTGTCGGCGTTGCCCATCCAGACGGCTGCCGTATGCTGCGCGGTATAGGCGACCGAATAGGCGTCCGTGTTGCCGGCGTCGCTGCCGCATGTTCCCGTTTTGGCGCAGACGGGGAACGGCAGCGCGCCGAGTTTTTTTGCCGTACCGCTTACGGCGGTTTCAGTCAGCATTTCGTTGATCAGTTCGACCGTATCTTCGGCAAAAACGCGCGTTGCCGCAGCCGATCGCTCGTACAGCACGTTCCCGTCGGCGCTCTCGATCCTGCGTATGCACGCGGGCGGCATAAATAAGCCGCCGTGCGCAAACGCGGCATATGCTCCTGCAAGTTCCGTGAGCGTGCAGCCCTGCGTCATTGCGCCGAGCGCAAGCG
>CASDPE010000235.1 GCA_949282395.1 uncultured Bacillota bacterium | reverse complement strand
TGATCTCGTCCGCGACTTCTTCCACGCTCTTTCCGTTCGTATCGACGGTGTAGTCGGCGCAGCTCTCGTAGATGGGCGTGCGGTAATCGAGGATCGCCTTCATCTTTTCCATCGTCGTGTTTTTGAGCAGCGGGCGCTCGTCGCCCGTGTGCCCCGTACGCGCGAACAGCACTTCGATATCCACCTTCAAAAAGACGATCTTCCCGCCGCCCTGTTTGAACGCGGCGCTGTTTTCGGGGCGCAGGACGCACCCGCCGCCCGTCGAAATGACGCAGTTGTCCTCATCGGCGACGCTGCGCACGATCTCTGTTTCGTACTGACGGAACCGCTCTTCGCCGTAGAACTCGAAGATGTTCGCGATCTTTCCGTATTTGCGGGTGATCATCTCGTCGGTATCGTACCACCGCATGCCCGTCCGCTCGGCAAGACGGATGCCCGTGGTCGTCTTTCCGCACCCCATCATCCCGCACAGAACGATGTTCACAGCAGAAAGCTCTCCGCGGCGAGAAGATAACTGTTCTTTCCGAACCCGAGCACGGTGCCTTTGCACACTTCGGAAATGACCGATTTTTCACGGAACGGCTCGCGCGCGTGCACGTTCGACATATGCACTTCGACGACGGGGATATCCACCGACGCGATCGCGTCGCGCAAGGCGTAGCTGTAATGGGTGAACGCGCCCGCGTTCAGGATGATGCCGTCCGCGTCCGCCTGCTGGATGGCGGTGCACAGCTCCCCTTCGATGTTCGTCTGGTAAAAGCTGCACTCCGCGCCGCGCGCCTTGCAGAACGCGGCGATCTCCGCGTTGATCTCCTCCAACGTCTGCGTGCCGTACACGCCCTTTTCGCGCCTGCCCGTCATGTTCAGGTTGACGCCGTTCAAAAACAGAAGTTTCATATCCATTCTCCTTGCCGCTCAGTCTGTATAGACCTTTTTATACGCTTCAAACAGCTCTTTCGCCTCTTCGGCGCGCGGCTGCCTGCCCAGAAAGATGCAGTCGCCGTAGTACGCCTGGTAAAAGAGCATGCCTTCGCCGTTGACGATGGGTTTGCCCAACCCCTCCGCAAGGCGTAAAAATTCGCTCTTGCGCGGGTAGTAGATGAGGTCGATCGCCGCCTTCGCGCGGGAGAGGATATCCTCCCCGACGGGCGATATGCCCTCCGTTTTGTGCATGCCCACTCCCGTCACGTTGATGATGACGTCGTAGTCGGCGGGCGTAAGTTCATGCAGCGGGGTGAAACAGCCGAATTCCCTGTACACCTCGTCTAAATTTTCCCTGCGCAGGTCGAAGGCGTATACGTCCGCGCCCGCGTCGGCGAGCTTTTTGATGACGCTCCTGCCCGCGCCGCCCGCGCCGAGCACGAGGATCTTTTTCCCGTTCGGGTCGACGCCGTTGTTTTCGAGCATGAGCATGAACCCCACGCCGTCGGTGTTGTACCCGACCCTGTCCTTTACGACGTTGACCGCGCCGAACACCTCCGCGTCGCCTTCGACGCGTTTGAGATACGGGATGATATCCAGTTTGTACGGGATGGTGACGCAGAAGCCGTCGTATTCCGCGATGAGCTTTTTCGCCGCGGCGTCAAAGTCCTCTTTGGCGACGGACAGCAGGTCGAAGGTGCAGGCGCTGCCCAGCCCCTGCATATCGAAGGTGTGCATCTTGGCGCTGTCCGATTTGGAAACGTCCTTCCCGATGACCGCAAGTCTGAACATAAATTTTACTCTCCTTTTCCTTCCAGCATGGAATAAAACCCCGGGAAAGAGATGTTGACGCAGTCGGCGTCCTCGATCTCCCCGCCCCGCGCGCTCGCGGCGAGCGCGACCGCGCCGCTCATGGCGATGCGGTGGTCTTTCAGCGAGCGGACCCTGCCGCCCGCAAGCGATTTTTTGCCGCAGATGACAAAGCCGTCCACCGTCGGCGTACAGTCGCCGCCCAGCGCGTTCAGCATCGCCGCCGTCGAGGCGATGCGGTCGCTCTCTTTCACTTTCAGTTCCTGCGCGCCTGCGATGACGCTCTCACCGTCCGCAAACGCGCACAGAACAGCGATGACGGGGATCTCGTCGACGAGCGAGGGCGCCAGCTCCGCGCCCATGCGCAGCGGGCGCAGCGCCGATTTAAACACGCGGATGTCCGCGACGGGTTCGCCGCAGGCGGTGCGCTCGTTTTCCAGCGCATACCGCACGCCCATTTCGTCGAACACGCGCAAAAGCCCCGTGCGCGTGGGGTTCACGCCCACGTTTTTGCACAGCACTTCG
>CASDPE010000234.1 GCA_949282395.1 uncultured Bacillota bacterium | reverse complement strand
CGCCATCATCACCATGCTGCCCATCCTGTGCGTATATCCCTTTGTGCAGCGGTATTTCACCAAGGGCGTTATGCTGGGCGCTGTCAAAGCGTAATTCCATTTGCGCTTATTGATAGAAAAAATTGAAGGAGGTACCCATCGTGAAAAAGACTTTGTCCCTGATCCTGTGCGTGCTGCTGCTCGCTTCCCTGGGCAGCGCGGCGCTTGCCGAGGAAGCGCCCATCACCTTCCCCTACACGGGAGAAGAAGTGGTGTTCAGCGGCTTTGCCTACGACGGGCTCGACCAGAACCCCGAACAGCCCGGCATGCAGGCCTGGCAGGAGCACATTGGCAACATGCGCGTGGACTATGAATTCATCGCCTACACCGATTACCTGGAAAAGGCCCAGATCCTGCTGGCCACTGGCGACATCCCGGATGTGCTGCCCGTCATCACGGCGGACGTCATCGACCTTGCGAGCGGGCAGTGGTCGGGCGATTCCGTCAAATGGCTCATCATCTATGCGGTGATCCTCGTCGTCGTGCTGGTGCAGAACATCCCCACGCACGTCATCTATTCGCGCATCACCGATAAAATGTTGCGGCGGACGGGCGCGGGCATGCGCGGCACGGTCATCCGCAAATTGCAGCATCTCTCCATCACCTATCATAAAGAGATCGAAACGGGCAAGCTGCAGAGCAAGTTTTTAAAGGACATTGAAAGCGTAGACGCGCTGAACACCAACCTTATCAAAGTGCTCATCCCGAACATCATCGTCGCGCTCGTGTCCGTCGGCATTTCCGCGTACAGCAGCTGGATGGTGACGCTGTTTTTCTTTGTCATCATTCCCGCGAACGTTTTGCTGACGCAGTTCTTCCGCAAGCGGATGCGCAAAAAGAACCACCTGTACCGCGTGGAAAACGAGCATGTTTCGGCGCGTTTCACGACCATGCTCGGCATGCTGCCCGTCACAAAGGCGCACGGGCTGGAAAACAAAGAGATCGCGCTGTGCGACCGCAATATCCGGAAGCTGACCGAGCGCGGGCTGGCGGTCGACCGCACCGTGTCTTACTTCGGGTCGGCGCTGTGGGTGGTCGCGAACCTGATGAGCGTCGCCTGCCTGATCGTATGCGCGGTGCTTGCGATGCTCGGCTGGATCTCCCCGGGCGACATCGTGCTGTACCAGTCCATGTTTACCTCCATCAACGGCGCGGTGCAGACCATCGTCAACGTCCTGCCTACCTTTGCGGTCGGGTTCGAGGCGATCAGCTCTCTGTCTGAGATCATGCTTTCCAAAGAGGTGGAGGACAGCGCGGGGAAGCTGAAACTTTCCTCCCTCGAGGGGAACGTGCGTTTTGATCACGTGAGCTACAAGTACCCGAACGGCACGGCGTATGTGGTGGAGGATTTCTCCATCGACGTGAAAAAAGGGGAGTGCATCGCCGTGGTCGGCGCGTCGGGGAGCGGCAAGTCCACGCTGATGAACCTGATCATCGGCTTTCTGAAGCCGACGGAGGGCACGCTGTACATAGACGGGAACGACATTACGCAGCTCTCCCTGCCCGATTACAGGCATTTTATCTCCGTCGTGCCGCAGAACAGCATCCTCTTTGCGGGCACCATCCGCCAGAACATCGTCTACGGGCTGGAAAACGTGAGCAACGAGCAGGTGGAGCGCGTCGCCGAGCTTGCGAACCTGAACGAGTTCGTCAAGGACCTGCCCAAGGGGCTGGATACCTTCGTCGGCGAGGGCGGCGGCAAGCTCAGCGGCGGGCAGAAGCAGCGCGTCACCATCGCACGCGCCCTCATCCGCGACCCGCGCATCCTGATCCTGGACGAGGCGACGAGCGCGCTCGACAACATTTCCGAATACCAGGTGCAGAAAGCGATCGCGGGGCTGATCAAGGGGCGGACGACCTTTATCGTCGCGCACAGGCTCTCCACCATCCGCGACGCGGACAGGATCGCCGTCATGGAGGCGGGCAGATGCGTCGAGCTTGGCAGCTACGACGAGCTGATGGCGAAACAGGGCAAGTTCTACGAACTCAAATGCCTGAACGATATGAACTTCAAGATCGCCGAACAGGCGCTGGACGCGGCGGGCGGGGAACAGAGTGCGGAAGCCGCCGCACAGCCGGGTGCGGCGCAGGCAGGTTGAATTGCGGCGGGAGCGGGCGTGAAAATTGCCGGCTCCCGTCTTTTTTCGGCGAAAAGGGGCGGCGGCGCCCGCGGCGGGGCGCATCTCCTTGACTTTTTTGCGGAAAAATCACGCCGTATACGGCGGGCGAACAGCCCTCCGACAAGAAATATGTGAAGCTCAACACGAACGAGAACCCGTACCCGCCCAGCCCTAAGGCGCTGGCGGCGTATGAGGCGTTCGACGTCTCTTCGCTGCGGCTGTACCCGCCGCTTCCGATGCGCGCCCTGCGCGAGGCGGTGGCGCAGGCGGAGGGCGTTGCGCCCGAAAACGTGTTCTGCGGCAACGGCAGCGACGAAATTTTAGCGCTGTGCTTCCCCGCGTTTTTCGACGAAGGGGGCGAAGGCGCGGCGTTTGCGGACATTACATACAGCTTTTACCCCGTGTTCTGCGCCTTTTTCGGCGTGCCCTGCACGCAGGTGCCGCTGGAAGAGGACTTCACCCTCGACTTGAACAAACTTTCGGCGGCAAAAGCGCAGGGGCTGCTCGTCGCCAACCCCAACGCGCCGACGGGCATCGGCATCCCGCTTACAGAAATCGAGGCGTTCGTGCGTAAAAACAGCGGGCGCATCGTCATCGTGGACGAGGCGTACATGCCCTTCTTCGGGCAGAGCGCCGTGCCGCTCACAAAAAAATATGAAAACCTGCTCGTCGTAAAGACCTTTTCCAAGGGGTATTCGCTCGCGGGCATGCGCTGCGGGTACGCCGTCGGCAACGCCGCGCTCATCGGCGGGCTGGAGCGCTGCCGCGACAGCTTCAATTCTTACCCCGTCGACTCCGTCTGCCAGGCGGTCTGCGCCGCGGCGATCGGCGACGGGGCGTATTATGAGGAGAAAAACGCGCTCGTCGTTTCCGAGCGCGAACGGCTCACGGCGGAGCTTGCAGAGCGCGGGTTCACCGTGCTGCCCTCCAAGGCGAACTTCGTGTTCGCGCGGCACGGGGCAGTCGGCGGCAGGGAGGTGTACGCGCAGCTGCGCGCCCGCGGCGTGCTCGTGCGGCACTTCGAGAAACCGCGCATTTCGGAATTTTGCCGTATCACGGTGGGCAGCCGCGAACAAAATGACGCGCTGCTCTCCGCCTTAGACGAATTTTTGCCCCGCTGACAAAGCGGGGATGCACACGAAAGAGGATACCGCTTTTTGCAAGGAGGGAACTGTTTCATGTGCATGGCGCTGCTGCAAAATACGGTGCGCGCGTGCGGGATCGGCACGCGCGTGCGCTTTTGTCCGCTCGGCGAAGCGGAAAACCTTTTGAAGACGCTGCTGCCCTGCGGCAGGGCGGCGGTCTTTGCGGACGAGGGCGCGCCGCTCGTGCGGGTACGCGCGCGGCTCGCGGCGTACCGTCCCGTCTGCTGCGTCGTCGGCAAAGAGCCGCTTTCGGGGCTGTTTTCGCTGCCCGACGAAGTGCGCGCCGTCGTGGCGCTGGGGCGGCGCAGCATCTTCGCGGCGCGGTTCTTTGCATCGCTGCGCGGCGGGTTTGTGCTCGCGGTGCCGCTCGCAGCTGCTGCGGAGGGGCTGTTCGAGGCGGCGCTGCCCAAGGGGTATGCG
>CASDPE010000233.1 GCA_949282395.1 uncultured Bacillota bacterium | reverse complement strand
AAAAACTGCATATGGATCTGTTTGCCAAGATCGAAAAGAACGCGAACTGGCGCATGTCGCAGGAGGCGAAAGCGGCGGGGGCGTATCCCTATTTCCACGAACTGCGTTCGGGGCAGGATACGGTCGTTGACATGGAGGGGCGGCGCACGATCATGCTCGGGTCGAACAACTATCTCGGGCTTACGAGCCACCCCAAGGTGAAGGCGGCGGGCGTCGCCGCGCTCGAGAAGTACGGCAGCGGGTGTTCCGGCTCGCGCTTTCTCAACGGCACGCTGGACATCCACGCGCAGCTCGAGCGCGAGCTTGCGGACTTTCTGCACAAGGATGCCGCCGTCACCTTCGGCACGGGGTTCCAGAGCAACCTCGGCATCCTCGGCACGATCGCGTCCCTCGGCGACTACATTCTGTGCGACAAGGAGAACCACGCCAGCATCTACGACGGCTGCAAGCTCAGCTATGCGAAGATGGTGCGCTACGAGCACAGCGACATGGCGGACCTTGAAAAAAGGCTCAGAGCCGTGCCCGAAACGGCGGGCGCGCTCATCGTCACCGACGGCGTGTTCAGCATGAGCGGCGACATCTGCAAGCTGCCCGAGATCGTGGCGCTCGCTAAAAAGTACGGCGCGCGCGTCATGGTGGATGATGCGCACGGGTTGGGTGTGCTCGGCAAAACGGGGCGCGGCACGGCGGAGTACTTCGGGCTGGAAGACGAAGTGGATATCCTTATGGGCACTTTTTCCAAGTCGCTCGCCAGCATCGGCGGGTACATGGCGGCGCGGGAGGACGTGGTCGAGTTCGTCCGCCTCAATTCGCGCCCGTTCATTTTCAGCGCGAGCATGACCCCCGCGGCGGTGTGCTGTGCGCGCGCCGCACTGGAGATCCTGCGCGGCGAGCCGCAGCGCGTGGCGCGGCTCGCGGAGCTGAGCGCATACATGCGCAGAAAGCTCAAGGAGGAGGGCGCGGACATCATCGAAAGCCAAACGCCCATCATCCCCATCTACACCTACGAGAACGATAAAACGTTCCTCGCCTGCCGCCTGCTTTTGGAGCGCGGCGTGTACGTCAACCCCGTCATCGCGCCCGCGGCGCCCGCGGGGCAGTGCCTGCTGCGCACGAGCTATGTGGCGACGCTCACCGAGGAATTGTTGGACGAGGCAGCCGCAAAGATCGGCGAAGTCCTCCGCATCGTGAACGGATAGGAAAAGGCCCCTCGGGCGGCGCCGCTTTCTGTTTTTCCGTAAGGCGTATCAAACGAGCGCCCCGCGCGGCATAGCCGCGCGGGGCGCTCGTCTTTAAAGCGTACCGTCAAATAAGTCGTCAGGGGTGATATCCAGCAGCTTGCACAGGACTACGATCTTTTCGTAGTCCAATTCGATCTTGCCGCTTTCGTACTGCGAATAATCAGGCTGGTATTTGTGCAGGGCGGCGGCGACCTGCTTTTGCGTCAGTCCCTTTGCCCTGCGTGCGGCTTTCAGGTTGTTCCCCACGGTGGTCTTGATGTCCATGCCTGTATTATAGGAATTTTTCTTATAAATTTCTTGACATATAGTACTTTTTCCTATATAATCAGGTCGATACAGAAAGGAGGGAGTATGAATGAAGTGTACAAAGTGCGGCGGTGAATTTGAAGGGAATTTCTGTCCGTGGTGCGGGGAACCCGCGGGGACAGCGCCGCCGTATGGGGAGCGGCGCAAAAAGAGGGCGCGGCGGACGAAAAAAGCCGCGTTCACCCCCGCAAAAGCGCTTGACATTGTTCCCCCGTTATACTAAAATAGGGGAGCTGACAAAAAGTGGAAGCAAATAAGTGCTTTGGGCGAAGGAGGGTAGAAGAGGAATGTCCACGATCCGCGTCGGAGAAAACGAGTCCGTTGACAGCGCGCTGCGCCGTTTCAAAAGGAAGTGCTCGCGCGACGGCATCATCGGCGATCTGCGCCGGAAAGAGCATTACGAAAAGCCTTCCGTCCGCAGGAAGAAAAAGCGCGAAGCCGCCCGCAAAAGAAGCAGCAAAAACTGAAACACAAAAGCCTGTTAGATGACAGGCTTTTTTGTTTTCCTGCGAAATTTGTCGTTTCGCTTTGCATACGCGTCGCAATACTTTGTTGCGCTGCGGGAACCCTCGGTCATTTACGTCTAAGTAAACTCCCTCGGGTTTTCCTCGCGCGCCTCGTCTTGCTCGCGTCTGTGAACCGAAACACGGATCGGAGCGGCTAAACGGAGGGCTCGCTTCGCATACGCGTCGCAATACTTTGTTGCGCTGCGGCAACCTTCGGTCACGTACGTCTGTGTACGCTCCCTCAGGTTTTCCTCGCGCGCCTCGTCTTGCTTGCGTCTGCGA
>CASDPE010000232.1 GCA_949282395.1 uncultured Bacillota bacterium | reverse complement strand
ACCTTTACGGTGACGGAGCAAAACGGCGCGGCCGATATCTCGTAAAAAAAGAAAAAAAGGCGGGGCGACGCGTTCGCATCGCCCCTCTTTTGTGGCAGCCGCATACGGCTTTATCTGAACAGCGCCGAGGGCGCCGATTCATTGAATTTGGTAAAAATTTTATAAAAGGATGAGTAGTTGTGGTAGCCGCACCGCTCGGATACAAGGTTCAGCGGCACGCCCTCTTTGATCAGTTTCGAGGCGAAGATCATCTTTTTGTTGAGGATATACTGCTTTACGCTGATCTTCATGTACCGCTTGAACAGGTGTGACACCGAGGAAGGGGAAAGGAACAACTGCCCCGCGATGCTTTCAATGGTCAGGGCCTTGTCAAGGTTCCGTTCGATAAGCTCTAAAATTTTTTCAAGCATTGGGTGCACTTTGGGCAACTCCTGGCTGCTTGCAATGTCATGTTCGGTCAGGCAGTACAACAGTTCAACAAACAGCGCGTCGCGCAGCGGGATGAATTTTGCGTCTTCGCTTCGGAGGGGGGTAAGGTATCCTGCCAGCTTTTGCAGGATCGCATACGGCTCTTCGCCGCGGATGAGGGAAAGCCCGTTCGCTGCCTGCGCAAAGTCATCGCGGATCTCGGACGGCAGAAACGAAGGCGAAAATTCGACGACAAGTCTGTCACAAGGGCAGTTTGAGCGTAGTACGGTATGGTATTGCAGGGGCTGAATCAGCAGACCGCTGCCGCATTTCAGACGGTAGGTCACGCCCTCTAAGATGATCCCGATCTCACCTTTTACGATATACAAAAATTCATAATTCAGGTGGCAGTGCGATACAAAAAAACGACTATCCTGATTATCCGATTCATGGTATGAATATACGATCGTTTTTTCTTTATCCATGTTCTTATTGTATCATAAAATGCGCAGGGAAAGCAATCTTTTTGAAAAGGAAAGCTGTCGCGTTTTATGACGGCGGATGATTTCTTTTATTGCAGGGGCGGGCAAAGCGATATGCAGGCAGAAAAAATTTTCCCGAAGTATAAAGCCGGTGTGTGGCGACAGGCGGACGCCGTGCTGAAAGAGCGGTTTCTGCAAAGAGGAGAAAGGCTTTTCAGCAAAGTCTGCAATTGGCATCCCTTCGCGGAACAGGCGTTTTCCGAGTATTTCAAAACGGGTGTGCGCGCAGGGTATGAGTCGGTATATTTTAAACGCCGTACAGACCTTGCAAGCGTTGTGTTAGCCGAGTGCCTGGAATGCAAAGGAAGGTATTTTCCCGATATTCTTGCGGGCTTGCGCTTTTTGTGCGAAGAGCCGACCTGGTGCCTTCCCGCCCATTTGCGCTGCGGAGAGGGCGGCATGCCGGACCTCTCCCGCCCGGAGATAGACCTGTTCGCGGCGGAAACGGCGGCGCAGCTGACGGCTGTTTTGTATATGTTGGGCGGTGAGCTGTTAAAACGGGACGCGGAGCTCGCCGCGCGTGTGCGCGGCGAGCTGCAAAGCCGTGTAAAGGAGCCGTATCTTGCCCGCAGCGATATGTGGTGGCTGGGCGAGGCAGGGCAAAAGCTGAATAATTGGAGCACCTGGATTTCGGCGAACATGCTTATCGTGTTTTTGCTGGGGGAAGAGGACGAACGGCTGCGTACGCGCGGCGTGCAAAAGGCGTGCGCAACGCTGGCAAGGTACTGCGGGGCGCAGCCCTGTGACGGCGAATGCGAAGAGGGCGCCGCTTATTGGAACGTTGCCGCCGCCGCGCTTTTCAACGCGTACGAAGTGCTTTCCGCCTTCGGGGAGGAAGACCTGCTCGTCGGGCGGGAATATCTGCAACAGGCGGCGGGGTACCCGCTTTCGCAATACATCGGCAACGGCGCGTTCGTAAATTTCGGGGACTGCCCCATGCACGCCATGCCTGATTTCGCCACCATATTCCGCTATGCTGAGTGGGCGGAAGACGGCGCGTCAGCTGTTTTCGCCGCCCGCGCGGGGCTGGAACGAGACCCGTTTTACGCCTTTGACGCGCGGGGAACGTGCGAACTTATGTTTTTCCGCGCCGCGGCGGCGCTGTTCACCTATCCGCGGATGCGCGCGCGGCGCGGCGAACCGCTGCGGCTGCCGCCTTTCCGTTTTTATAAGTGCAGCGGCAGGCTCACTGTCCGCATGGCGGGCGGCATGTTCCTTGCGGCAAAAGGCGCGGCGGCGGATGTCGCGCACGACCATTGCGACGCGGGGAATTTTCTGCTCTACAAGGGCGGAAGCCCCGTCGTCATCGATATCGGCAAAGAGGCGTCGTATACGGCGGCGTCCTTTTCGGGCGGGCGTGATGCTATCTGGTTCGTACGGACGGCGTAC
>CASDPE010000231.1 GCA_949282395.1 uncultured Bacillota bacterium | reverse complement strand
GAATATCCACACGTAGAGCGCCACGAGGACCATCGCGATGCCGATGCCGTACTCCTCGACGAAGAAGGCGAAGGCATAGTCGCTCTCGGGGTGCGTCATCTCGACGCGCACGGCGCTCTGGCCTGCGCCGCGGCCCAGAATGCCGCCGTTGTAGATGGCAATCATCGAGCGCTCGGTGTCGCTCAGCTCGTCGATCGGTTTTTCGGTCTGCGACGAGGTCCACAGGTCGATCCACGTCGATATCCGTCCGTGGGCCGTATGGCTGCGGCCCAGCCCCAGCACCGCCACGAAGGCCAGCCCCACGACCGCCCACGAGATTATACGGAAGATCTCCCGCCACCTGACGCGCCCGATGTAGAGCATCGCCAGCGACAGCACGAAGACCAGCACCGCAGACGACGTGTGCGCCGGCAGTATCACCACGCACGAGAGCACGATGGGCAGGAATATCGGGAACCCGCCCTCACGCCATATGCGCTTCTGCTTAGGCCGCATCCATGTCCAGAACTTGAGGCTCGGCACGATCTGCAGCGTGCGTATCGTCGACTGCCGCTTGGCCAGCTGGTTGGCCAGATACATGACGACGGTGAGCTTGAGCATCTCCGACGGCTGGAACTGGAATCCCAGCACCGAGATCCAGCGGGCGGCGCTGTTGGTGGTCTGGCCCGTAAAGTATACCACCAGCGTCAGCAGCAGCGACACCCCGAACAGCAGGTTCGTAAAACGGCGGTATGTCTGGCTGTTGATGCGGTGCACGACGAATATGGCTATCGTGCACAGCGCCAGCAGGAAGAGCTGCGAGCGCAGGAATTCCGCCGTCGTCGACGCCGAACGGGCGTTGTAGGCCATCTTCGCCGTGGACGAGTATACCACAAGCACCGAGATGATCATCAGCGAGATGATGATCACCCACAGCACACGGTCCCCGCCCAGAAGACGGCGCGCCGTGTCTATCACGCCCGAGCCCGCCGCACCGGCGGCGCCCTGCGGCGCCTCTTCCGCAGCGTCGGGCTCATCCGGGACTGCCGCCCGCGTCTCGTGAAACTCCTTCTCCTCGTACATTCTTCCTTGCGTTTTATATGTTCACACACCGTTATGCCTCCCCCGCAGACGGAGCGGCTGCCCCTGCGGGCCGCACGCTACCGTTTGCCGAGCACGTTGTCGCGCACCCATTGCTTGAAGAGTTCGCCGCGCTGCTCGCCGAAGGGTTTGCGGGGCTGGAAGTTTCGCTCATCCCGCAGTACCTTGACGCCGTGTACGTCGGCAGCGTCGCCGAAAGCCGCCGCCCCGCCGCAAAAGCGGTGTTCGCCGCTGGTATGACGGACGAGGTGCCGCCCGCGGGGACGGATACGGCGCTGCTTTCCGACCGCGACATAGACCGCCTGCGCGCCCTCAAAGTGGAGCTCGCGCCCAAGATCCGCGAAGTGAACGCCCGCGCGCAGGAGACGGTCGCGCTGGCGCTGTGCGGGTTTTCGCAGCGGCTGTACATCACCTTCCCGCAGGCGGTGCGCGGCGACGCGCGCAAGCCGAGCGAGATCGTGTCCGCCGTCCGCACTCTCTTTACTTCGGGCGGCAGGCCCCTTCCCGTGCATACGCGCGCCTCGCTGGAGCGGCGCGAGCGGACGGATGCCGCCGCGTTTTTGCGTTATCTGGGCTGCGTCTGTTCGGAGCGGGTGCCCGCGGTGCGTGCGCTCCTTGCCCGTGCCGACGCGTTCCGCCGCGGCAGGGGAGATTTCACCGCGTATACGGGCGTCTATGCCGCCCTGCGCGCGCGCGGCGACGCGCCCGAAGCGCTGCTGTTCGGCAGGCGGGAGCGGGCGGACTTCATCCCCAACGCCGCCGACGCCGTCTTCCACGGCAGGAACGCCGTCTACGCGACCCTTGCGGAGGAGTATTTCTCCTGCCCCTATAAAAATTTCGCGAAGCAGGGCTTGCAGCTCGCCGAGCGCGACGAGCAGCCCGTGCAGGCGGCGGATACGGGCAACTTCATGCACGAAGTGCTGCGCCGCCTTGCGGGCGCGATGCCCTCGCTCGCCGACGCCGCCGCCTGCGAAGCGTTCGCCGCAGAGCAGGCGGAGCAGCTCCTTTCCGAGCCGCCGTACCGCTACCTTGCCGATACGCGCGCGGGCGGGTACTCCGCCCGCACGCTGGTGCGGTCGCTTTCCAGATAGTAGCGCACCGCGTCATAGGGGCAGTCTGCCCGCACCGGGCAGTCCAGGCACCGCTCGGCGGCGCCCTCCGGGGCTTTGTCTGCCCGGAACAGATAGTTGCTGCCATAGGAACTTACCCGCTGGGCCCGCCGGCCGGACAGCCAGAGCAGCACATCCATATCATGGCAGCACTTGGCCAGGATCATGGGGCTGGATTC
>CASDPE010000230.1 GCA_949282395.1 uncultured Bacillota bacterium | reverse complement strand
CGGATAGGCGGAAACGTCGCCCGCAAGCAGCGCCGTACGCCTGCCGTCAAACACGTAATCTTCGATGAAGCAGCGCTGGTAGCTGTACCGCTGCACCTTTTGCAGACGGTCGTCCGCACGCACGCAGGCGAAGTCTGCCAGCGTCGCCGTTTTGCCGCCGCAGACAAGTTCCGCCGCGCAGAAGGGGCGCGCCAAGGGCAGCCAGAAGGAATTTATGTTGTACCCCGCCGCTAAAATGACGAGGCTGGAAAAGGGCGGGAGCGTATACTCGCTGACCCGCGCATACCCGTGCGCCGCGCGCATGGGCGCAAAGGCGACGAGCTGCCCGTCCGCAAACACCTGCGCGCAGGAAGCGCACGCAAGGCGCAGCGTGCCGCGCGCGGGCGCGGGCAAAGTGTACACCCAGGCAAGCGTGATGTTTTTTTGCGAATCGTATCCTTCGCCCCAATATGCGTCCATCTTATAAGTCTCCTGCATACCCTGTGCCGATGCGGAACATGCGCGCCGTGTACGGCGCGGGCAGCGTGACGTGCCCGTCCGCGATGTTGCAGTCCGCAGCCTGCGGGTACAGCTGCGAACACGTTGCCGCCTTTACAAACGGCAGTGAAAACTCTTTCCGCCCGTTCGCCCACAGATAGAGGATCCCCTCCTCTCCGTCCGTGAACAGCAGCGCGTGCTGCGCCGACCCTACGCCCGTCAGCCCCAGCGGGAACTGCGGAAAAGCGCGGCGCAGGAAGGGGCGGAGCTTCCGCGCGAGCGCCAGCCCTTCCCGCACGGGCGCGCGCTCCGCCTCCGTGAGCAGGTCGATGCGCGAACCGAGGCAGGGCGAACCCGCCAGCGCGTTCACCATGTTGTACACGATCTGCTCATGCGAAGGCGGCGGCACTTCGGAAAGCGGCTTTTCCCTTTCGTAAAACCCGACGGGGCGGGGCAGGCACCACACGCCCAGCCGTTCGGGCGGCGTGTTGACGAGGCTGCCGCAGACGACCGAAGGGTACAAAAGGAAATCCTCCTGATCGCTGATGCTCTGCACATCGAACAGCCGCGCGATCTCGCCGCTGCTGCGCTTGCCGCCGGAGGCGCAATTTTCCAACAACGTATCGGGAAAACGGCGCCCCAGCTCCGCATAAAAGGCGCGCACGGCGGCGTAATTTTCGCGCAGCGCGGGCTCGCAGCCCTCCGCTCCGTACGAGTCGTTGTAGTCGATCTTGAAATACCGCACGCCGAGCGCGTGCAGCGCTTCAAACACCGAAAACAGGTACGCGCGCACGTCTTCGCGGGTGAAGTCCAAAAAATAACGGTTGCAGCTGCCGTAGGGCGCGCCGCCCGCCCGCACGAACCATCCGGGGTGTTCGCGGAACACGCGGGAGCGCACGCCCGCCGCTTCCGGTTCCAGCCACAGCCCCGCGCGCATGCCTTTGGCGCGGATATAGCCGAGCATGCCCGCAAGCCCGCCTTTGCCGAAGCGCTCCCCGTCCGTGTTCCAATCGCCGAGGCGGCAGCCCGCCTCTTTCCCCTTTTCATACAGGAACCAGCCGTCGTCGATCACAAAGCAATCCGCGCCCAGCTCCGCTGCGGCGTCGATGAGCGCGTGTTCCGCGCGCTCTTCGGGCGCCGCCCAAAGCGAGCACATATAGTCGTTCACGGTGACGGCGGGGGCTTCCCCGCGCACCTGTTCCTGCCGCTTTGCCGCATACACGGCGCGCATGAGCGGCACATCCCCGCCCGAAACGGCGACAAGCACGCGCGGGCAGGAAAAACTTTCGCCCGCCTGCAAGAACACGGGCGGCTGCGCGCCGCGCTCCTCCCCGAAGGAAAAACAGAGCGCCGCAGGTTCCCTGCCCCATTCGCCGCGCACACACAGCGCCGCCGACCAGCTCCCGTACACATCCCCTTCAAACAGCCAGCTTTTGCCGTAGCCGCGCAGGAGCAGGGAGGGATAAAAGCGCGCCGTGGTCTGCGACCCGCGCCCGCCCACGGCAAAAGCGGAGAGCGACGGGTGGCGGCAATACGAAGCAAAGCCGAGCTGCGCGAGCGTGTGCGTGCTCCACTGCCCCTCCCCCTGCCATTCGTTGCGGCGGAACGAGAGCGAATACGCCCCGCTCTCCGCCGCCGTATACGGCGCGAGCGGCAGAAAAAGCCGCAGCCCGCGCACCGCAAGCGGCACACGGGCAGTGAGGCGGGCGGAAACATACACCGCCGCCCCGCCGCGCACGAACGCAAACACGCACTCGGCGGCGCATTCCTCCCGCTCGTAGCGGACGGTAAGCCTGCTCTCCTCCTCGCAAAACGCCGTCTGCACCCAGCGGGCGGGGTCTGCGGCATACGCGTCGGAATCGGCGCCGAAGGAGCCGTTCGTCTCTCCGTT
>CASDPE010000229.1 GCA_949282395.1 uncultured Bacillota bacterium | reverse complement strand
TACTACCAGCTCTATACAGGCGCGTTCGAGCTGGAATAAAAGGCGCGGAACGGTTTTGCCCGCCGATCCGGGCAAGCGAAAACAAAAGGCGCTTCCCCGCACAAACGTGCGGGGAGGCGCTTTGCCTGTGCGGGCGCGGAAGTTTCCGCGCCCGTGATTTTTTTGTATTTTTTATGCGGCAGGCAGCGCCGTTTCCGCTTTGCGGGAACGGCGCTGCCTGTTCCTGTTTTTTCAGGTGGCAAAAATAGTACAAATACTGCCCCCCCCCCAATTGTCGAAAAAAGTCAAAAAAACACAAATTCAGGGCAAATATCGACAAGACAGCGGCAACTTTGCGATGTACAATAAATGTGCAGGATGTAAAAATATCGCAAAACAGCCTTCGGGGCGGGGATACTGTATGAAAAAGGTTTTTTTACGGGATTGGACATTGCGGAACGACCGGTACGGCACGTTTGCCGCGTCCGTTCCCGGGGACATCGGCACAGACTTATATGCGGCGGGGGCGATCCCCGATCCCTTCTATGCGGACAACGTGCTGCATTACAGGGAACACCTTTCGCTGTCGTTCACCTATACGGCGAAATTTACGCTGCGGCGGGAGGATACGGCGTATCCCTGCGTGCGGCTCGTGCTGGAAGGGGTGGATCTATTCTCCGAAGCAGTGCTCAACGGCGTGCCGCTCGGCAGAACGGAGAACATGTTCCTTGCCTATGCGTTCGACTGTACGGGGCTGCTGCGGGAGGGCGAAAACACGTTGGAAGTGCGGATGCAGCCCGTTTGCAGCCGTGATGACGTAGACGGGCTGCCCGCGCTGTTCCACAAAAAGGGGATCGCGCTGCGCAAGGCGCGCTGCCATTTCGGGTGGGATTGGGCGCCGGACTATCCCGGCTACGGCATCTGGCGCCCCGTGTACCTGCGCTTTGAAGGGGAAACGGAGATCGAAGACGTGTACGTTGCGGCAAACACGGACGGTGCCGTCACCTTTCTGACCGAGTGGAAGGGGCGCGCTTTTGCGGAGGGTGAGCCGAGCGGCTGCAAGATCGAGGTGTGCGTGTACGGCGCGGACGGTGCGCCCGTATGCCGCGCGGAGAAGGAGGCTTCCTCTTTCCGCGACGTGACGAACGTATTTCTTCCCTCTCCGCGCCTCTGGTACCCGAACGGGTACGGCGAGGCGTACTTGTACCGCTATACCGTGCGCATCAAGGCGGGCGGCAGGGCGGTTTCCGAGTACGGCGGGCGGTTCGGGATCCGTTCCGCAGAATTGGAAGAGCGCCCGCTTGACGAGCGGAAGATCGGGTTTGCCCTGCGCGTGAACGGGGAAAAGATCTTTGTGCGCGGGTCGAATTGGGTGCCCGTTTCCAACCTTTCGGGCAGCGTGCCGCAGGAGGCGTGCCGCACGCTGATCGCCGCCGCAAAAGAGGCGGGCTATACCATGCTCCGCGTCTGGGGCGGCGGCATTTACGAGAGCGATCTGTTTTACGATCTGTGCGACGAGGCGGGCATCCTGATCATGCAGGATTTCATGTTCTCCTGTTCGGATGTGCCCGATACGGACGCGGCGTTTCTGTCGTCGGTAAAACAGGAGGCGGCATACCAGCTTCGGCGGCTGCGCGGGCATCCCTGCGTTGCGGTCTGGTGCGGCGGCAACGAGCGCTGCGGCGAGCATACGTTTTTGTTCAAAGTGCTTTTGCGCGGGCTGGTGGGAGACGCCGTCCGCAGCGGCATTTACCTGTACAATTCCCCCTGCGCGTGGTCGGATTTCGAATGGGATCCCGATACGGGAGACTGGCACGGAAGCTGCTTCGAGCGTGCGCTCGTCAAAAACGATTTTCCGCACTTCCGTTCCTATATAGAAACGCACAGGCGGCAGTTCGTTTCGGAATGCACGATGCTCGGGCCTTCCCGCCTGCGCAGCCTGAAAAAGTTTATCCCGCAGGAAAAGCTGTGGCCGCCGAACGGGCTGTACGATCTGCACTTCGTAAAGAACCCGTATTCGCCCATCAAGGACAAGAGCTTTGTGGATTTCGAGTACATCATGGGCGAACAGCTGTTCGGCAAAATAACGGGGCTTGCCGATTTTGTCAAAAAAGGCATGCTGGCGCAGGCGGAGCTTATAAAAGCGGAGCTGGAATACGCGCGTGCAAACGCCGACTGTGCCGGGTTTATGAACTGGATGTTCAACGACAATTGGGGCAGCGGTACGTGGGCGGTCATCGACTATTACTTTGAAAAAAAGCCCGCCTATTATGCGCAAAAGCGCGCGGACGCACCCCTCTTCTGCGCCTTTGCGGATGTGGAGGAAGGCTTTTTCGCCTACGTGCGCAACGATACGCCCGCCGCCGTGCGGGGAGAGCTGCTTGTGCGGTTCGGGCGCTACGAGGGCGGCA
>CASDPE010000228.1 GCA_949282395.1 uncultured Bacillota bacterium | reverse complement strand
CGACGTACCCCGAAGCGCCCGTTCTCGATTCGACGACGGATTACCACACCATCGATAAGAGCTATATGTTCGGCATGGGCGAACTCACGTCCGACACGATGCCGGGCGCGGGCGAACCGTCCATCACCAACGAATATGCCGCAAAGATGAGCGGCGCGTTCGGCGTCACCTCGCAGCGCGTGTGGATGCACCACCCCAACGTGATCGTCCGCGCGGCGGATTCGGACGAGCTGACGCTCAATGAAGAGGTGTGCGACGAGTACCACGACTATTTTGCGCAGCTCAAAGCCAACGGCGTAGAGCGCATCCTGGTCATGAACCACCAGTTCATCCTGCCGTATGATTACCATTCGCAGGACGCGCAGGCGTTCCCCGACCCGTGGAACGGCGAATACGACTTCTACGCCCGCGCTTTGCAGATCTGGGAGAACGCATATAAGCTGCTCGCCGAGGAATTCCCCGAGATCACTTATTGGGAAGTGGGCAACGAATTTGACATGGCGAACTTCCTGCACAAGGCGGGCTGGACGGGCACGAACGACGGCGAACACATCTTTACGCAGACGGAGTCCGCGCACATCACGGCGGATCTGTGCTGGTACGCCAACCGCGCGCTGAAATCGGTGAACACGGCGAGCGTGACGGTGTTCCCGGGCGCGTCGCTCAACGACCAGACGGCGTCGTATTTCGGGCTGGTGTATGCCGCGATCGATTCGAAGCAGTGCCCCACGCTGGAAGAGTTCTACGATCCCGACCCCGACCATTACTTCCAGATCCTTGCCTGGCACCCGTATCCGAACACGAACGTGAACAGCGTCATCAGCATGTGCAACGCCGTCTACCGCATCGTGGAAGAGAACGGCGACGACGGCAAAAAGGTGTGGTTCACCGAAAGCGGCTTCTCCAACCAGCGGTATTGGGGCGTCACCGACGATGCGGACGCGTACATCGCCGAGATGTACCCCGAATATCTGGAAGCGGTGGAAGAGCTTGACTATGTAGAGAGCATCTACCTGTTCCGCCTTTCCAACTGCTACGCCTACAACAACACCGACTTTGAACGCAATTTCGGGCTGATGTACTCGCCGGACGACCCCGTCAACGAGGGCGCGCCCAAGCCCGCGGGGCTTGCCGTGTTCCGCTACTTCAACGGCAGCGAGGCGGATACCTCTCCGCTGTATTGGTATGCGGACGCGGAGAGCGAGGCGCAGATCGCCTGAACGGGGCGCGGAGGAAACCCGGATGCGGCTGAAAACGTTTCTGCGCTGCGGCGCGCTGCTGCTGTGCGGGCTGTTCGCCTTTGCGGGCTGCGGCGGCACGGAGGATAAACGGGAGGATGAGGATATGCCCGTCGTGGAGTATCCCGATTACGATTATTCGGAGTATTCGCTCGCCGCGTATACTTCGCCGATCTGGGCGGGGGAGCGCGTCGGCAACGAAACAGTGCTGTTCGTCGGCGACGAAGGCGCGCCGCTGCTGTACCCGGACGCGGAGATCGAGAGCGTGCGCTCGTATGACCTGAAGACGGAATACGGCGCGGACGATTACGAGGTGAAAGAGGGCAAGCTGTACCGCAAGGCAGATTCCGCCATGCCCGCGCTGAGCGTGGCGGAGATGTACCCTTCGGCGTACGTCGCGGAAAAAACGTGGCAGAAAAAGGGCGGCGGGTTCATCGCCTTTTCAGAGGGTCCGTATTTCTCGTCCAAGCAGGTCGCCGTCACCTATACGCACAAGAGCGCGTGGAGCGGGTTCGTCCCGCCCGACCGCTCCGCGAAAGCGGCGCCGTTCCTGCAAAGGCTGGCGGAGGGCAAGTCTGTGCAGCTCGCCTTTTTCGGCGACAGCATCACGGCGGGCTTCAACGCGAGCGAAATGATAGACTATCCGCCCTATGCGCCGCCGTTTGCCGACCTCGTGGGCGGGTACATCAAGGAGCACTACCCCGAAAGCCGCGTTTCCTGGCTCAACGAAGGCGTGGGCGGCAAGGAATCCCGCTGGGGACTGAGCAACGTGATGGAGAAGGCGGCGGAATATCCCATCGACCTCGCCGTCATCGCGTTCGGCATGAACGACCCTTATCAGGCGGACGAACATGCGGGCTATGCGCGCACCATGGCAGAGACCGTGATCGGCGCCAATCCGGACGCCTGCGTCGTGCTGGTCGCGACCATGCTGCCCAACCCCGAAGCGGAGGGCGTCGCCATGCGGCAGGAGACGTACGAGGCGGCGCTGGAAGCGGCGGTAGAGGATATGCCGAACGTGAGCGTGGCGCCCGTCACGTCCATGCACGCGGAGCTTTTGAAGACCAAGCGCTATGCGGATATGACGGGCAACAACGTGAACCATCCGAACGATTTCCTCATGCGCGTCTATGCGCAGGTGATCCTGCGGACG
>CASDPE010000227.1 GCA_949282395.1 uncultured Bacillota bacterium | reverse complement strand
GCGTGGAATCGGCCGTAACGCGTCTGTCGGCCAAGTCGTCCGTCTCTGACGGCGGCCAGCCCATCTACTATTACATCGTATCGCTGGAATAAGAGCACGAAAGACGGCGGGGGCGCTCCGCCGTCTTTTTTCGGAAAAGGGAAGCCATGGAACTGACGGCGCTCAAAGGAATATCGGAAAAGCGCGCGAAGGACTTCGCCGCGCTGGGCGTACAGACCGCAGAGGAGCTGGTGCGCCTGTTCCCGCGCGCCTATCTGGATCTGACGCGGCAGGTGCGCATTTCGGAGTGCTACCACAACGATACGGTGCTTCTGGCGTGCCGCGTCGTATCCCCGCCGCAGACGGTGTACAACGGGCGGCGCACGTTCGTCAAGGTCTGGTGCGATCAGGAAGGGGAGCGCTTTTCCGCTGTCTGGTTCAATGCGCCGTACGTGCGCACCAGGCTCGTCGCGGGGGAGGAGTACCTCTTTTACGGGCGGGTGAGCAACCGCTACGGCATGCAGCCGAGCATGGCGAACCCGCAGTTTGAGCCGCGCGGCGCGGGGAAGCTGCAGGGCATCGTCCCCGTGTATCCGCTGAAAGGGTCGCTGACGCAGAAAGTGGTGCGTTCCTGCGTGGCGGAGGCGCTGCGGCATGTGCGCGCGGAAACGGCGATCCCGCCGCAGCTGTGTGAAAAATACGCCCTCGGCTCCCTTGCCGAAGCGTACCGCGCCGTTCACGCGCCGCAGACGTTCGCACAGAAGGACGCCGCCTCTGCGCGCATTGCGTTGGAGGAATATTTTTTGCTCCTGTCCGCGTTCCGGTTCCTGAAGGGCGGCAAGGAGGACGCGCGCGCCTTCCGCTATTCCTGCCGCGCGGCGGACGTGGCGGGGTTCGCGCGCCGCTTTCCGTACGAACTAACGGAAGGGCAGAAGGGCGCCGTCAACGAAATTTATGAAAATCTGAAATCTCCGCAGCGCATGAACAGGCTGCTGCAGGGGGATGTCGGCTGCGGCAAAACGGCGGTCGCGCTGTGCGCGGTGTACATGGCGGCGGCAAGCGGGTACCAGGCGATGATGCTTGCGCCAACCGAAGTGCTGGCGGAACAGAATTTTGCGCTCGTGCAAAAGTTTTTGCCCGAATACCCCGCCGCGCTGCTGACGGGCGCGACGCCCGCAAAGCAGAAGAGGGAGATCAAACGCGCCCTCGCCGCGGGGGAGATCCGCATCGCCTGCGGCACGCACGCGCTGCTGCAAGAGGACGTTGCCGCGCCGTCGCTTTCTCTGTGCGTCTGCGACGAGCAGCAGCGCTTCGGCGTGGCGCAGCGTTCCGCGCTCGGCGCAAAGAGCGACGGCGCGGATGTTCTGGTCATGTCGGCGACGCCCATCCCGCGCACGCTGTCGCTGATCTTTTACGGCGATCTGGATGTTTCTTCCATCAAAGAAAAGCCGAAAGAGCGCGCAGAGACGGTCACATCCGTCATATCGTCAAGAAAATACGACGATATGCTGGAATACATCGGCAGAGAGGTGAAAAAAGGGAACAGGGCGTATTTTGTCTGCCCAAAGATCGAGGGCGATGAAGAAGGGTCGCTCGCGAGCGTTACCGAGCTTTATGATGAGCTGAAAAACAGGCTGCCGCAGGTGCGCTTCGCGCTGCTGCACGGCAAGATGAAGGACGCGCAGAAGGCGCAGGTCGTAGACGATTTCCGCTGCGGAAGGGCGGATTGCCTGGTCACCACCACCGTCATCGAGGTGGGCGTTGACGTGCCCGACGCGACCATCATGGTCATTTACAATGCCGAACGGTTCGGGCTTTCGCAGCTGCACCAGCTGCGCGGCAGGGTGGGGCGTGGCGAAAAAAAGAGCTATTGTTTTTTGCTGGTCGGCTCCGATTCCGAAGAGGCGCGCGCGCGGCTCACGGTGCTGAAAAACAATACGGACGGGTTTAAGATCGCCGAAGAAGACCTGCGCCTTCGCGGCGGCGGCGATTTCATGGGCGTGCGGCAGAGCGGGCACGCCATCGCCGATATCAAAAATCTGCATTATCCGCCCGAGGTCATCTTTACGGCAAAAAAACTTGCCGACGAGGCGGCGGGCACGGGCGATCTTTCCCGCCTGCGCCGGCTCGCCATGCAAAAATACGAAAAACTGAAAGAGATCGTGATGAATTGAAGTTTTTTGGTTTTACCGTCTTTGTCTTTACGCTTCCTTTTACTGGAAGTGTTTTTATTTTCCGGCTGTTTGAAGGTGTTGGCGGCACATTCCGTGAACGGGCAAACAGCACATTCTCACGCAAAGCAGCGGTTGAGGGCGCTGACGTATTCGTCGGGGGCGAAAGGGGCGATGGGCGCAAAGGGGTTGCACGCTGCTTTGCCGTGCGGATGAGCGCCGGTTTGTGAGTCTGCCGTATCGCTAAGCG
>CASDPE010000226.1 GCA_949282395.1 uncultured Bacillota bacterium | reverse complement strand
GCGCCCCGCGCGCCTCTTTCAGGCGGGAAAGGCAGCGCTCTTTGCCTAAAAGCTCCGCCATCTCGCTCGCGCCGCCGGGGGTGTTCTCCCGCGCGGTGAGCGCGATGCGCACGCACCAGAGCACCTGCCCGTTTTTCATGCCGCGCTCCTGCGCGAGGGCGACGAGCGCCTCGTAGATCGGCGTGTTGGCAAACTCGGGCAGAGAAGCGAGCACCTGTTCCGCCGCGGGGAGCACGGCGCGCGCGACGTCCGCGTCCGACTTCATCTTTTTATTGCAGTACAGCGCCTCGTCGAATTTGGAAAATTCCGCGAGGAAATCCAGCTTTTCGGGGATATCGCCCAGCACCTCGACGCGCGGCTGCACAATGCGCAAAAGCGCCGCCGTATCGAATTTGCCGTATGCCTTGCTCTTCTTCAAAAAGGGCAGCGCGGCTTGCGCGAACTGCTCCGCGCTCATCGCGCGCACATACTCGCCCGAAAGCCAGCGCAGCTTCGGCTCGTCGAAAATGGAGGGCGCCTTGTGCAGCCCCGTCAGCGAAAAGGCGCCGATCATTTCGGCAAGGCTCATCTTTTCGCGGTTGTCGCCGGGGTTCCAGCCCAGAAGCGCGATGTAGTTGACGATCGCCTCGCGGATGTACCCCTTTGCGACCAGGTCCTGAAAGCTCGCGTCGCCGTTGCGTTTAGAGAGCTTTTCGTGCGCGTTCTTCATGATGGGCGGCAGATGGATGTAGGCGGGCCGTTCCCAGCCGAACGCGTCGTAAATGAGGTTGTATTTGGGGGTGGACGAGAGGTATTCGCTGCCGCGGATGACGTGCGTGATGCCCATCAGGTGATCGTCTATGACGTTCGCGAAGTTGTACGTCGGCATGCCGTCGCTTTTGAGCAGGATGCCGTCCTCGATCTCTTTGAAATCGACGGTGACGGTGCCGTACACAAGGTCTTCGTAGCTGCCGCTCCCCTCTTCGGGCACGTTCTGGCGGATGACGTACGGCACGCCCGCGGCGAGCTTTGCCGCGACCTCTTCCTTTGTAAGGCGCAGGCAGTGCTTGTCGTACCTGCCAACGCCGTTCGCGTCTTTGAGCGAATCCAGCCGCTCCTTGTCGCAAAAGCAATAATAGGCGCCGCCGAGCGCGACCAGCTTTTCGGCGTATTCTTTGTAAATGGCGGCGCGCTCGCTCTGGATATACGGGCCGCAGTTCCCGCCCATGCCGGGGCCTTCGTCGCAGACGATGCCCGCCTCCGCAAGCGTTTCGTAGATGACGCGCACCGCGTCTTCCACGTAGCGGCTGCTGTCTGTATCTTCGATGCGCAGGATAAATTTGCCGCCCGCCTTTTTGGCGAACAGGTACCCGTACAGCGCCGTGCGCAGGTTGCCGATGTGCATATACCCCGTGGGGCTGGGCGCAAAGCGCGTTCTCACTTCCTTCATGCGATGCCTCCGTCCTACTCTTTTTTGTTTCCCGTCAGTTTGTCCAGCCTGCCGCTGCAATAATAGCTGAACGCCCCATTCTGCGTGTAAATGATGCTGTCATGGCATTTTACGCCGTACATGCGGCAGATGCGCGCCACTTCCGCCGTTGCAACGTCATCCGCCGCGGAAGGGTGCATATCCCCGCTCGGATGGTTGTGCGCGAGGATCACGCCGTGCGGCTTGACCTGCGAAAGGATGAAGCTGACAAAGCGCGCGTCGACGCCCACGCTGTCATGGCGGGCGTTGCGCACGGAGCGCAGGTATTGCAGGCAGCCGTCCCCGCCAAGGCAGTACAGTTCCAGCTTTTCTTCCTGAAAGCCTTCAAACCGCTTTTCCACGAGCCGCAGCGTTTCGGAAAAACTCAGAAACCGCGGCCGTTTCCGCTCTTCGCCGTCACGCGCGCGGCGGTAGATCGTGCCGAGCAGCGATAAAAACTCCGCCGTGCGCCCGCCTACCCCTTCGATCGTGCCGAGCAGGGCGGGCGGCGCCGAAAACACGCCCGTAAGATCGCAGAAGCCGTCCAGCAGTTCGTGCGCCACGGGGTTGGTATCCTTCCTGCCGATGCAGTAAAACAGCAGGATCTCCAAAAGCTCGTGGTCGGTAACGGTGTCGGGATCGCGGAACAGCCTGTCGCGCATGCGTTCCCTGTGCCCTTCGTGCATACTCCTTTTCTCCGATCGTAAGCGGCTGCCCGCATACGCCGCAGCACGGCTGACGGCGGCTGAGGGCGCCCTGTGCTCCTTCTGCGGCGCATGCCGCCCGAAGAACGCATTTATTGTAGCATATCCGCTCCGTTTTGTAAACTTTTTCATCCGTACATCCGCCGCGCGCACAAAAAATCCGCCCCCGCAGAGAGGGCGGCGCCCGCCGCGCGGGCTGCGCCGCGCTCCCGCAGGGGCGGCTCTTCCCGCCGACGCGCGCTCCCGCAGGGGCGGCTCTTCCCGCCGACGCGC
>CASDPE010000225.1 GCA_949282395.1 uncultured Bacillota bacterium | reverse complement strand
TCGCGGAGCATGATGCAACGGAACGTTGCTCGCGGAGCAAGATGCAGCGGAACGTTGCCCGATGAAACAAAAAATAGTTGCGCTTGCAACTATTTTTTTGTTTGCGCTTGACAAATCCGCATAGACGGACATATAATAAAAATGGTTGCGGGCGCAACCAATTGCGTCCGGCGCGCGGACGAAGCAGTCCGCGCGGCACGACCGGATACACGGGGAGAAGGTTTATGGCGCCTTTTTTAAAAAATTTAAACGCGGTGGCGCGCGGCACCACGCTCTTCCGCGAAGACAGGTTAAAGGGCTACGGTCTGACCGGCGGGCAGGTAAAGTACCTGTTCGCCGTCTGCAGCGGCGGCGGAGTGTCGCAGGACGAGCTTGCGCGCTCGCTCTTTGTCAACAAGTCCAACGTGGCGCGTCAGATGAGCGCGCTGGAGGAGGCGGGATACGTCCGCCGCGAACAGTCCGCCGGTGACAAAAGGGTGTGGCGGGTGTACCCCACCGCCAAGGCCGAGGAACTCATGCCCGTCATACGCGCGGTGAACGAGGAGTGGAAGGCGCGGCTCTGCGAAGGGCTGACTGCGGAGGAGGAAGCGGCGCTCGCATCCGTGCTCGACAAGCTCGTCGCCAACGTCCGCCGCTATGAGGAGGAGAGAGGTTGAAAAAAGCTGTCGGATACATACGCCCTTACGGCCGGACGGCGGCCTTTGCCGTCGTCATAATGTTCATAGGCTCGATAGCGGAGCTCTTTCTGCCCCTGCTTCTGGACTACATCATCGACGACGTCGTCCCGGCGGGCGATCTGGCCATGGTGCTGTGGCTGGGGCTGGCCATGCTCGGCTGTTCGCTCGTGGCCATGTTCGGCAATATATGGGCAAACAGGCTGTCGGTGTCCGCCGCGGCGGGCATGACGCACGATCTC
Organism: uncultured Bacillota bacterium; assembly: GCA_949282395.1. Lineage (GTDB taxonomy): Bacteria > Bacillota > Clostridia > Christensenellales > Borkfalkiaceae > Borkfalkia. The sequence goes on along the minus strand of CASDPE010000225.1, from coordinate 1,512 downwards.
CGCTACGATCTGTTCAAAAAGATATCCTATTTAAAGAGCGGGCAGGTGGACGAAGTCACCGTGCCCTCGCTCGTTTCGCGCCTGACTTCGGACAGTTACTACGTCAACCAGATGGTGGCGCGCACTCTCCGTCTCGGCGTGCGCGCGCCCATACTGCTCATCGGCGGAATAATAATGACGTTCATAGTCGACGCGCATCTCGCGCTCGTGCTGCTGGCCTGCGTGCCATTCGTGGTGCTGGCGGTGGCGCTGATAACGCGCAGAAGCATACCCTATTACGCAAAAAAGCAGGCGCGCAGCGACGACATGGTGCGCGCCATGCAGGAGAACATATCGGGCGTGCGCATAATCAAGGCGCTGTCCAAGGAGGAGCACGAAAAGGAGAGGTTCCGCAGCATATCCGACAGGCTGGGCGAAACCGACTTTGCCGCCAAGCGGGTGATGTCGCTGACCAATCCGCTGGTCACGCTCATACTGAATATAGGTCTGGTGGCCGTCATCGCCGTGGGCGCCGCGATGTCGGACGGCGCGGGCAGCGTGCTGGCCGTGCTCACCTATTTCACCATGATATTAAACGGCATGCTCGGCCTGTCCAAAATATTCGTTGTGCTGTCGCAGGGCGTGGCCTCCGCCGACAGAATAGAAAAGGTGCTGGATATGGACGAACGCCAGTCCGTCGAGCAGTTGCCCGAAGGCGACGCGGACTGCGCCGTGCAGTTCTGCGGCGTAAGTTTTTCCTACAACGGCGCGGAGGATAACCTGACCGACATAAACTTTTCGCTGCGCAGGGGCGGCACTCTTGGCATAATAGGCGCCACGGGCAGCGGCAAGAGCACGGTGGTAAATCTGCTGATGCGCTTTTACGACGCGGACAAGGGCACTGTGTACGTGGACGGGCGGGACGTGCGCTCCTACGACCCGGCGGAGCTGCGTTCCCGCTTCGGCGTGGCCTTTCAGAACGACTTTCTGATGGCGGCCACCGTGCGCGACAACATAGACTACGGCAGACAGCTGCCCGAAGGCGCGGCCGAATTTGCGGCCGACAGCGCGCAGGCGGGCGGGTTCATCGCTTCGCTCGAAGGCGGAATGCAGTACGGCGTCGCGCAGAAGGCGGCCAATCTTTCGGGCGGGCAAAAACAGCGGCTCACCGTGGCGCGGGCCCTTGCGGGCAACCCGGAAATACTCGTTCTGGACGACGCTTCCTCCGCGCTCGACTACGAGACCGACGCGGCCCTGCGCCGCTCGCTGGCCGAACGTTACCCTTCGGCCGCAAAGATAATAATCGCGCAGAGGGTCAGCTCCGTCAGGCAGGCGGACGCCATACTCGTGCTCGACGACGGCAGGCAGATAGGTCTCGGCACGCACGAGCAGCTTATGCGCGACTGCGAAGAATACAGGCTCATCTACCGCGCGCAGATGGGGGAGGACGTCTGATGCCCGCCCGCACGTCTTTGCCGCGGTTTGCGGCGCGCCGCACAAACCGGTTTTGCAAAAGGGGAGACAGAATATGAA
>CASDPE010000224.1 GCA_949282395.1 uncultured Bacillota bacterium | reverse complement strand
AGGACTTTTCCGCCGTCCTGCGCGCGCTGACGGATTGAGCAACCTGCGAAAGAAATTTGCGCTCGGTTTGTGCACTTTGCACAAACCGATTTTTTTGTTTTTCGTTTGTTTTTGGGTATAAAAATATAAAATCAGACAATAATTAACAAAAAATATGTGATTTACAAACAAATTGTTTTATGGTGGCAACTTTTACAAAAAATTTGCACAATTTTCTAAAAAAAGTATGTACAAATCTTCTCGCAGATGTTATAATAGTAGCGGTTTGGTTTAGACATTAAAATATTGTTGGGTTATATTACGGGAAAAGATGCGCAAAGCGCGAAATTCGGTTTTATTATCTTGACAGCAGAGGTGGCATTGTGGAAAAAATAGGCATCATCGATTTAGGCTCCAACTCGGCGCGTCTGGTCATCGTCGAACTGTTCGGCGACGGACATTTTATGGTGGTGGACGAACTGAAAGAGAGCGTGCGTCTCGGGCAGGACATGGAGCGCGACGGTTTTCTCAAACCGCAGCGCGTTGCGGAGACCATCCGCACGCTCAAGATGTTCAAAAAGCTCTCGGACGCAAACAAGGTGGACAGGATCATCGCGGTGGCGACGGCAGCCGTCCGCCGCGCGAAAAACCAGCGCAGTTTTCTGGACGAGATCCAGGCGACCTGCGGCATAAAAGTCAAAGTCCTGAGCGAAGAAGAGGAGGCGACGCTCGTCTACCGCGGCGTGATCAACTCGATGGACATCCCGAAGGGGCTCATCCTCGAGATCGGCGGCGGCAGCACGAAGATCGTCTACTACAACCGCCGCAACATGCTCAATTTCGTGACCCTTCCGTTCGGCGCGGTGACGCTGACCGACCTTTTCAAGGACGACGGGCTCACGCCCGAGGAGCAGACCGCGAAGGTGGAGGAGTTCTTTACCGAGCAGCTTTCGGGCATCGATTGGCTGCAGACGGTTGACCCCGACACGCAGATGATCGGCGTGGGCGGTTCTTTCCGCAACATCTTCCGCATCAGCAAGATGGTGCGCAAATACCCGCTCGACACCGTGCACAATTACAACATCCCCGTGGAGGATTTTGACTCCATTTACGACATGATCAAGGTGCTCGACCTTGACCGCAAAAAGAAGATCAAGGGCATTTCCTCCGCCCGTGCAGACATCCTGCCCGCGGCGCTCGCCGTCGTCAAGGCATTCACGCGGTACATGAAGTTTGAATCGTTCACCGTCGGCGGCATGGGGCTGCGCGAAGGGATCATGTTCAACCAGGCGATGCCCGTCACGCTGGAAAAGCCCATTTCGGATATCCTCGGGTACAGCCTGAACGCGCTGGTGCGCTATTATGAATGCGACGAGGCGCACGTGGAGCACGTGGTCAGCCTGTCGGTGCAGCTGTTCAAGCAGCTGCGCGTGCTGCACAAATTCCCGCGGCAGTACCTGAAGATCCTGAAAGTCGCCGCCACGCTGCATGACTGCGGCAACCGCATCAAATTTTACAACCATCCCAAGCACAGCTGCTATATGATCCTCAATTCCACGCTGTACGGCATCACCCACCGCGAGATCGTGCTGGCGGCGTTCGTGGCGGGCTGCCATAAAAAAGAGGACATCGCGCTTGCCGATTGGGTCAAGTATAAAGACATCGTGCTGGAAGAGGATCTGGAAGCGGTGAAAAAGCTGGGCGTGATGCTCCGCATCGCCGAAAGCCTCGACCGCGGCGGCGCGGGCACGGTCAAAGGCATCAACTGCGACGTGCTCGGCGATTCCGTCATCATGAAAACGGAAGTGGAGGGCGACGCCGCGCTCGAGATCCGCGACGCCATGACCGCGAATGCGGAGTTCCGCAAGTTCTTCCGTAAAAACCTTGAGATCCTGTAAAAGAGGTAGCCGCAAAAGCGTTTGCGGCTATCTTTCGGTGAGGGCGGTATGCGTGTGATCCTGGCGAGCGCGTCTCCGCGCAGAAAGGAGATCCTGGCGCGCATCCTTCCCTGCTTTACGGTGGAGGAGGCGCGCTGCGGCGAACAGGCGGATGGCGCGGCGGGCGCGGAAGAGCTGGTCGCGTCCCTTGCCCGCAGAAAGGCGGAGGACGTGTTCGCCCGCTTCCCGGACGCGGCTGTGCTGGCGGCGGATACCGTCGTCTGGTTCGGCGGCCGTGCGCTCGGCAAGCCGAAGAGCGAGGAAGAGGCGGCGGCAACGCTGCGCATGCTTTCGGGCAGGCGGCACGCCGTGTACACGGGCTGGTGCCTGCTTTCGCCCGCGGGCTGCCGCAGCGGCGTCTGCCGTTCGGAAGTGCGGTTCAGGCAGCTTGACGAGGCGTTCATACGGGCGTACGTGGCGGGCGGCTCGCCCATGGATAAAGCGGGCAGCTACGGCATTCAGGACGACCCTTCGCCCGTGGAAAGTTATACAGGCAGTTTTACGAACGTGATCGGGCTTCCGCAGGAGGAAGCCGCACAGGCATTAAAAGAGATC
>CASDPE010000223.1 GCA_949282395.1 uncultured Bacillota bacterium | reverse complement strand
GAGCGGAGCGCGCACGCGAGCATTGCCCCTTTGGGGCGATGCGAGAACGCAGCCGACTGCTCCGACGAGGGAAGGTGCCCCGAAGGGGCGGATGAGGGGAAGCAGTGGGGGCGCGTTGTGGCGCGCCCCCCGTGTCATCCTGAGCGGAGCGAAGCGAAGCCGAAGGATCTCTATTGAAATATTGACGATATTTTCATAGAGATCCCTCGACAGGCTCGGGATGACGGAAGGGGCGGCGAAAGATGACCTTGTTAACCTTCCCCAAAAACAGGGCTCCCGAAAATCGCAGCGTGCGGAAGCACTGCGAGATTTTTGGGAAGAGGAGGAGCGGAGCGCGCATGCGAGCATTGTCCCCTTTGGGGCGATGCGAGAGCGCAGCCGACTGCTCCGACGAGGGAAGGTGGCATGCGGGCGCGGCAAAAGCCGCGCCCGCATGACGGATGAGGGGAAGCGTTCACCCCCCCCCGTTGCGGGAATTGACTTTTTTTGCGGAAACGTGTACACTGTATACGTCGGCGGAAAACGCTGCGAGGAAGGGCAAGATGACAAAGCTGGTATTTGTGCGCCACGGAGAGAGCGAATCCAACGTGAGCGGGTATTTTACGGGGCAGACGGACGTACCGCTGTCGCCGCTCGGGCGGCGGCAGGCGCAGGAGCTGAAAGAGTACCTTTTAAAGACGTATACGATCGGCGCGGTGTATTCGAGCGACTTGCAGCGGGCGCGCGACACCGTCATGCCCGCCGCGCAGGCGCTGGGGCTGCCCGTGCGGCTCAGCCGCGCCCTGCGCGAAGTGGACGGCGGCGAATGGGAGGAAAAACCGGTGGAAGAAGTCGCGCGCGATTACGCGCAGGACTACGCGGCGTGGTGCGGGAACATCGGGCTTGCGCGCTGTACGGGCGGCGAATCCATGGCAGAGGTGCAGCGGCGCGGCATTGCCGAAGCCGTGCGCATTGCGGCGGAAAACGAGGGCAAAACGGTGCTGGTCGGCACGCACGCGGGCTTTTTGCGGGCGATGCAGTGCCATTGGCAGCACCTGCCCCTCTCCGCGATGAAGGATATCCCCTGGGTGCCGAACGCCTCGGTCACGGAAGTGGACTACGAGGGGAGCGGCTTTGCCCTTGTGCGGCTGGCGGAATGTTCCTTTTTGCACGGGGACGTGACGCGGCTCACCAAATGGAAGTAAGCGGGGGCAGAAAAAAAGGGGAGCGCCTCTGCGGCGCAGCATTCGCTGCGCCGCAGAGGCGCTTTTTTTATACGGGCGGCAGCGAATACGCAGATACCGCCGCATAAGGGAACGTGCGCGCCGCAGGTCATCCGCGGCGCGCACGTTTCCCTGTTTTCAGGCCCGCATCGTGCAGGCGGGCGGCTTCACTGTTCTTCGTACAGGGCGGCAAGCTCCTGCGCGCGGGCGCGTACGGCGCAGGCGAGCGCCTGCGGCTCCAACACGCGCACGCCGCTGCCGAAGGAGAGGAGTTTGGAAACGAGCACCTCTCCCGCAGGCAGTGTCGCTTCGGCGAACAGCTGCCCGTTCACCGTGCGGATGCTGTTCACGCCCAGCCACTCTTCGGCGTCGGGCAGCGCGAGCTTTTCCACGGCAAGGCGCAGCTGCACGAGCTCGGTATCGGCAAAGGTGAAGCGGAGGGGCAGGTGCGCGCGGTCTATGGCGCGGCGCTCAAACGTTTCGCCCGTGCCGCGCGCGCTGCGCACCCTGCCGATGCGGAACAGGCGGAAGTCGCGCCGCGCCCTGCACCAGGCGTACAGGTACCAGATGTTCTGCTTGTAGATCAAAAGGTGCGGCTCTACCGTGCGGCGGCTCTCTGCTCCTTCGCGGTCGATGTAGGCGATGTCAAGGCATTCGCGGCGTTCGGTCGCGTCCTCTAAGGCGTGCAGCTTGTCTGAAAAGTCGTAGGCGTCCCCCCAGCCGCTCCCGTCCACAAGGATATTGCCGGAGATCGCAAGGCTCTTCCCGTCCGCCTTGCGCTGCTGCAACAGCTTTTCCAGCGCCGCTTTGCAGTCTTCGTCGTGCGTCTGCTCGTACAGCGCGTGCAGCGCGTTCACTGCCGCGCCGTATTCCTCTTCGGAAAAAAAGTTTTCGGGCAGGCGGTAGGTATCCGGCAGGCAGACGCCCCCGTTCCTGCCCCGCGCCACGTCGAGCGGCACGCCCGCCACGCTCAGCTCTTCGATGTAGCGGTAAACGCTGCGCAGGCTCACGCCGCACTCTTGGGCGAGCCTGTGCGCGCTGACCTTGCGCCGCCGCAGCAGCTTGAACAAAATTTGCAGCATGACCTGGAACTTCATGGCGGTACGCTCCTTTTTCCCTTCCGCGCCGTTCGGCGCGGCTGTTTTTTTGCGCGGGCGGCATATCCGCGCCCTCTTCTGCTTATGATAGAGTGAAAAAATTTTTTGCCTTCCGCAAAATATTTTAATATAGGTGACAATATCTGTCAACTATTTTGTCGTACAATGGGGGCGTAAACAGGAGGGATACCATGAAATTTCATTTCGGCAGAAAAAACAGGGAACAGGCGGCGGTGTTCTTGCCGTCGCCTTCGGCGGAGTACCGCCTGGTGC
>CASDPE010000222.1 GCA_949282395.1 uncultured Bacillota bacterium | reverse complement strand
CCGAAGAGGCGGCAAGGTTCGTTTCGGAAACGGGCGTCGCGGCGCTCGCCGTCATGGTCGGCACGGCGCACGGGAGATACAAAAAACTGCCCGTTTTGGATATTGACCGCATCACAAAAATCAAAGAGGCGACGGGTATCCCGCTCGTGCTGCACGGCGGCAGCGGCGTCCCCGACGAGCAGATACGCCGCGCGGTCGCCGCGGGCATCCGCAAGATGAATTTCAGCACCGACCTGTGCCTTGCGTTTTTAGACGCCTGCCTCGCCCAGGATAAGAGCATCGTCGGCATAGACTTGTTTATGGAAAAACCCATTGCCGCCGCAGCGGCGTTCGCCGCCGAAAAGATCGGCGTATTGGGTTCGGGCGGTATCGCATGAAAAAGATCGTAGGGCTGGGGGCGTGCGTGTACGATACGCTCATCCGCTGCGGGCGGTACCCGAAGGAAGATACAAAGCAGCGTGCGGAAGAGGTGTTCGTTTCGGGCGGCGGGCCCGTTTCCAATGCGCTCGCCGTCATGAGCAGGCTGGGCGTGCGCGCGGAATACCTCGGCGCGCTCGCGAACGACGCGGCGGGGGAATACCTGCTGAAAGATCTTTCCGCCTGCGGCGTGGGCACGGAGGGCGTCGTCCGTGCGGGCAGCCGCTCGTTCACTTCGTATATCCTGCTCTCCGCCGAGGGGAAAACGCGCACCTGCGTCTTTGACCGCGGCGATGTGCCCGACGAGCCCGCTCTGCTCGGCTTTGCCCGCATAGACGAAGCGAGCGTGCTGCATCTGGACGGGAACAGCCTGCAATGCGCGCTCGCGGCGGCAAGGTACGCGCGGGAGCGCGGTGTCCTCGTCAGCCTGGACGCGGGCGGGCTGTACGAAGGCATCGAAAAATTGCTCCCGTATGTCGATATCCTGATCCCCTCCGCCGAGTTCGCGCTCGGCATCACGGGAAAAGGGGAGATCCCTGCGGCAATGGAGGCGCTGCAAAACAGGTACGCGCCGAAAGCGCTCGCCGTCACCGACGGGAAAAACGGCGGATTTTATTGGGACGGCGCGCCGCGGCGGTACGCGGCGGTGCAGGTGGAGGCGGTGGATACGAACGGCGCGGGCGATACCTTTCACGGCGCGTTCCTTGCCGCTTACGTACAGGGGAAGGCGGTTGCGGAATGCTGCGCGTTCGCCGGCCGCGTTGCGGCATACAAGTGCGCGCGCCGGGGGCTGCGCGGGCTTTCGTTTTCTTACGATGAGATCGGGCGCACGGGGGAGGAAACATGAGCACGTTCACGGTTGAAAAGAATTGCTTCAGGCTGGACGGAGAGGAGATACGGCTCGTTTCGGGCGCCATGCACTATTTCCGCATCGTTCCCGAATATTGGGAGGACAGGATGCGCAAGCTCAAAGAGCTCGGCTGCAACTGCCTGGAAACGTATGTCTGCTGGAACCTGCACGAAAAGCAGGAAGGCGTCTTTGATTTTTCGGGGTGGCTGGATCTCGGCAAATACATTTCGCTGGCGGAGTCGCTCGGGCTGTACGTCATCGTGCGCCCGGGGCCGTTCATCTGTTCGGAATGGGATCTCGGCGGGCTGCCGTGGTGGCTGCTGCGCTACGACGTGGCATTGCGCTCCTCCGACCCGCTGTTCCTCGAAAAATGCACACCGTATTTGGAGCGGGTATGCGATATTCTCCGCCCGCACCTTGCCGAAAACGGCGGCGGCGTCCTCTTCGTGCAGGTGGAAAACGAGTACGGCAGCTACGGCAACGACAAAAAGTACCTGCATTGGCTGCGCGATTTTTACCGTGCGCACGGCATATCCTGCGGGCTGATCACCTCCGACGGCGAGACGGACTTCCTTTTAGAAAACGGCACCGCCGAAGGCGTTACGGCGTCGGTGAACTACCGCAGCGAGAGCGAGCGGTGCATTTCCATGCTGAAAAAATTCCGCGGCGATCAGCCCGGCGCGGTCATGGAGCTTTGGAACGGCAAAGCGCAGCATTGGGGGGAGGAGTTTGTCCGCAGGGATGTGGCGGAAGTCGCCGATTCGGTGGAAAAGGCGCTCGAAAACGCGTCGCTGGTCAACCTGTATATGTTCCACGGCGGCACGAATTTCGGGTTCATGAACGGTTCGCTGTATCTGAACGGCAAATTTTCGGTGCAGGCGACGAGCTATGACGTGGACGCGCCGCTCAACGAGTACGGGCAGAAGACGCCGAAGTATTACGCGGAGCAGAAGGTCATCTGCAAAAAGCGCGGCGTCCCGATCGCCGACTTTGCGCCGCAGCCCGTATTGCGCGTCCCCGGCGCCGTGCGGTATGACGGCGAATTGCCCCTCTCCGCCTGCGGAGAAGAGCTGTTCACCGTACAGGATTCCGTCGCGCTGAAGAGCATGGAGCAGTGCGGGCAGGGGTACGGGTATATCGTCTACGAAACGGAGGTATACGCGGGCGAAGCGGGCGCGGAGCTTTTGCTGCCCGCCGTGCACGATGTGGCGCACGTGTATGCGGACGGCGCGTACATGGCGAGCGTGTTCCGCGACGAAGAGCGGGTGCAGCCGCTGCGCCTGCAAGGCGGGCGGCGCATCAGGAT
>CASDPE010000221.1 GCA_949282395.1 uncultured Bacillota bacterium | reverse complement strand
GGAAACTCGCACAATTCCGCCGTGCTTTACGCTTACAGTATACCATATTTTCCGCCGCAGCACAAGCATATGATGAAAAAATCTAATTTTATAATAAATATTCATATTTTTGCATAAAAAGCGGGGCGGGAGTTTTCTCCCGCCCCTGTGTTTTGCGCCTTTGCGCCGCCTTCTCCTTCCGCGGCAACCGTTCGGGCGCCGCACGGAGCGCCCGCCCTGCGCAAGCCGCCAACGCGCCCTGTGCTTTTATGCCCGCTCCCCGCCTGCGTTCACACAAACAGGATGACCACGCCGACGAGCACCCCCGCCAGCATGGCGAACGCGGGCGCCTTCGAGCGCCACATCAGAATGGACTCGGGCAGCAGTTCGCCGAACACGACATAGAGCATCGCGCCGCTCGCAAAACTGAGCGACAGCGCGAGCATGACGGGACTGAGCGTACCGAGGAAGTACCCCAGCATCGCGCCGAGGATCGTCGGCGCGCCGGTGAGCGCCGTGAGAATGGTCGCTTTCACCTTGCCCATGCCGCCCGCGGCAAGCGGGACCGAGACCGCCATGCCCTCGGGGATGTTGTGCAGCCCGATGACGATCGCCGTGGCAAGCCCGCCGACGCCGCCCGTTGTTTCGTCGCTTGCATAAGATGCGCCGATGACCATGCCTTCGGGGAAGTTATGGAGGGCGATCGCGAACGCCATGACAAGCCCCGCCATAAAGAGCTGACGGCGCGACTTCTGCTCCTTCGTCTGCGCATATTCCTTTTTATGCTCTTCGTAATGGTCGCTGTGGATGAGTTCCGAAAGCTGGTCCGCCGTTTTCGGATGTTGTTTATCGATGTGCTTGACCTGCGGGTTCGTCTTTTTGTCGACGAGCAGGTTCAGAAGATAGATGAGCCCGAACCCGACGGCCGTCATCCCGACGACAAGGAATACATGCCCCACAGAACCGGGCGCCCGCCCGAGCGCGTCCGCAAGCAGATCGAGGCACACGATGCTCACCATGACGCCGCCCGCAAAACTTAAAAGCAGGCTGACGATCTTTTCGGAATTGCGTGTGAATAAGACTCCCAACAGCCCGCCAAGGCCCGTCCCGACGACTCCCGCGATCGCCGTTATCATGACAACAAAACCAAAAGTACTCATACCGTTACAGATCTTCGTTTGTATTTATCGAACAGAACCATTCTTCCGACAGACTTACTTTTTTATTATAACACGGCAACGCCTTGCTTGTACCGTTTTTTGCCCAATATCTTCCCGCGCGGAAATGTTATGTTAAAAATGTTCCAAACGATCAGTCTGCCGCACGGCGGCCTTCCAAAAAAAGGCGCCCCCCTGCGGAGCGCCTCATGCCGGATACGGTCATCTTTTTCCTTTGGACCCGAGCCCGCCCCTTCTTTTCAGCAGGCGCAGTTCCTTTGCCTCTTCGGGGGAGAGGCGCGCGCCCGCCAATCCGCTGAGCCAGCTCCCCGCCAGCATAACGATCAGCCAAAGCAGCAGGAGTTCAAACAGCGCCGCAGACGTCCCCCCGTCCAGGTCCAACTCCCGCGGCAGGAATATGGCAAGGATATATATTGCCGCGAACAGTACAACCACGGCGATCATCATCGCCGCGACGATCCCCTTTTGCTTCCCCGTCGTATACCCGAGGCGAATCGTCGCGTCCGGATCCCTGATCGTCGCCCCGAGCGCGTTCACCAGGATCCAGAGCGCCGCAAACACGGCGAACAGCACGAATACCACGATGCACAGCGTGCGGGCCGTTGCCATGGCGTCCGTTCCGCTTAACAGGCGCAGCATGTCGTATACCTGCGGCAGCGTATAGGTGAGCAGCCCGTCCGAATACAGCGGATAGCACAGAAAGAGCACCAGCGACGCCGCCGCAACAAGGATGCCGCTGCCCGTGACGACTGCCGCCCTGTGCCGTTTGCAAAAATCGGCAAACCCGCTCGTGTCCCACACCGTAAGGTACGCCAGCGCGTCCGTATTTTTTGCGCGGAACAGCGCCAGCGCGCAGAAAAACAGCACCGCGTTCACCCCGAAGCACACATAGGGCAGCACACTCAAGCTGCCGACCGCAACCCCCATATCCGTGAAAAAGGCGTTCGAAAATACGATATACAGCACCATTGCGATCAGTGAACAGACCGCCTGCGCGCTTGCGTTGAACAGAATGTTCTTGCGCATGCTGCGGTGATAATTGCCGGGAGACTGCCAACAGACGAACAGATACAACACCCCGATAAAGGCGGCGATGCTGTACAGCATTGTAATAAGTACGATATACACGTTGTAATCGTAGAAGATCGACGCCTCCGTGATGCCCGCATCCTGCCCGCCGAACAGCCCCGTGATGCCGAAGACGGAATGCGACTCCGCAACGACGCCTGCAAGAGAATATTCGAACACGTTCAGGAAAAAGAACGCCATGGCGCTTGCCGCCAGAAGCAAAAAGAGCAGGAAGCAGCCCCATTGCAGCCCGAGGGCGTTCGCCGATTTTGCGCGCGGCTGCCCGTACGTCCACCGCGGCGCCGCCGTCTGCCACGCCGCCTGCGCAGGCTGCGTATACGGCTGCGCGTATGGCGCGGG
>CASDPE010000220.1 GCA_949282395.1 uncultured Bacillota bacterium | reverse complement strand
CGTGATGTCGTTGTCCATTTTCATCGCTTCCAACACGATCACGGGCTGGTACACGGTGACGGTATCCCCTTCTTTCACGAGCAGCTCTATGATAAGCCCGGGGAAGGGGGCAAGCAGCTACACCCATGCTCCGACCGCCGCTGCGGCGGGCTGCGGCGCCGCCACGGCAGCGGCTTGCGCTTGCGGCGCGGGAGCAACAGGCTGCCCGTCCGTCACTTCTTCCACACCGACTTCGTAGTTTTTGCCGTCAATGGTAACAATGAATTTACGCATGATATCCTTTTCTCCTCTCTTTGAATTAAATGCGCCTGATGCGCCGTACTTTAAATTCGCTGACCGCTGCGTTTTCACTCTCATAATAAGCGGCGATCGCGGCAATGATCGCAACACGCTCCGCCTCGCTTATGCCGCCGTCATCCGCAAGCGCGTCGTGTGCGGCGCCGTATTGCGCCTGCATGTCGGCGGACGCCTTCTTCCTCGCCACCGACTTTCGTGCGATCAGCCCCGCCAGCCAAATAATAAAGATGATAATGACGATCCCGATAAATGTTACGATAAACCCGATCAACGCGTACAGCAGCGATTCGGGGATCGTAAGTTCGGTGATCAATTTCCCCGTTTCAGGATCCTTTTCCGGTATCGTTGATAAAAGATTCCAGATATTCAGCATATCCGCCTCACTTCAACAGCATCTGCAGCGACGCTACAAGATACTGCTTCACGAGCGCAGGCTCGATAATGTTGTCGACATAGCCGTTCTTTGCCGCGTTGACGGGGTCGGCGGTCGCATCGGCATACCGTGCCGCAAATTTTGCGGGATCCGTATGCGCTTCGGCGGAAAACTCGATCTCCGCCCCCTTTGCGTCCTCAAACAGCGCGACCCGCGCGTCTGCAAACGCATACACATAATCAAACCCCATCGACTTCGCGGCAAACAACGTATACCCGAGCCCGACCGCCCTTTTGTAGATCACGGCGATCCGCGCGTTTTCATGCAGGTCGTACGATTCCGCCAGTTTGAAAATATTTTTCAGTGCAAGGCTGTTCGCCGTTGCAAGATCGGGGCGCAGCCCGAGCGCATCGGTGAAGCTGACAAACGGGATGTCATAGTACGCGGCAAATTCGACAAACGCCGTAACTTTGGCGACCGACTCCGCATCCAACAGGGCGCCTTCCTCCCCGCCGTCAAACACGACCGCCGCGACCGAAATGCCGCCGACCCTGCCAAGCACGCAGCGCACCTGCGGGGAACAGGTCTTGCCCGTTTCGATATACGAACCCGCGTCAAACACGCTCTTGATCAGCGCGTCGGCATCGCAGCGCTTGTTCAGCGCAGGGAACGCCTCATTCAGATCCGCCCCGTTCTCTTCGACCAGTGCGCCGTATGCGGGGATCAGCCCGAGGATCTTCGCAATGTCGGCGCGGATCTCCGCATGCGCCGCGTCCGCGAACGAAACGACGTTCGTTTTATCGAGAGCGTCTGCGCCGCCCACTTCTTCCTTGGCAAGATTTTTTCCGCTCTTTGCCGAAAGCACGAGCGGGCTGTCCGCCGCAAGCACCGCGTCTTTTGTAAAGAAGGTAAAGTCCGCACAGGCGGCAAGCACCGCTGCCTGCCCGTAGACCTCGCCGTCGATCACGGCAAATTGCGGTACCACGCCGTGCAGCTTCGCCGCTTTGGCGATGACCGACGCAAGCCCTTCCAAAACGCAAACGCCTTCCCCGATCTGCACGCCGAGGCTGTGCAGCACATACAAAACGGGGGTGGAATTTTTTTCCGCAAGCGTAAGGCACTTTAAAAGTTTTGCGCAGTTTGCCGCGCTCACCCCGCCGTGCAGCACTTCAAAATTCTGCGCCGCAACGTAAACGGGATTTCCTTCGATCGTGGCAAAGCCCGTTACGATGCCTTCCCCTTCCGCGCCGCCTTCGCTTCCGTTTTTCGAAGCGCTTTCTCCGCTGAACGCGTCATAAAAAGGCTCCTTCGAAAAACTGAATCCCGAAAGCTCCACAAAGCTGTCCGCATCGACAAGTGCGGCGACCGTCTTACGGATCTCTTTCCCTGCGGCAAGCACCTTCGCCCGCCGTTGCCGAAGCAACTGAATCTTATCCATACTACCTCCGAAGCCGTCGCTTCAAATTCTTTTTTTATTATAACCTATTTTTGCCTAAAAATCAATTCTCTGCCTTTGATAATTTTTCTTTTCATGCCAAAAAATTGCCGCCACGCGCGAAACAGACAATTTTCTTTGCCGAACAGAATTTATCGTGATAGCACGATAAAATGATTTGCTTTTTTTGGCAGAGTATAGTAAAATATTCTGCGAACCGTTGAAGCGGCTTCCGCCCAAACGCAGCGCCGCCGCACAAACGTGTCACGCTTCCGTAGTTAAATGGATATAACAGCCCCCTCCTAAGGGTTTGGTCTATCCACAAGATATTGCCCAAAACGCACGTTTTTCGCGCAAAACTGCTTGATTTATTCTTATTTTCACGGGGCGGAAAAAAGTTGGTATAAATTTTGGTATAAAATTTTTTCCGACAATCATTTCTGCCTCGTGCAATAAAATTCAATACGCTTCCGTAGTTAAATGGATATAACAGCCCCCTCCTAAGGTATTGTTCTATCCACAAGAT
>CASDPE010000219.1 GCA_949282395.1 uncultured Bacillota bacterium | reverse complement strand
CCTCCCTCGCGCAGTGGCGCGAGGTGTTTGCCGTCAACTGCGAAGGCGCGTTTTTGTGCACGCGCGCGGCGGTGCCGCTGTTTTTGCGGCGGGGCGGCGGCGCCGTCGTGAACATCTCCTCCGTCTGGGGGGAGGAGGGCGCCTCCTGCGAGGCGGCGTATTCGGCGAGCAAAGCCGCGCTCATCGGGTTCACCAAGGCGGCGGCGAAGGAGCTTGCGCCGTCTGGCATCCGCGTCAACTGCGTCGCCTGCGGCATTGTGGAAACGCAGATGAACGCCCGCCTTTCGGAGGCGGAATTGCAGGATTTTCTGCACGGCGTGCCGCTCGGGCGGCAGGCGCAGCCCGAAGAGATCGCCGCCGCCGTGCTCTTTCTGACGCAGAGCCGCTATATAAACGGCGAGATCCTGCGCGCAAACGGCGGGCTGTACGTATAAACGGGTAAAAATTTTGTAAAAAGAAAAGGGATTTTTGCGCGGACAGAGAATATATAAGGCGGGGGAAGGGAACATGGAGAGCGAAAGCAAGCGCAGGCGGTACGAAATGGAGGAGGCGTTCCTCTCTCCCTTTGCCTGCAAATCAAAGGATACGCGCGGGCGGCAGCGGGAAGAGGCTGCCTGTTCCATGCGCACGGATTTTCAGCGCGACCGCGACCGCATCATTTACAGCAAGGCGTTTCTGCGTCTGAAAAACAAGACGCAGGTGTTCTTTTCGCCCGAGGGCGACCACTTCCGCACCCGCATGACGCACACCATCGACGTGTCGCAGATCGCGCGCTCCATCGCGCGCTGCCTCGCCCTCAACGAAGACCTTGCCGAGGCGATCGCGCTGGGGCACGACCTGGGGCACACCCCCTTCGGGCATGCGGGCGAGCGCTCGCTCAACGCCCTGAATCCCGCGGGGTTTGCGCACAACGTGCAGTCGCTGCGGGTGGTAGACGTGCTGGAAAACGAGGGCAGGGGGCTGAACCTCACCTTTGAGGTGCGCGACGGCATCCTCAACCACAAAAAGGGCGGGAAGCCCGCCACGCTCGAAGGCTGCGCCGTTTCGATCGCCGACCGCATCGCGTATGTCAACCATGACATCGAAGACGCGATCCGCGCGGGGCTTTTGCGGGAGGAGGACCTGCCCGCGCGGGAGATCGCCGTGCTCGGCGGCACCACGCGCGAGCGCATCAATACCATGATCTCTTCCATCTACGAACACAGCAACGGCAAAAACTGCGTGCAGATGGGCGAACGCGAAGCCGCCGCGCTGGAAAGCCTGCGCTCCTTCATGTTTGAGCGCGTTTACATAACCGAGCAGACAAAAAAGGAAGAGGAGCGCGCGCTGCGCATGCTCGCGGCGATGTACGACTACTTCACCGCGCATACGGAAAAGCTGCCCGCGTTTTACCGTTCGCTCGCCGAAAAGGCGCCGCCTTCGCAGGCGGTGTGCGATTACCTTTCGTCCATGACGGACAAGTTCGCCGTGGCGGTGTTTGAAAATCTGTTCGTGCCGCGCAGCTGGGCGCTGAGCGAGCAGGATCTGGAAAAGTAAAGGGGGCTTGCGTTGAAAGGGCCGGATCCGGAATTCATCCAACAACTGAAAAACAAGAACGATCTGGTCGACGTCATCGGCAGCTACGTGCATCTGGAAAAGAAGGGCTTGAACTTCTGGGCGTGCTGCCCGTTCCACCATGAAAAGACGCCTTCGTTCGCCGTCAACCCGTCCGACCAGTTTTACCACTGCTTCGGCTGCGGCGCCAGCGGAGACGTGATCACCTTCATCCGCGAGATCGAATCCGTCGATTTCATGGACGCGGTGCGCATCCTCGCCGAGCGCGCAAAGCTGCCCGTGCCTGAAACCGAGTATGACAGCGAGGAGGCGGCGCGCGCGAAAAAGAAGCGCGACGAGGTGCTGCGCCTGCTGCGCGACACGGCGCATTTTTATCTGGACAACCTCAACGGCGGGCATGCGGACAAGCACATCGACTACATCCTGAAACGCGGCATCAGCGCGCCCGTCGTGCGCAAGTTCGGGCTGGGCGCGTCGCTGAATTTCCGCGACCTTCCGCGCTTTCTACGCTCTAAGGGGTATTCGCAGGAGGCGATGCTCGAAAGCGGCGCGGTCGCAAAGTCTGAACGCGGCGGCGAGCTGATCGACGCGCTGGGCGGCAGGCTCATCTTTCCCATCATCAACGCCTTCGGCGACGTGGTCGCGTTCGGCGGAAGGATGCTCGAAAAGACGGACTTCGCCAAATACAAGAACACCAAAGAGACCATCGTCTTCAACAAGAGCAAGAACCTGTACAACATCAACCTCGTCAAAAAGCTGAAAAAGGCGGGCGGGCTTTCGGATATCATCATCGTCGAAGGGTACATGGACGCCATTTCGCTGTACCAGGCGGGGTTTGAGAACGTCGTCGCGAGCATGGGCACCGCGCTCACCAAGGAGCAGGCGCGCCTTGCCAAGCGGTACGCGGACAACGTGCTCATCAGTTACGACGGCGACTTTGCGGGGCAGAAGGGCGCCATCCGCGGGCTGGAGATCCTGCGCGAAGAACAGCTCAACGTGCGCGTCGTTTCCCTGCCCGAGGGCCTCGATCCCGACGACGTGATCAAAAAACGGGGACATGACGGCTATCAGGCGTGTCTGGACGCGGCAATGCCGCTCGTCG
>CASDPE010000218.1 GCA_949282395.1 uncultured Bacillota bacterium | reverse complement strand
GCCGAGCCCGCGCTGCTTCATGAGTTCCGCAATGAGCGTCTGCGCCTTACTCGGCCCTGCGGGCGCGGGCACGGCTTTGCCCTGCGCGATCTTCTTCGCCTCCGCCTTCTGCCGCTTTTCGTCGCGCTTGTTCATGGTCATGCGCATGCGGATGCAGGACGCGCGCAGCGCTTCCGTCATCTCCTGCGCCATGCGCTGCTGCCCTAAAATGTTGTCGATGGCGACGGTCATCCTGTTCTGGTTGTTGCGGATGACGCGGCGCATGCGGCGCCTGCGCTTCCAGCGCGAGAAGAAGCCGTACGACTGCTGCAAAGACTCGTTTTGCAGCGCCGTATCGAAGTTGATCGCCGTGTCGATGAAGGAGATCGCTTCAAAGATGCAGGACATGGCTACGTTGATGCCGTCCAGCATCTTGATCATGTCCTTCATTTCCAGCGCCACGTCGAGGAACGAGAGCAGCATCTGCGAGCGGAAATCCTCCGCGCCGTATTCGAGCGTGAAGTCGATGGTCTTTTCTGCAAGTCCCATGATCTTCGCGTCATAGTCCTGCATCTTCTGCTTGCGCTCGCGTTCGAGGCGCAGCTTTTCCGCCTCCTGTTTCAGGTCGTTGTTCGGTGCGTGCACCTTTTCTTCCAGCTGTTTGGGCATTTTGCAAAGCCTCCTTTATTTTACGTATTTTTTCAGCGCTGCGGCAAGCGCCTCGCGCTCGGCTTCGGCGTTGTCTGCCCAGTCGTGCGCGTACACCCTGTGCAGGTTCCAGCCGCAGCGTTCGAAGTTTTCAAAATAGCGCATGTTGTAATCGAGGTAATTGTACTTTTTCCCCGCGGGCTGTTCGCACCATACGCCCAGCTCCGCGCGCGAAAGGTCTTTTGAAAGCACGGCGACCGGCATGCGCACCGAGCCGTCCGTCACGCCGTAGTTGCACACGATGCGCTCCCTTTCCACCCCGCAGGAGGCGATGTACTCCGCCACGCTCTGCACGAAGCCCGCCTGCGGCGGTTCGGAAACGAACTGCTCCCTGCCGCCCGCGGCAAAGCGCCGCGCCAGGGCGAGGTATTCGCGGATGTAGGCGACGCTCTCGCCCGTGATCTCTTCCGCCTGCACCGAATGGATGACGGTGACGCTGCTCTGCGCCCGCGTGACGGCGACGTTGAAGATGCACTTGCCGAGCTTATCGCGGTTGAGCTGCCCGAAGCTGTTCACCGTGCGCCCGTCCGCCGTCTTCCCGTAGGTGAGCGAGAGGATCAGGTGCGCCGTTTCCTGCCCCTGCACCGTTTCGATCGTTTTAAAGAACATCAGCTTTTCGGGTACGTCTTCAAAATTGTCGCGCGCACGGCACATTTTGTCACAGAGCTCGCCGTCGGAACGGGCGAGCTTTTCGATGCACTCCGCCTGTTCCTCGCCGAAGGCGACCACGCCGAAAGAGGCGTGCAGCACGCCCTTTTCCTCATCGTAATAGCGCGCAAAATGGCTGCGGATACAGGCGAGCGCGGCGGCGGCTTCCGCGGCGTTCACGCCCTTGTCGCACCGCCCTTCGGGCACATACACGTCCGTAAAGCCCAGCCCCTCGGCAAAGGGAACGGGCGCGGGGAAGGTACGCATGTACGGGTAGAACGCCCGCTGCGAAAAGGCGATGAGCGCCTCCGTTTTGCTGCGGTAATGGCACAAAAGCTCCTCGGTGCGCAAACCCCTGCCCCGCAGCGCGAGGGTGAGCGCCGAAAGCTCGGGTTCGAGCACGTACTCCACCGAGCCGTCCTCCGCCGTGATCCTGCGCTCGTACTTCGCCGCGAAGTGTTTGATGGGCGGCATCTGCCATTCGTCGCCGACGATGACGCAGCTCTTTGCGCGGAAGAGCACGGGCAGAAGTTCGACGGGCGAAAGCTGGCTCGCCTCGTCTACGATCGCGACGTCGAACCCCTCGTATTCTTCGGGGCGGAAGAGCACGCTCGCCGTGGCGGGCGAAAGGATAAAGCACTTTTTGAGTTTGACGATCTGCCGCGCGTATTTTTTGAAGAACGCGCGCAGCGACGCGGCGGGGTCACGCTCGGAGGCGAGGAACGCAAGATCGGCGTCCTCCGGGTCGATGCGCGCCATGCACCTGCCCTCGGCAAGCGTCGCCTCCGCGTTTTCGGCGGCGCGCTCCGCGGAGGAAAGTTTTTTCAGGTTGCGCGCCGCGCCTGCGCCCCCGTGCGGCACGATGAGCACGCGCACCCGCGCATCCCTTTGCGCATATCGCGCGCAGACCTCCGGGGAGCCGTCCGTCGAGCCGTCGTCCACCGCGATGACCTCCAGCCCCTCAAACGCCTGCCCCAGCACCGAGTCAAGGCTTCGGGGCAGCTCAAGCGCCGTGTTGTACACCGGTATGATCGCGCTGACGCGCACCGCTTCCACGCTCATCCTTCTCCCCGCCTTCCTCCAGCTTGCGCCTGTAGCTCTCCAGATAGCGCCCGCTCACCGCATCCCATGTGAACGAACCGCAAACCGTCGCGCGTGCCGCCGCGCCAATCCGTCCGCACAGCGCCGGATCTTCAAGCAGCCGCGCCGCGCATGCCGCCCATCGCTCCGGTGCGTCCTCCGCCATGACAAAGCCGTTTTCCCCGTTCAACTGGCGCTACAACCTGCTCTGCCGGGCTGTGGATGTGCTGTTACTGCCGCGGTACAGGCGTCTGGGCACGCATTTCATGGTCAAG
>CASDPE010000217.1 GCA_949282395.1 uncultured Bacillota bacterium | reverse complement strand
AAACGCTTCCCTTCGGTGCTGTTTGAAGGCTGTGCGGGCGGCGGCGGCAGGTTCGACCTTGGCATGCTCTGCTTCTTCCCGCAGATCTGGACGAGCGACGACACCGACGCGCGCGAGCGCATCGCCATTCAGGAGGGCACTTCGTACGGCTACCCGCAGCGCACGATGGCGGCGCACGTTTCCGACTGCCCCAACCACCAGACGGGCAACAGCAACCCGCTTTCGGCGCGGTTCAACGTTGCGTGCGGCGGCGTGCTCGGCTACGAGCTCGACCCCTGCGCCCTGACAGAGGAAGAGCGCAAAGAGATCGCGGCGCAGATCGCATTTTATAAGGAGAACAGGAAGCTGCTGCAATTCGGGCAGCAGTACCGGCTGGAAGGTAGCAACGCGGCAGGGTACATCACCGTTGCGTGCGACGGCTCTTCGGCGATCGCCGCCGTCAACGCGCTGCGCTTTACCCCGAGCGATCCGCCCGTGACCGTCCGCTTCAAGGGGCTGGAACCTGCGGCGGTGTATGAAGTGCGCGCGCACGGTTCGGGAGAAGTGTTCACGGCGACGGGCGCGCTGCTCATGCAGGCGGATATCCCCGTGCCGCTGCCCGATCCCGTGCAGACCGCCCGCCGTGACAGCGGCGCGCTCCGCAGCGAACTGTTCGTGCTGCGCCGCGTCCGCGTATAACAACAAAGCAACAAAGTGAAAGCGGGCGCCGCTTCCCTTCGGAAGCGGCGCCCGCTTTTGCATATCTGTTTTTATTCGTCGGCAGGCTCTTCGGGCTCTTCCTGCACTTCGGCAGGGGCGGAGCCTTTTTTTGCGTTCTGCGCCGCCGCCTCGCCGTATACGGGGTACGCGGCAGGCGTCTGCGCGGGGTATGCGGCGGATGTCTGCGTAGGGTACGCCGCGGCGGGGGAGGGGTACGCAAAAGCGGCGGGCTGTGCAGCCCCGCGCTGCCGCCCGTATTTGCGGGCGGCAAACACTTTGCGGGCGACGTTCACCCCCAAAAGCACCAGCGAAAAGATGAGGATCGCAATGGGAACGGCATAGCCGAAGGTGTCTTCCGTCGTGATCTCGGCGCCGCCCGCCGCGCCCTGCAAAAACAGCGACGTACCGACGATGTATGAGACGAGCAGCCCCGCGCTGCATGCGGTAAGCACAACGCTCCATGCGAGCGCGCCGTTTTTCTGCGGAGACAGGGCGGCGAGCCAGCTTTTGCGCATGCACAGCAGCCCGACCGTGATGACCGCCGCCGCAAACAGGTAGCACAGCAGCAGCATGGCGATGCTGCCCGCCGCATACCCTTCGCCGAAGGCGGCTGCGGCTTCATCCGTCTGGCACAGTATGCCGATCGCTGCCAGCAGCATGAGCGGGCCAGCGGAAAGGACGTGTGTGCCCGAAGTGAACATCTGCACCAAAGGGGTCGCCGCCACGCTGAAAACGACGAGCGCAAGCGGCACGCAGACGAAGGCGAGCACGGTGGTCACAAGGTTTTCTTTGAACAGCTTGCGCGCGTTTGCCGTGATGCGGCAGGCTATGTACAGGGTAAAGAACACCGAGCCGAGCGCGATGCCCGCCGCCGTGGCGCCGTTCGCATGGATGAAGAAGGAACCGCTGCCGAACAGCTGCTTCATGTCTAACCATACGCTGTTTGTCGCCATAAAGGCGGCGGCAAAGGCGGTGTACAGCAAAAAGGCGTACAAGGAAACGCTCTTCCCGTCTCTGCGTTTGCCTGTAAGGCGCAGAATGTCAAGCACGATGCCCGTGATCGAAAGCGCCGCCACGGCGAGCAGAAATACGGCGATAAGGACGGTCTGCGGCACGGCGTACAGGTACACCGAAGTCGCAAACGTTCCCGAGTATTCGGTCATGCCGCCGAGCAGGTCGCCGATCTCGCGGTAAACGTCGCCGAAATAGTAGTAGATGTCCGTTCCTCCCGACGCGCTTTCGCCGTTTGCCGATACGGTCGCCGTAATGCCGACCAAAAAGACGAAGATGAGCGCGAACGCCGCCATCGCCAGCGAAAAGCCCTGCGAGCAGTAGCGCATCACTTTTTGCAGCACGTTTGCGTGTCGCTGTTTGCGCTCCGCTGCCTCTTCCGCAGTGAGCGGGCGGCGCGGGGCGTATGCCGCTGCGGGCGCATAGGGCGGTGCGGGAGCGGGCGCTTGTTCTGCATAGAATGCGGCGGGCGCCTCCGTGCGGGGCGGGTACACTGCCGCGCCGCCGAACGGAGCGGCGGACGGTGCGGCGGACGCGGGAGCGCCGCAGTAGTTGCAGAACGCTGCGTCGGCGTCGATCAGCTTGCCGCAGGCGCGGCACTGCTTTTTGCCGTCTACGCGCCTGCCGCAGTATTTGCAGAAGACCGCGTCGTTCGGGTTCTCTTTTCCGCAGATCGGGCAATTCATCGTGGTTTCCTCCTTATCGTGCGTGCGGCTCTGCCGCAACCGATCCTGTTACCATTATAACACGGAAGGGGAACGTTGTCTTATCTTTTTTTGATTTTTTGTTTACTTTTTTTGACTTCTTTCAAAAAAATACTGCGCGCCGAACGGCGCGCAGCGTGTCTGTATGGGGAATAAATTACCAATCGATCGGCTCGTCGTCCGGCTCTTCCGCGGCGCGGGCTTCGCGCACGGCTTCTTCGCGCGCTTTGTCCTCGGCGGGTTTTGCCGCTTCGGCGGGCTTGGGCTCGGGCTTCGGCG
>CASDPE010000216.1 GCA_949282395.1 uncultured Bacillota bacterium | reverse complement strand
CGGCGCGCCGCCGAAGAGGGCGCGATCCGCGCGCCCGCGGAGCGTTTTGACGGGTACGACGTCGTGCTCGTCGCTCTCCCGCCCGACGCGGCGATGCGCGTGCTGGATACGGGCAGGTTCAAAGAGGGCGCGGTCGTCGCGGACTTCTGCGGCGTGAAGGGCGCGGTGGAAGCGTGCGTGTACGCCGCGCCGCGCACGTACCGCTACGTCGGCTGCCATCCGATGGCGGGGCGCGAAGTTTCGGGGTACGAAAATTCGCTGGCAACGCTGTTCGACGGCGCGAGCGTCATCCTCTGCGAAAACGGGCGGACGGACGGGGACGCGGTGCGCCTTCTTGAAAAGCTGTTTTCCAAGATGGGCTTTGCCTGCATGCCGCATTGCTCCGCGGCGTACCACGACCGCAAGATCGCGTACACCTCGCAGCTGGCGCACATCGTTTCCAACGCGTACGTCAAAAGCGAGGCGGCGGAGGGCTTCAACGGGTTTACGGGCGGCAGCTTTCAGGATATGACGCGCATCGCGGGCGTGGACGAAGAGGTGTGGGCGCGCCTGTACATGCTCAACCTGCCCGCCGCAAAGGCGGAGCTTGCCACGCTCATCGCCAACTTGCAAACGTACCTTTCCGCGCTGGACGCGGAGGACGAGGCGGCGCTCAAAGCCCTTCTGAAAGAGGGCAGGCTGCGCAAAGAGCAGCTTGACAGGGAGCGCAAGATCACGTAGCCCGCGCGTGCGGCAAGCCGTTTTTTTACAGATACGGCGTGCCGCGTTTTTATTTTTTAAAAAAGTATACGACACGGTTCAAAAATAATTTACAAAATTCGCGCTTTGTGTTATACTGTAAAAGGACGGGCGGCTCCGCCGAAGGGCGGGCGCTTTGTTCTTTACAGTATGTTGCGATGCGGAGGGATGCCGTATGCGGGAAGAGGAATGGTTCCTCGTCACGGAGGATGAGAGCGGCGTGCGCCGCGTGCCCGTGTGCGGGCACGGCCGGGAAGGGGAAGTTCTCCGCTTTACGGCGGAGGGCGCGACGTATACCGTGTACGGCGGGGCGCGCGTTGTTTGCGAGGGCGAACTTTCCTACGAACTGACCTTCGATGTGCGGCGCGTAACATCTGCGCGCATCGTAACGCCGTACGGCGAACTGCCCGCAACGGTGCGGACGCACAGCACGTTTTTTACGGAGAACGGTTTCTGCGCGGAATACACGCTCTGCCTTGCGGGGCAGCCTTCGCGGCGGAAGATCGCCTTTCTTCCCGCCTCCTGTGTGCGGGGAACGGATAAAATACCTGCGGCGGGGCGCGGCGCGCCCGCCGCGGACGATAAGGAGGGAGTATGAAGATAACCTATCTGGGGCATTCCGCCTTTCTTCTGACGGCGGCGTGCGGCACGCGCATCCTGACCGACCCGTATGCGGGCGTCGGCTATCCCATGCCGCGCGTTGCGGCGGATTACGCCGTCTGCAGCCACGGGCACGGCGACCATGCGAACGTGCGCGGCGCGGCGGGGCTGAAAGGTACCGTCGCCCAAGCGGGCAGGTATACGCTCGGCGGGTTCACGGTGACGGGCATCCCGTCGTGGCATGACGAGGTGCGCGGCGCAAAGCGCGGCGCGAACACCGTCTTTTTGTATGAGGCGGACGGCGTGCGCGTCTGCCACATGGGGGACATCGGGCAGGAGCCGACGGAAGAGCTGCTGGCGGCGATCGGCTCGCCGGACGTGCTGCTCATCCCCGTCGGCGGCGTATATACGGTGGACGCGGCGGGCGCGGAGGAGTACGTGCGGGCGATCCGCCCGAAGACGGTGATCCCCATGCACTATGCGCTGCCCGGCTGTACGCTCGGCATCGCCCCGCTCTCCGCTTTTTCGGAGCGGATGGGCGCGGAGAACTGTCTGTATAAAAAGGAATTGGAACTGCCCTGCGCGGAGGCGGAGGGGAAAACGGTCATTTTGGAGGCGGTACGATGACAAACGAAGAGATCCTCAAACAGTATAAACGCGTGTACGATTATGTAGACAGGTTCGGCATTTTCGAAGTGCGCGCATTGGCGCGCGCGTTCGGGGTGAAGGTGCCCACGAACGGGCGCAAGCGCGACCTGATCATGCGCCTGCTCGCCGTCGCCTGCGGGGAAGTACCCGCGTCGCCGCTTGCCAGAAAGGGCGCGCGCGTCAAGGCGGAGGCGGCGTCCGAAGAGAACGTGGCGCGCATCCGCGAGATGGTCGCCGAATGCGGCGCGGCAAACGGGTACGATTTCAGCGACGCGCCCGCGCAGGAGATGAACTTCCGCGATTGCAGCCCGCAGCAGAAGTACGGCTACGGGGACGAACTGCTGAGCGGGGTGCTCGAATGCAACGCGGGCAGCGGCTATCTGCGGCTGCACGGGCACAGGGAGGGGAAGAACGACCCCGTCGTTCCCGAGTCCCTGATCAAAAAACAGCAGCTGCGCGCGGGCGACACGCTCACGGGCTATGCCGAAAGCAAGGGCGGCGTGCGGCTGTTCGTGCAGACGGAGACGGTGAACGGCGCCGCGCAGGGCGGGAGCGAACGCCCGATCTTTGAAGAGCTGCCCGCCGTCTATCCTTCCGAGCGCATCCCCTTCGGCGGCGCCTGTGCCGCGCTGCGCGCGGCAGACCTGCTCTGCCCCGTCGGCAAGGGGCAGCGCGCGCTCGTGCACGTGCCCTGCGGGGCGGATGTTAC
>CASDPE010000215.1 GCA_949282395.1 uncultured Bacillota bacterium | reverse complement strand
ACGCTGTACGCCTCCGTCGGGTACGAGCTGTTTGACGCACTCAAAAAATTTCTGGCGCTGCACGGCGCCGCGGTGCAGGGCACCGAGTACGCGGGCGACGTCACCGTCGCGCTCTCCGTTGAGGAGCAGGCGGCGGCGGGGCTTGCGGCGGCGATGCAGGATTTTCTGGCGGGCAGGGTGCGCATCCGCGAAGGGGATACGCGCTGGGCGGCGTTCCCCGCAGGAGCGGGAAGCGATTCGGAAAATCGATGAATGCGATTCGGTTTATCCGTTTTATAAATTGTTTACAAACGCGGCGGGGCGTGGTATAATAGTCTGGAAATAAGAAATAAAGCACGGTTTCCGCGCCGCTTTTTGCGGCACGGGGGAGGAAGTTATGGAATTGAAGATCGTCAAAACGCAGCAGCCGAAGCAGAAGCCCGCGGCGGGCGAGCCGCTCGGGTTCGGCAAGTACTTCACCGACCACATGTTCACCATGCGCTACACGGCGGGGCAGGGCTGGCATGATGCGAAGATCGAGCCGTACGCGCCCGTCGCCTTCGACCTTGCCACCACCGTCTTTCATTACGCGCAGGGTATCTTCGAAGGGCTGAAAGCGTTCAAAAACGACAAGGGCGAGATCCGCGTGTTCCGCCCCGAAGAGAACTTCAAACGCATGAACCGCTCTGCCGACCGCATGTGCATCCCGCGCATCGACGAAGAGTTCGTGCTGCACGCGCTGTTCGAACTTTTGAAGATCGAAAGGGATTGGATCCCCACCGCGCCCGGCACGGCGCTGTACATCCGCCCGTCCATCATCGCCACGAAGGTCGCCCTCGGCGTGCATGCGAGCAACGAATACCTGTTCTTCATCATCCTTTCGCCCGTCGGCAGCTATTACGCGCACGGGCTGGCGCCCACGCGGCTGCTGGTCGAGGACTATTACACCCGCGCGACCGTCGGCGGCACGGGCGAATCCAAGTGCATCGCAAACTACGCCGTCAGCCTGAAAGCGGGCGAAGAGGCGGAAAAGAAGGGGTTCGACCAGGTGCTGTGGCTGGACGCGAACGAAAAGAAGTACGTGGAAGAAGTCGGGTCGATGAACATGTTCTTCGTCATCGGCGGCGAGGTCGTGACCCCCGCGCTGGTCGGGTCGATCCTGCCCGGCATCACGCGCAAGAGCTGCATCGAACTTCTGAAGGCGAACGGCTATAAGGTTTCGGAGCGGCGCGTATCCATTGACGAGGTGCTGGAAGCGCAGAAAAACGGCACGCTGGATGAGGCGTTCGGCACGGGCACGGCGGCGGTCATCTCGCCCGTCGGCATGATGGAGTACAAGGGCAAAGATTACACCGTCAACGGCGGGGAAATGGGCAGGGTCACCAAGTGGCTGTACGATACCATCACGGGGATCCAGACGGGCAGGCTGCCCGATCCGCACGGCTGGGTCGTGAAGCTGTAAGGAGCCGCACATGGCGCTGTTTGATAAGCTGTTCAAAAGAAAGCCGAAGGAAAAGAACGCCGTGCGTTTTTGGGAGGACTTCGAGCAGCATGCCGAGCTGTACCTTTCCATCCTCGCAGAGGGGGAAGAGGGCGAAGATTACGAGTGGCTGGAAGACCTTCTGCGCCGCAGGATGAACGCCTGCTGCGACGGCGCGGAGGCGAAGTACGAGCTGAAGCTGGAAAGCAACCGCGACCCGCTGCGCATCGTGTTCGGATGCAACGGCGACTCTGACCTTGCGCTGATCGGCAAGTGGCTGGAAGTGCATTACCCTGCGTCTTTGCAGGATAAGATCGAATTCAAAGTGGAACCGTAAGTTTGTCTGCGCGCGTATCTCTGCGCGCAGATTTTTCTATCTGCGCCGCTTCTGTATGCACCGCTTTTGTATGCGCCGCTTTCCGGCGCGGCATACGGGCGGCGCAGGCGGCGCCTTCGTGCGCTGCACAGGCGGCGCGGCGTATGCGTTTTGTTAAAACTTCGCGGCGTGCGGGGAGCAGCTTCCCTGCAAAGACGGAGGAAAAGATGCCCGAGATCACCGATATCACCCCGCAGAAAAAGGATAAGGAGCGCTGCAACATCTATGTGGACGGCTCGTTTTTTTGCGGTATGCGGCTGGATACGGTGCTGCTGCACCGCCTGAAAGCGGGCATGCACGTCGAAGAGGAGGAGCTTGCCGCCATCCAGCTGGAAAGCGAAAAGACGCAGGCGCTGGATAAGGCGATGAGGCACCTTTCCGCCACGATGAAGACGGAAAAGCAGATGCGCGATTTCCTCAAAAAAAAGGGGTACCTGCCCGCCGTGTGCGACCACGTCGTTGAAAAGCTGCGCGGCTACGGCTTTTTAGACGACGCCGAATACAGCGCGCAGTACGTGCAGCAGGCGGGCAGGCGCAAGGGCGCGCGGCTGATCGCTCTGGAACTGAAAAGCCGCGGCGTCGCCGAAGAGCAGATCGAAGCCGCGCTCGAAGGGCTTTCGGGCGAGGACGAGGCGGCGAAGGAGCTTGCGCGCAAGTACATGCGCGGCAAAGAGCCGACGCGCGAAAACTTTTCCAAGGCGTACCGCCACCTTCTGTCTAAGGGGTTTTCGTACGACGCGGCAAAGGACGCGCTCGCCGCGCTGGGCGCGGAAGAGGAGGGATAGCCATGCGGAACGTACTCAGCTGCGCCGAAATGCGCGCGGCGGATATGTACACCATCGAAGAGCGGGGGATCCCCGCGCTGGAGCGCGCGGGGGCGGCGATCGCCGAGGAGACGGAAAAATTGCTGCGCGCCTGCGGCGGAACGTCCGTGCTCGCCGTCTGCGGCGGCGGGAACAACGGCGGCGACGGCTGGTGCGCGGCGCGCCTGCTTGCGCAGCGCGGCTTCCGCACGGCGGTCTTCCCCGTCGGGGAGAAAAGGTCGGCAGACTGCGCCGCGCAGGCGGAAAAATACACGGGCGAGGTGCTCTCCGCCTTCCCCGAAGAGCAGTTCGGCGTGATCATAGACGCGCTGTTCGGCACGGGCTTTCGCGGCGTTCCGGAGGGCGCCGCCGCCGAGGCGATCGCCTGCATCAACGCGAGCGGGGCGAAGGTGGTCGCCGCCGATATCCCCAGCGGGCTGAACGGCGACAACGGCACCTATAAACTGTGCGTCAGGGCGGACGTGACCGTCGCCGTCGGCGAACTGAAAACGGGGCTGCTGGTCGGAAAGGGCAGGGACGTCTGCGGAAAAACGGTACGCAAAGACATCGGGATCGAACTTCCGGACTGCGTGTATGCGGGGCTGTGCGAAGGCGCGGACTTTGCGCCGCTGTTCCCCGCCCGCAGGAGCGATACGAACAAGGGCAGCTACGGCAGGGCGGCGCTTCTGGGCGGCTGCTTCGCCTATTCGGGCGCGCCGCTGCTCTCGGCGGAGGCGGCGCTGCGCGGCGGGTGCGGGTACACCGAACTGTGCGTGCCGGCGGGGCTGTTCCCGTATTTCATCGGCAAACTGCCCGAGGCGATCCTGACCGCCGTGCCCGAAGAAGAGGGCTGCATCGCTTTGGACGAGGCGTTTTTGCAGAAGCTGTGCCTGCGCTCGGACGCGATCGCCGTCGGCATGGGCGCGGGCAAAAGCCGCCCGCTGCATGCGATCGTGCGCTATTTGCTGGAAAATTTCGGCGGAACGCTCATTCTGGACGCCGACGCGCTCAACGCGCTCGCCGCGTTCGGGCTTTCGGCGTTGAAGGCGGCGCGTTCCTGTTCCGTCGTGCTCACGCCGCACATGGGCGAGTTCGCCCGCCTGTGCGGAGAGAGCGTGCAGGAACTGCGCGGGCACGCCGCCGAGGCGGCGCAGACCTTTGCCGCCGAATACGGCGTGTGTGTGCTGCTCAAAAACAACGTGACGCTGCTGGCGGACGGCAGCAGGGTGCG
>CASDPE010000214.1 GCA_949282395.1 uncultured Bacillota bacterium | reverse complement strand
CGCAGGCGAGCACAACGGCGCCGTCGCCTTCGGCGAGCGGCTCCCACAGCCGCTGCGCGATGGGCGTGTTCCCGCCGAGGGCGGGCGCGCCGCCGTTCGGGTAGCGGATCGCCGCAGGCGCATTGCAGGCGCGCGCAAAGGCGAATACGTCTGCAAGTTCGCGCACGTCTTTGGGGGCAAAGATGCGCAGGTTCGGCATGGCGCGCAGCGCCGCAAGGTCGTATATGCCCTGGTGCGTCTTTCCGTCCGCGCCCACGAACCCCGCGCGGTCGATGCAGAACAGCACGGGCAGGTTTTGCAGGCATACGTCGTGCAGCGCTTCGCCCAGCGCGCGCTGCAAAAAGGTGGCGTACAGGCACACGACGGGGCGCATGCCGCCCTTCGCCATGCCCGCCGCCATCGTCACGGCGTACTCTTCGCAGATCCCCACGTCAAAAAAGTGCTGCGGGTACGTCTGCGCAAATTCCGTAAGCCCCACGCCCTCCGTCATCGCCGCCGTCACGGCGACAAGCGCCGCATCCCGCTTTGCTTCGGCGCACAAAATGCCGCCCAGCGCGGAGGAAAAGGCGTTCTCGCCCTGTAAAAACTGCCTGCCCGTGCCGTGGTAGCGCGCGGGGTCGGCTTCGGCAGGGGGGTAGCCCTTGCCCTTTTGCGTGATGCAGTGCAGCAGCACGGGCTCGTGCAGCTTTTTGATGTCCGATAAAACGGCGACCAGCCCGTGCAGGTCATGCCCGTTCACGGGGCCGATGTATTTGAAGCCGCAGCGGTCGAAAAAGTCGTTCTTGTTCAGCCAGCCCTTTAAATTGTATTTGAAGCGGCGCAGCGCCCTGCCGAAGGCGCCCGTCTCTTTGAACGTTTTGGCAAGGTGCGAATTAAAGGTGCGGTACCGCTTTTTTGCGGTCATGCGCGATATGGCGCGGTATGCCGATCGGTTTTTGTCGATCGCCATGCCGTTGTCGTTTAAAATGACGACCAGCCCGTCCGGCTTCTTTTCGGAGGAGAACACGGCTTCGAGCGCCAGCCCGTTGCCCAGCGAGGCGTCACCGATGAGGCAGACGACTTTGCCCGTGCCGCCCGTAAGGTCGCGCGCGTTGCACAGCCCGATCGCCGCCGCCAGCGAATTGCCGCTGTGCCCCGCGATAAAGGCGTCGCAGCCGCTCTCTTCGGGGTCGGGGAAGCCGCTCACGCCGCCCTTTTGCCGCAGCGAGGCAAGGCTCCTGCCCGTCAGAAGTTTGTGCGTGTACGCCTGGTGCCCTACGTCGAACACGAGCGCGTCCTGCGGGAAGTCGAACACCTTATACAGCGCAAGGGTCAGTTCCACCGCGCCGAGGTTGGAGGAAAGGTGCCCGCCGTTTTCGCGCACGGCGGCAACAAGCTGCCCGCGCAGCGTCTGCGCAAGCTCTTCCAGCTGTTGTATCGTGTATGTTTTCAGCTCGGGCAGCTCCAACGGCTTTGCTCCTTCCGCGTATGTACGCGCCGCAGCGTAAGGGCAGAAAGAGAACCCGCGTCCGCACGGGCCCGTCCTTCCCTTATAATAAAAACATTGTACCCCTTTCGGGGCGGATTGTCAAGGGATTCGCGCACCGCCCCCGCCTCTGCGCGCGGGGGCGCTCTGCCTTTGTGCGCCGTACCCTATGCAACGCTTGCGCGCGCGGGCATTCTCTGTTATAATATATGCAGAGCGAGGCAGAGGTATGGCTTATTCCGTTTATTTGAAAAAGGGCGAAGAAAAGCGCCTTCTGGCGGGGCACAGCTGGGTGTACGCCAACGAGGCGGCGAAGATCGAAGGCGACGGCGGCAACGGGTCGCTCGCCGCCGTGTACGCGCACGACGGCAGGTTCATCGGCAGGGGGTACATCAACCATCTGTCCAAGATCCTCGTGCGCATTTTTCTGCGCGGCGAAGGGGAGGACGACGACGCCTTCTACTGCAAAAAGATCGCCGAGGCAGACGCGCTGCGCCGCCGCCTGCTCGGCGGCGACAATTACCGCATGGTGTTCGGCGAGGCGGACGGGCTGCCCGCGCTCATCGCCGACCGCTACGGAGACTGCATCGTGCTGGAATGCCTCTCTTTGGGCGTGGATAAGCGCAAGGAGCGCATTGCGGGCTGCTTCGTAAAACTGTTTTCGCCGCGCTGCGTGTACATGCGCGGCACCGCGCCCGTGCGCCGCAAGGAGGGGCTTCCCCTCGAAGATAAACTGCTGTACGGCGAACTGCCCGAAACGCTCACCGTCACCGAAAACGGGCTGGTCTTCGGCGTGGATATCCGCAACGGGCAAAAGACGGGCTTTTTCCTCGACCAGAAGGAGAACAGGCTGGCGCTGCGCCGCTATGCGGCGGGCGGGCGCGTGCTCGATTGCTTCTGCAACAGCGGCGGCTTTTCGCTCAACGCGGCGCTCACCGCAAAGGAAGTTGTCGCCAACGATGTTTCGGAGAGCGCGCTGAGCGTGCTGCGCCAAAATGCGGAGCGGAACGGGCTGAACAACATCCGCACCGCCGCAGGAGACGCCTTTGCGCTGCTGCGCAGCCTTCGCGCCGCTGGCGAGGAGTTTGACTGTATCGTGCTCGACCCGCCCGCCTTTTGCAAGAGCGCGGCGGAAGTTGCGGGGGCGTACCGCGGGTACAGGGATATCAATGTTTCCGCCATGAAGCTGGTAAAGCGCGGCGGCTTTTTGCTGACTTGTTCCTGCTCGCATTACATGACGCCCG
>CASDPE010000213.1 GCA_949282395.1 uncultured Bacillota bacterium | reverse complement strand
CCTGTGTAAATTTCTTTTTCGGGCGCTGTGTTTTTGTGTGATTTTTCGCCTGAAAATTACTATGACCCAAACTAACCACGCTTATTATACCATTGATTTTGTGGTTTGTATAGGGCTTTTTCAAAATTTTGTGCAAAAATTTTTTCATATTCCGCAAAAACGGACAGACTTGTCCCGTCATAACATCTGTTGTGTAAATTATTGACTTATTTTATAAATTTATGCACAAAAAATGCCTGAAATTGCAAAAAACGGGGTGTACAAAATGCACAACCCCGTCCATATTTTTCCTTTTTCTGCCGCGCGGGTCACATCGTTTTGATGCACTTGCGCGGGCAGACGGCGGCGCACTTGCCGCAGCCGACGCACTTGGCGTAGTCGATGACGGGCAGCGAACCCTCCATGGCGATGGCGCCCGCGGGGCAGTTCTTCGCGCACAGCCCGCAGCCGATGCAGCCGCGGCTGCACAGCTCCGTGACCTCCTTCCCTCTGCCGTGGTTGGAACAGGCGATGTACACCTTCGCGCCCTTCGGAACGCGCCCGATGAGCTGCTTCGGGCAGTTTTTGATGCACGCCCCGCAGGAGACGCACTTCTCCTTGTCTACGACGGCATAGCCGCCGTCTCCCACGTCGATGGCGCCGTATGCGCACACGTCCGCGCAGGTCTTTTTCCCGATGCAGCCGACGGGGCACGCCTTGACGCCGCCCGCAAGCAGTTCGCAGGCGGAGCAGTTGCCGTAGCCCTGGTAATCGTATTTGTTGAAACAGCCGTTCCCGCCGTTGCAGTGCACGACGGCGACGGTCTCCTCCCCCGTATCGCCGCCGCCGATGAGTGCGGCGATCTGCTGCTTGTTCGCCGCAGGGGTCGCCTTGCAGTCTGCAAGGCTCGCCTCCCCCTTTACGAGCGCGGCGGCGAACTGCGCGCAGCCCGCATACCCGCAGCCGCCGCAGTTGGAATTTGCCAGAAGTTTTTCCACCTGCCCTGCGCGCTCGTCCTTTTTGACGGCGAGCGCGTTGGATACCACGACGAGGATGACCCCGAACACGAGCGCGAGCGCGACCATGATGCCGCCCGCCAGCAAGACCGATGCAACACTGCTCATACGCTCACCCCGCCAAAATGCCCGCGAACCCCGCGAACGCCATTGCCATGATCGCCGCCGTGACCAGCGTGATCGGGAACCCCTTGAAGCAGGCGGGGATATCCGCCTTATCCGTCTTTAAACGTACCCCCGCAAGCAGCACGATGGCGAGCAGGAACCCGACGCCCGTCGCCACCGAAAAGCCGAACGTATACAAAAAGCCGTAGCTCTGGTACACGATCGCGCTGTTCGCCGCACCGAGGATGGCGCAGTTGGTGGTGATGAGCGGAAGATAGATGCCGAGCGCGCTGTACAGCGTGGGAGAAAAGCGTTTGAGCACGATCTCCAACACCTGCACGAGGCTGGCGATCACAAGGATGAACGCCATCGTGTACAGGTATTCGATGCCCAGCGGCAGCAATATAAAGTTGTACACCAGCCAGCAGAACACCGAAGAGATCGCAAGGACGAAGATGACGGCGAACCCCATGCCCGCCGCGCTCGACAGTTTTTTGGACACGCCGAGGAAAGGGCAGATCCCCTGGTACTGCGCGAGCACGATGTTGTTGGAAATGACGGCGGAAAACATCACCGCAACGATCGATACGCTTGCGCCCGCCGCGCCGAGTTCGACTAACATTTGCCCACCTCCGCCCCTTCACGCGCGAGGGGCAGCGCCTTTTCGGCGCGCTTGGCGCGCGCGTTCCATTTTTGCACGAGGAAGTTGAACAGCGCCATCATGCACCCGAACACGATGAAGCCGAACATGTTCGACGCCGCCGCACCCATGACGGGGAACCCCGGGATCGCAAACCCCGCGAACGAGCCGCCCGCAAGGAACTCGCGCACGATGCCGATCATGCACAGCGCGCAGGTGAAGCCCAGCCCCATCGAAACACCGTCAAGCATGCTGTACAGCGGCTTGTTGCAGGAGGCATAGCTCTCCGCCCGCGCCAGAATGATGCAGTTGACGACGATCAGGTCGATGAACGTGCCGATGGAGGAATACAGATCGGGCAAAAAGCGCTTCATCACCATCTGCACGATGATCACGAACGTAGAGATGATGACGATGTAGCACGGAATGCGCACCCTGTCCGGAATGATGTGCCGCAGAAGGCTGATGAACAGGTTGGAAAAGAGCAGCACGAAGGTCGTAGCCACGCCCATCGCGAAGGAGTTGAACAGGCTCGTCGTCGTGGCGATGGTCGGGCATGTGCCCAAAACCAGCACGAACGTCGGGTTGTTGCGCAAAAGCCCGCCGAGCAGCGTTTCTTTGCATTTCGCTTTATCCATCTGCGCCCTCCTCCGTAAGAAGATACAGTTGATAATATTTCGCCGCCGCGCCGATCGCCGCGGTGACGGCGTTCGAACTGCGCGTCGCGCCCGAAACGTAGTCCGTGCCCGCGCCGCCCAGCAGTTCCCCTACCGGCACGTTCAAAAACTGCGCGTAAAAACTTTCGCTGCCTTCCAGCCTGTCCATGAACGTTTCGGAGTTTTCGCCCGCGACGATCTTTACGATCGCGCCGCCTTCGATGTAGATGTACATCTGCACGTCGCCGCCGTACCCGCCCGAGCCGTACGCGCAGAAGGCGTGCGTCGAACCGTCGTCGGAGAGGGCGTACACCTCCACGCG
>CASDPE010000212.1 GCA_949282395.1 uncultured Bacillota bacterium | reverse complement strand
CCGCGTTTCCCCGTCGCCGAGCACCGAACACATCGCGCCGTACAGCGGCGCAAGGGGCAGCGTATCCGCGCTTTCCCCGCATTCGGGCAGCAGCGCAAACACGCCGCCGCGCACTTCCTCCGCCGTCTTTGCGAGCGCCGCATAGGCGGCGAACGCCTCTTCCCCGCCCGTTTTTTCGGAAACGCCCAGCCACGGGCACTTCTGCACGGGGTGGCTGCCGCCGCCCGTCATGGCGGCGAAGCACCCGCCCGCCTCGCGCACGGCGGAGAGCAGCGCCTCGTATTCGCCGCGCGTGAGCGCCGCCGCCTCTTCGGGAGAGGCGAAGGACACTGCGGGAGCCGCGGGGCATGCATAATACGCGTTCAGAACGTCGTAATAGCTGCCGCCCGCAATGCTTTCGCCGAACATCTTTTCCACATACCAGGAAAGATAGGTGAGCGCTTCGGTGCGCTCGGTATTCGCCGCCTCGCGCGCGGCGTAGGCGGCGGCGTCCGGCGCGTATTCGCGCCGCGCCGCGAGCAGGTCGCGCAGGTCGCGCCGTATCTCGGACGGGTTGACCTTCGCCGCCTGCGCCTCCGTTTCACAGTCCAGAAGCAGAACGAACTTGCGCAGCTTCGGCGGAAGTTTGGCATACACTTCGGAGAGCGCGGAGAGCTTTTTGGAAGCGAGCAGCACCTTTTTGTTTTCGGCGAGCAGCGCCGCCAGCATGTTTGCGATGGTCTGCGTTTTGCCCGTTCCCGGCGGCCCCTTGATGATGAGCGGCTCGCCGTTCACGGCGCGGCGGATCATCTCTTCCTGCGCGCTGTCATGCGGCAGCACGAAGGCAGGCTCTGCGGTAAGGGCGGGCTCGGGCGCGGGCGCGCCCTCTGTGAACACCCGCCTGACAAGCGGGTGCGCGTACAGCTTTTCACGGTTCCTGCGCAGGTCGTAGTACATGCACAGCTCGTCGTGCGAATACTGCGCCACGGCGACGGTATCGCGCTCCAATTCAAACACCACGCCTTCGGAAGCCGCGCCCTTGCAGCTCTCCACATACGCCTGCACGCTGCCGAAATACGCCTCGCCCGTGCCGAGCTTCTGCAAGTCGATCGGCTCGTCCGCCCCCTCCCCGTTCGGGTGCGGGAAGCCCGCCGCCACCTCTTCGCCCAGCACGCGGGCAAGTTTGAGCCGCAGGCAGGGGTTGAAATAGGCGTCGTCGTCCACAAACTCGATGCAGACGGGGCTGGTGCTCACGGAGCGGATGAGGCGGATGGGGAAGATGAGCAGCGGCGAACGCACCACGCGCGTTTCGCCCGCGCCGCAGGGGATCTTCCAGCGCAGCGCGCCGACGCTCATGAACAGCGGGTTGTTCCCCTTCTGGTTCAGTTCCTTGTATACGTTTGCGATAAACTGTACCAGCTGCTTCGCGTCCTTCGAGCCGTCCTCCGCCTGCCAGTCAAAATCGTTGATCTCTCTGCCGATGATCTGTTCGCCCGCGAGCGCGCTGCCGCGCAGCACGGTGTTGCCCACCTTGCCGATGCGCGCGGCTATCACGTGCAGCGCATACGCGGCGGTATCCGCGTGCAGGCGGTTGCGCAGATAGTACGTGCCACCCGCCGCGCCGAGGTCGATGAGCTTGTTGCGCGAAAGCTCGTCGCTGTGCAAAAGCTCTTCTATGTACGGCTCGAGATAGTGTTCCATCGTCATCCCCTTGTTCAGTCAAAGTTGAGGCTGTTCCAGATCTTATCCGCGTCGCGCAGGCAGTCTTTGGCGAAGGCGCGCGCTTCGCTTTCGCGCACCTGCACGTAATAGCTCGGCGAGCCGACGTTCGGGAAATATTTTTTGCCGGTGTTGACCAGCCATTCCGCCTTTCTGCCGCGCGTCACGCCCAAGTCCGTCCAATACCACTCCCGCCACGGCCCGTACATGACCATATGCTGAAAGGCGTGGTAGCATTCGTGGCAGACGGCGTCGATCGTCCATTCGTAATTTTTGACGCAGTCGCTGCGGTACAGGATGCTCTTGCCGCCGTCGCAACACAGCCCGCCCGCGCCCTTTACGGGAAGTTCGTCCAAAACCTGCACGTCCGTCTCCGTCTGCACGCCCAGCGCGCGCAGGATCAGCCGCGTCGCCTCGCTCAGCCGCTCGCTCTTTTCGGCGGGGGAAAGCGTTTCCCACACGGAGCTGTCTGCCCCCGCAAGGGTGCAGTAGCGCACGATCGCGCCGCACTGTTCAAAGACGGTGTAGCCGCCCTCGGCGATCTTGCGGATGTTGTTCTGGTCGGCGGTGCGGATGTCGTCGTAATCGAAGGAGCGGCGGGTATCGTCGGTGACGTCTTCGGCAAAGTTCCCCCAGCCGCCGTCGATCAGCAGCCCCTGCGAGGGCAGCTGCGCCAGGTACGCGGCGGCAAGGGGCGCGTTCGCCGCCGAATGCGCCGCGGCGACGCTGCGCCAATCCTTTTTCTGCACAAAGGCGCGCACCGCAAGGTTCAGCCCCACAAACCCCATAAAGGGCATCGTTCTGCGCACCTCTTCGCGCTCCTCCGCGCCGATCATGCCGCGCTCTTCCAAAAGGTCGGCGGTCTCTTCGTACAGCGGCACGGAGAGATAGGTGAAGCTGATGTCCGCAGCGGGCAGCCCCGCCGCGGAGGCCCGCACGATCAAGGGCTCTCGTCCGCACACCGTCATCTCCCAAGATCCACCAGCAGCTTCTTCCTGAGGTTCATCTGTCTCGTACGTATGGCCTTGCTTG
>CASDPE010000211.1 GCA_949282395.1 uncultured Bacillota bacterium | reverse complement strand
CGCGCGGCGCAGCCCGAACTCCATCACGCTGCCGCCCTCGGCGGCGTAGGCGATCTTCGCGGCTTTGGTGGCGATGAGCGTCTGATGGTTGACGATGTTCAGAAGCGCCGTTTCGACGAACTGCGCCTCCAAAAGGGGCGCGCGCACCGTCAGGATCGGCTCTTCGGGAAAGACGACCGTCCCTTCGGGCACGGCGAACACGTCGCCCGTAAAGCGGAAGTTTTTCAAATAGGCGAGGAACGGCTCGTCAAACAGCCCCAGCGAACGCAGGTAGGCGATGTCCTCCTCCGTAAAGCGGAGCGAGCGGATGTACCCCACCGCCTGTTCCAGCCCCGCCGCCACCGAATAGGTGATGACGCTGTTGCGGCGGAAAAAGAGGTCGAACACGGCAATGTCGTCCGTCTTGCCGTTTTTGTAATACCCGCTCATCATCGTGAGCTGGTATAAGTCGGTCAGAAGGGTGAGGTTGCGCTCCATCATTCCTCCTCGGCGTCTTTGCCGCCGTCCGCCCGTTCTTCGCTTTCGTTTCGGGGAGCGCTCGCCCGTTCTTCGCTTTCGTTTCGGGGAGCGCTCGCCCGTTCTTCGCCTGCCTTTTGCGGCGGAGCGGCTTGTTCGCCCTCTTCTGCATTATTTATCGGAGCGGCTTGTTCATCGCCTGCGCCCTGCGATGCGTTCTGCGGCGCAGCGTCCTCAGGCGAGTACGGGCGGAAAAATTCACGCACACGGTCGGGGAACGACTCCCGCCAAAGTTTCCAGCGTTCGGAAAGCGGCTTTTTCTCCTGCGGGGCTGCCGATTTTTCTGTTGACGGGGGCGACGCTTCGGGCGGAAGATCCTCTTCGATCTCTACAAGCCCCTCGCTCTCCTTCCATGTGCCGAGCAGGAGCGGTTTTTCGCCCTCGGGCAGAGCGTTCCCCGCCGCCTGCCGTATGCGCGCTTCGGTGAGCTTTTTCTGCTCTTCCTGCTTTTTCAGCTCCTCTTTCGTGTAATAGACGGGGAAAATGGCGAGCGGTTCGCCGTCTTTCGACCCGAAAAAGCTTCCGTGCTTGTATTTGTTCCAGCCGATGAGGATGACCGCAAGCAGAAACCCGCCCACACACATGATGATCGCGAACACCTCCGAGATCATCACCGTATGCCCGAGCTGGTACTGCGGATCGCGCAGCGGCTCCATGATGGAGCGCACCAGCCCGTACCCGAAGAAGTACCCGCACATCGAAAGCCCGTGCGGGCGCTTTTTGAACTTCCACATCAGCGCATACAGCAGCGCGAAGATGAGAAGGTTGGTGAGCATTTCATAGAAGAAGAAGGCGTAGTGCCATGCGCCTTCGCGCTCGATGTACACCGCAAAGGGGAACCACTGCATGGAGGGGTCGGTGACTTCGCCGCCGTACACTTCCTGGTTGAAAAAGTTGCCCCAGCGCCCGATCGCCTGCGCCAGGATGAGCCCGGGCACAAGGCAGTCTGCCACGCGCAGGAAGTTGATCTTGTGGATGAGGCAGAACAGCACCACCCCGAGCGCGCCGCCGATGATGCCGCCCGTGATGGACAGCCCGCCGTCGCGGAAGCCCGTGAACCACTCGGCGATGGACGTGCCAGGGTCGGTCACCACCGAAAAGGTGCGCGCGCCGACGATGCCGAGGGGCAGCACGCACAAAAGCAGGTCGAGCACCCAGCTCACGGGGATGTTGCGCCGCTTGAACAGGAAGGAAACGGCGATAAGCGCAAGGATCACCCCGAGGATGATCATGATCGCGTAATAGCGGATCTCCACCCCGAACACGGTGAACGCTACGGGATCGGGTATGGCATAGTTCGGTTCGTTCATACTTCGCTCCGCGCCCGAACGGGCGAAAGGGAAAATCGAAATCATTATACCATATCCGCGCGCAAAGGGAAAGCAAAATCAGGAAAGTTCCGCAAATTTGGTCGACTGCACAAAAACGGACATATTTTTCGCACACAAAACTGCGGGCGCCGCGCTCTTGGCGCAGCGCCCGCAGGGCGGGAATATCAGGTTCAGCCCGCAAAGTTACGCACGTGCCCTACCCCCAAAGAGACCAGCAGAGCGCCGTCTACCTTGCGCATGGTCTGCTCGGAGAGCGCGCCGATGCGCTCTTTCAGCCGCCGCTTATCCAGCGTGCGGATCTGTTCGAGCAGGATCACCGAGTCGCGCGCCAGCCCGTAACTGTTGCCCGCGATCTCAATGTGCGTAGGCAGCCGCGCCTTGGTCATTTTTGAGGTGACCGCCGCCGCGATGACCGTCGGGGAATACTTGTTGCCGACGTCGTTCTGCACCACGAGCACGGGGCGCACGCCGCCCTGCTCGCTGCCCACGACGGGGCTGAGATCCGCATAGTAGAGTTCGCCCCTCTTGATATCCATTGTTTTTGCGACCTCGCTTTGCCTTTTCTTTGGAAAGTCCCCTCCGTTCCAGTATATGTAGCGGAGCCGCCCGCCCGTTCCCGCAGAGGGCTTTCCGCCCACAGTATTGCCGCAAAAAGGCAAAACTATACGCCGCGCAGCCGCGCGGCGGAAAAAACGAAGCCTGCCCGTTTACCTCACTTTGCAAGCTCTGCGATCGCACGGGGCAGCTGCGCGATGACGTCACGCCCGCAGACGGCGTAGTCGCTGCCGAGCGCCTCCGCCGCAAGAGCGCCCGCCCTGCCGAGCAGGTACGAAGCGCACAGCGCCGCCTCGGGCGCGGGCACGCCCCGCGCGGCGACGGCGGCA
>CASDPE010000210.1 GCA_949282395.1 uncultured Bacillota bacterium | reverse complement strand
CGCGCTCTCGCCCGCGCCGCCCATGAAGTTCGCCGCCGCCGAATAGGGCGCGAGCGAAAACGCGTACACGTCCTGCCCCGCCGCGCGCACGCCGTACAGCCGCTCGGCTTCGGCGGCGGGCAGCGCCCGCGCGTGCATGATGCTGCCCTGTTCCTCCACCGAGGCGCAGGAAAGATCTTCGGGGTAAATTTCAAAGGGCGGCACTTCGGCGACGCGCACGCCGTCCTCCCAATACACTTTGTAAAACGCCGTGCCGCACGTTTCGCTCCACACCGTCGCGCGGGAGACGACTTCGTCCATCGCGCACTCTTCGCGCACCGAGCGCAGCACGTCCGCCGCGAGCTTTGCCGCCCGCAGATCCTCCTCCTGCCCCGACGCGGCGCGCACCGTCAGCCGCGGGCGCACGCGCGCAAGTTTGGCGATGCGCGTATCGATGGCGGGCGCGATGTGGTTGAACACCCGCCTGTACTGCCAGAAGTAGCGCGGCTGCTCCTCTTCCAGCTCCCCTGCGGCGTTGATGCCGCAGTATTGGTTGCCCGCCAAAAAGTTCATGTTCAGTTCCCAGCCGCGCTCGATGAGCCTGCGCTCCTCCTGCCGCCGCGCAAACTCCTCGCGCAGCGCGCGCACGGTGCGCTCTTCATACTTTTCGCGCAGCATGCGCGCCTGCCTGTCCTTTTCCTGTTTCACTGTTTCCTCCTTCGGGCGCCGCGCAGCGCCCGCCAAACTGTTATTTCACCCGCTTTTGCCGCCCGCCGCCTGCGCAAGCAGCCCGAGCAGCCTCTGCTTTTCCGCTTCCAGCTCCTCGTCGCTCATGGAAGCGAGCGGTTTTTCCGCTTCCAGCAGCATGCGCACCGCCGCCATGTCGGGCGGCAGTTCCCGCGTCTTCACCCGCCGCTTGACGAGCTGTTCGCTGCCGTCTTCGGCGACGGTGTACTCTTCCACGATCTCATCCGCCGAACAGCCGACCGCGCGCTTATAGAGCGCGTCCAGCACGCCGCTTTGATCGTCGCCCGCCCCGTTTTTCGCAGACGCATTGCAAAAACGGGTACTTGTCTGTTTTTCCATCCTTGCTCCTCCCTTCCGCGCTACGGCACGCCGCGGCGCGTGCGCCTGCGTATGAGGCGCTCCTTTTCGCGCGCGGCGAGCGCGGGCTGCACGGCGGGCGGGCGGCTGCGCGGCTTGGTCATCAGGTAGTACCGCAGCTCGTCCAACGCGTGGTCGTCCTTCTTTTTCGGCACGTCGCCCGCGCCCCAGAAGTACCCCTTGATCTCGCGGATCAGGTTGACGCAGCCCTCGAAGATATACAGCTTCGGCCCCGTGCCGCGCAGGTAGCTTTTCACCCGCGCGATGCCCGCGAACAGATCCTTGTTCACATGCGTGTTGACGAGGATGCCGCGCTCGTAGAACAGCTCTGCAACGCTCTTTGCCGAGGCGAGGGTGCGCTGCCCCGCGGCGGGGTCGATGAGGGCGGCGATGCGCCCCTTCGCGTCGGTATGCCAGCCGAGGCGCGCGCTGATCTCTTTGATGCGCGCGGCGTGGTAGTCGACGTCCTTTTCCGCCGCGTAATGCTCGGCGACGACGTATACGTTGCCGTCATAGTCGGCGCAGTACCAGTGCGCGGAGAGCGGGTTGTGCAGCCCCGGGTCGATGGAGAGCGTATCCTGCCAGTCGGCGGGCACCGCAAAGGGCGGGATGACGTGCACCGCCTCGTCGAATTCGGGGTAGACCAGCCCTTCGGATGCGGCGAACCTGCCGTAGCGGCGGCTCTGCAGCTCCTTCTCGCTCATCGTGCCCGCCAGCTGCCCGATCTCCGCCTTCGGCAGGTACGGGTTATCCGCCCATTCCATGAACTCGT
This sequence comes from uncultured Bacillota bacterium, assembly GCA_949282395.1. Taxonomy (GTDB): domain Bacteria; phylum Bacillota; class Clostridia; order Christensenellales; family Borkfalkiaceae; genus Borkfalkia. Next base: position 887 of record CASDPE010000210.1, on the reverse strand, counting down.
ACCACACCTGCGGATCGCCGCGCCTGTTCATATAGATCTCATCGTACAAAAACGTCAGCCCTTTGAGCGGGGTCATGGTGCCGAAGATGTCTCCCGCGCGGTCGAACACGCGCATGCGGCACTCCTCGTACACGTCTTTGGGAGGCTCCTCGTCGAACCACACAAAATCCAGCGACGCGCCCTGAAACTTCTCCCGCCCCTGATCGCAGGTCTTGAACCCGATGACCGATATGCCGCCGAACACGTTTCTTACGCGGATCTGATCGACGACGCCCGAAGGCGAGCCTTTTTTGCCCGAGAGCATGCTCACCTCCTCGATCCATTCGGGCGCGAGGTAGTGCAGGATCTTTTTCTGCGCCACGTCGCGCTGCACCTGCTGCGAAAGCGAAACGACCCAACCGAACACGTCCTTGCGGTTTTTGCGGTACGGGTGGATGCCGCGCGCCATGTACACGCACTCCACCGCGCCGCACTCCGTTTTCCCGCTGCGGTTGCCGCCGAACACCCAGCGGTTGCGCTTTTTGCATTTATGGAAGGCGAGCTGTTTTTTGTGCTTCACTCTGCCCGTGTTGTAATTTTGCAGCGCGTTCCCCGCCTGCCGCCGCTTCTGCTCCCCCTCCACGGCGAGCAGGCGGCGCACGATCGCATCTTCCCGCATATGACAAATTCCCCGTCCGTTCCCCTGTTTTTTCATCTTTTTTCGGGCGGCCGTGTACTATAATGGCTGCACACCGCCCGCCACGCGCGCCGCGCAATCCCCGCGGGCGGCAGAGGTACCATGCCCAAAAAGATCTTCGCGCTCCTCTTTGCGCCGGCGGCGCTCGCCGCCTTCGCCTGCCCGCAGACGGCGCTCGCCGCCGAAGAGGAAGCGCAGTACGCCCGCGTCA
>CASDPE010000209.1 GCA_949282395.1 uncultured Bacillota bacterium | reverse complement strand
CGCTTTGCCGCGCAGCGGCAAGCCCCCGGTGGGGCACTCTCGGTAGTATCCGCTTATTTTTTTATGTTGCAGAGCTTCCCGTCTTGTTTTGGTGATGGCAGCTGACCCGAGCAGGCCGCGCCTTGCGCGGGCTGTGACGCGATCGGCGTGCTGCTATCTTTTCTGCTTTATATACGTCGGCATCGATCGCTATTCCGTCGCTGACGCTCCTTACGTGCCGCTTTGCCGCGCAGCGGCAAGCCCCCGGTGGGGCACTCTCGGTAGTATCCGCTTATTTTTTTATGTTGCAGAGCTTCCCGTCTTGTTTTGGTGATGGCGGCTGACCCGAGCGGCGGCAGTGACAGACGTGCCGTGGAAGGAGCGCAGATGGCGCTGTGACGGATGGCGGTGACGGAAGGCGCTCGCGCGGGGGCGTTCAAACAGTTGACAAACCGTGCGCGCGGTAGTATAATGGCGGCAAATCAAAAAGATTCTTTGGGGCGGGGTGTGATTCCCCACCGGCAGTGATAGTCTGCGACAGGAAAGCCGAAACGGGCAGGCGCGCATCGCATGCGGCGCGCGGGTTCGCGGCAGACCTCTGAACGGGTGCAATTCCCGTACCGACGGTATAGTCCGGACAGGAAAAGAATGGTTTTGGGTTTTTCGGGCGGCGAAGTGCCTTCGCCGTGCAAAAAATTCAAAAAAACGCCCCGCGGAGACGCGGGGATCTTCTTTGCCCCTTGAAAATATTTTTTCGAGGTGTTTTTTTATGGTAGGGCAAAAGGCAGGCGCCCTGCACGGCGGCAAGCCGCAGCAGGAACAGGCGGGCGGGCAGCCCGTGCAGGCGGAGTGCGGGCACTCTGCCGAAACAGTGAAGCAGGATCCCGCTCTGCCCGCGGTTTGCGCAGAGGAGAGCGCGCAGGCAGGGAACGTGCAGGCAGGGAACGTGCAGGCAGGGAATGTGCAGGCGGCGGAGGGCGCGCAGCCCGCGCAGACAGAAAAAAACATGCAGGCGGCGGAGCCTTCCGCGCCCGTCGCGGGAAAGGACGTTCCCGCCGAGCGCAGGCGGGGAAAGGTGTATTTCACCGCGTCGCGCATCGCAAAGCTCGCGCTCCTTACGGCGCTGGCGTATGTGGTGACTTTTCTCGAATTTCCTATTTTTCCCACCGCGGCGCCCTTTTTGCAGCTGGATTTTTCCAATGTGTTCGTGCTTCTGGGCGGCTTTTTGTACGGGCCGCTCGCGGCGGTCATCGTCAGTTTGCTCAAAGAATGCCTCAGCCTGCTCGATTCAGGCACGGGCGGCGTCGGCGAGATCGCGAATTTCCTCATCAACTTCGCCTTTTACATCGTGCCGACCATCGTCTACCGCTACAAAAAGGGGCTGAAATGGGTCATCCCCATGCTCGCGGCGGGCATTGTTTTGCAGGTCGGCGCGGGGATGCTCGTCAACCGTTACATCAATTTCCCGCTGTACATGGGCGCGGGCGCGGCGGCGTCCTTTGCGGCGCTGTGGTGGTACATCATCCTGTTCAACCTCATCAAAGGGGTGGCGGTGAGCGCGGTCGCCGTCCTTCTGTACAAGCGCGTATCGTGGCTGTTCAAAAAGTTCTGACGCGGGAAAATGCGCCCTCTTCGGCGATTTTAATTGCAAACCGCGGCGCGGTATAGTATAATGAAAGAGGTGTAAAAAACGCCTCTTTTATTTTTTTGTGCGGGAGGGCGCGCCTGTGCGTGCGGTGACAAACAGCGAAGAAGAGACCGTCCGCTTTGCGGCGGAATACGCCAAAACGCTGCGCGCGGGGGACGTGGTGCTGCTGCGCGGCGGGCTGGGCGCGGGCAAAACGGCGTTCGCAAAGGGCGTGGCGCTGGGGCTTGGCATCGGTGACGAGGTCACCAGCCCGACCTACGCATACATGAACGACTACGGCGGGAAGCTGTACCATTACGACTGCTACCGCCTTGCAAGCGGCGCCGAGGCGGAGGCGCTGGGGCTGTGCGACTATTTTTACGCGGGCGGCGTGTGCCTCATCGAATGGGCGGAAAACATCGCGGACGTGCTGCCCGAAGGGTGCAGGGAAGTGACCCTGCGCAAAACCGGTGAAAACACAAGGGAGATCGTAGCGGAATGAAGGGGAATTTCCTTGCCGTGGATACGTCGGGCGGATACCTTACGGTCATCGCCCGCAAAGACGGGCGGGTGCATACGCTGTTCGAACGCGACTGCGCCGCGCAGCACTCCGTGCGCCTGATGCCCGCCGTTGAGGAGGCGCTTTCCGCCCTTTCGCTGGCGGCGGAAGACTGCGGCTTTTTCTGTGCGGTGACGGGCCCCGGCTCCTTTACGGGCATCCGCATCGGCATTTCCGCCGTCAAGGGGCTTTGCGCCGCGACGGGCGCCCCCGCCCTCGGCGTGACATCTTTGGAAGCGCTCGCATATACTGCAGAAGGCGCTGTCCTCTCCGTCGTGCCCGCGGGGCGAGGGTTCTACTATGTGTGCGCCTTCGGCGCGGATAAAAAGCCCGTTTCTCCGCCCGCGCGGGTGGACGGGGAAGAGCTTGCGCGGCTGGCGCGGGAGTACCCCGCCTGTTCGTACGGGCCGCTGCCCGTGCCGTATACCGAAGCCGACCCTGCGGCGGGGCTGCTTGCCGCCGTCGAAGCGGCGGGGGAGGAGCGGCTCGGCGAGCTTGCCGCCTTTTACCTGAAAAAGAGCCAGGCGGAAGAAGAGCGCGAGGCGCGCGAAGCGCGCCGCCCTGCGGGGGAGGGGAAGGCATGAACGGCGTTTCCCTGCGCCCGTGGGCGTATGAAGACATCCTCGCCGTCGCCGCGCTGGAAAAGGAGTGTTTCCCCGATCCGTGGAACTACCGCATGCTGGCGGACGCCTTTTTTGCGGAAAACACGCTCACCGCTGCGGCGGAGGAAACCGGAGCGCTGATCGGCTACGGCTTTGCCGTGCTGGCGGGCGAAACGGCGGACATCGCAAACGTAGCCGTCGCGCCCGCCGCCCG
>CASDPE010000208.1 GCA_949282395.1 uncultured Bacillota bacterium | reverse complement strand
CGGGTCATTTTTGCGGGCGGAGCTTGCCGTTCTCGTCCGCGACCATCGTGGGGCGCTCGTCTTTGAGCGCCATCAGGTAGTCGTTGTACTGCTGTTCGGTGAGCGTGCGCACCTTCGCCTTCTTCTTTTTTGCCATAGGGCACCTCCGCAGAGATTTGTCGCCCTTAGTATGGCGCACCCGCCGCCCTTTTATAAGCGCGGCGGCGCGTTTGTACCCGCACAAAAAACAGCGCGGAAGCTGTATAAAAAACAGCGCAAAAAAACCGCGCCCCGTTCGGGGCGCGGAGTGGTGCAAAGGTTTTCCGTATTATGCGAGCACGCGCACGCGCAGGATGTTCGCCTGCCCCGCGATCTCCTTCACGACCGCGTCGGAAGGCTTCGCGTCGAGGTCGAGGATCATGTACGCCATGTCCTTTTTGGATTTGTCCAGAAGGTTGGCGATGTTGATGCCCGCCTTGGAAACGGCGGAGGTGATCGCCGAGATCACGCCCTCCACGTTCTTGTGCATCACGCATACGCGCGCAGCGGATGCGCGGGGCGCCGCCACGTCGGGGAAGTTCACGCTGTGCGTGATGTTCCCGTTTTCGATGTAGTCCACAAGTTCTTTTGCCGCCATCTGCGCGCAGTTGTCTTCCGCCTCGGGCGTGGAAGCGCCCAGGTGCGGCACGCAGATGATATTCGGTTCGCCGATCTGGCTGTCTGCGGGGAAGTCCGTGATGTAGCGCTCCAGCTTGCCCGAACGCACCGCCGCGAGCACCGCGTCGGCGTCGACCAGCTCGCCTCGCGAGTTGTTGATGAGAACGGCGCCGTCCTTCATTTTGGCGAAGGCGTCGGCGTTGAACATCTTGTCCGTATCGGGGGTGAGGGGAACGTGCACGGTGATAAAGTCTGCGCTCTTGATCAGCGTGTCGAGGTCTGCCGTGTGCACGCGGTTGTCAAGGTGCAGCGCCCCCGCGACCGAAAGGTAGGGGTCGTAGCCGATGACGTTCATGCCGAGGTCGACGGCGGTGTTTGCGACCATCACGCCGATGGCGCCCAGCCCGATCACGCCCAGCGTCTTGCCCGAGATCTCGTGCCCGACAAATTTCGATTTGCCCTTTTCCACCGCCTTAGAGATGCCTTCGGTGCCTTTGAGCGTCTTGACCCAGTCGATCGCGTCCACGATCTTCCTGCCGCCGAGGAACAGCTCGCACAGCACCAGCTCTTTCACCGCGTTCGCGTTCGCGCCCGGGGTGTTGAATACCACGATGCCCTTTTCGGTGCAGGCGGGGATGGGGATGTTGTTCGTGCCCGCGCCCGCGCGCGCCACGGCGAGCAGGTTGCTGCCGAGGGGGTATTCGTGCATGTTGAAGCTGCGCAGCATGATGCCGTCGGGGTTCTCTGCCTCTTTGGTGAAGGTGTAGCCCGCGGGGAACTCTTTGTCCGCCACGGGGCTGATCTCGTTGAGTTTGAGGATCTGTGCCATTTTTCTCCCTCTCCTTTGCTTATGCGTTTTCTTTTTCGAACTTCTTCATGAATTCGATGAGCGTTTTCACGCCTTCCACGGGCATTGCGTTGTAGATGGAAGCGCGCATGCCGCCGACGAGGCGATGCCCTTTCAGGCTGACCAGCCCCGCCGCCTTCGCTTCGGCAACGAACTTCGCGTCCGTGTCTTTATCGGGCGTCACGAAGGGCACGTTCATGATGGAGCGGTACTTCTTTTCCACGCTGTTGGTGTAGAACTTCGAGTTGTCGATAAAGTCGTACAGGAGCCCCGCCTTGTATTCGTTGACTTTGTTGATCTCTTTGATGCCGCCCAGCTTTTTCAGGTGACGGAACACGAGGTTCGCCATATAGATGGCAAAGCAGGGGGGCGTGTTGTAGAGCGAGCCGTTCTCTGCCTGCGTCTTCCATTTGAGCATGGTCGGGCAGTGCGGCAGCGGGTTTTCGATGAGGTCTTTGCGCGCGATGACGATGGTCACGCCCGCAGGGGCGACGTTCTTCTGCGCGCCCGCATAGATGACGCCGAACTTCTTCACGTCCACCTCGCGGGAGAGGATCTCGGAGCTCATGTCCGCGACCAGCGGCGCCTTCACTTCGGGGAATTCCACATAGCGGGTGCCGAAAATGGTGTTGTTCGAGCAGATGTGCACGTAGTCCGCGTCGTCGTTGAAGGGGATCGCCTTCACGTCGGGGATGTAGGTGTACGTCTTATCTTCCGACGAGGCGACGCAGCGCGCTTCGCCGAAGATCTTGCCTTCCTGCCACGCCTTTTTCGAAAAGTTGCCCGTCACCACGTAATCGGCTTTGCCCGTGTGCATCAGGTTCAGGGGCACCGCCGCGAACTGCTGGCTCGCGCCGCCCTGCACAAAGAGCACGCAGTACTCTTCGGTGATGTTCATCAGCTCGCGCAGGTTGGCTTCCGCCTCTTCCACGATGGCGGAAAACGCTTTGTCGCGATGGCTGATCTCGCATACGCTCATGCCCGTCCCCGCAAAGTCGAGGAACTCCTTCTGCGCTTCTTCCAGCACTTCGAGGGGAAGCATGGAAGGGCCTGCCGAAAAATTGTAAACTCTCATAGCTGTACTCCTTGGGGATCGCTCCCGTAAAAAACTCATCCGATGTATTATATCACGGAAGAACGTTTTTTGACAAGTCTTTGAGGCACGCGCGGAAAAAAGCGTGAAAATTTTTTGCGCGTTTTGCATGAAATATCGCCCCGAAGGAAAAAATACCCGAAGAAATTCCGAGCAAAGTATTTACAATTTTTCGTTTTTGTAGTAAAATGATATACGGAATATTGCATGGCGCCGCGGCTGCGGCTGCCGCAGGGAGGCACGCATGTCCGATACTTCGCAGAACAAAGGAACTTCCGTTTCGCTGGTGGAGCGGCTCCGTTCCACGGATAAATTTTTGGCGGAGATGCGCTCCGTATTGGCTTCTATGGACGAGATCGACGCCCTCCGCCGCAAGCGCGGCGAAGCCGTCAGCGA
>CASDPE010000207.1 GCA_949282395.1 uncultured Bacillota bacterium | reverse complement strand
AACCGCCTGCACATCAACAAGGCGGCGCTGACGCTGCTTTTAGACCACAGGAAGTGACCGTTCCGATCGCTCCTGCCACCCATAAAAAACTGCTTCGCGCGGCGGAAAATTTCCGCCGCGCGATCGTATTTTTTGTGTATTCCGCTCAGTAATCCGCCCGCCTTGCGAGCGCCTGCCCGCGCGTGCGCACGGTGCAGAGCCTGTATTCGCGCTGCAAAGAAAATTCAAAGCAGCACTCCCGCTTCGTTGCGGAAAAGAGCATATCGCCGCTGCGCGAGGCGATCATCGCAAGGTTTTCCGCGCACAGGCAGGCGGCGGTGCCCGCCACAAAGGCGCCCGCGCGCAGCATCAGGCGCGGCACGCTGTCCTCTGCGGCTTCAAAGGGGCAGACGATGACGTCTGCATCGCACAGCGCGAGCGTTTCGCACACGGAGGGGAAATACAGGTCTTCGGCGACGCACAGCCCCACCCTGCCCGCCGCCGTTTCGTACACCTTGCAGTGCGCGCCCGCGCTGTACCCGTCCTCTTCAAAGGCGTGCAGCCTGTCGGCAACGCCGAGGATGCGCCCGTTTGCGGCGATGGCGGCGCTCTTGCGCCGTATGCCGCAGGAATCGGTGCGGCAGCCCGAAACGACCGTGCAGGCGCATTCGCGGCTGAGGATCGCCATCTCTTCCAGCAGCGAGCTCTCCCCCGCAAGTTCGCTGCGGTAATCCACGTCACCCAGCCCGTTGAACCCGAACAAGAGCAGATCGCAGGCGGGGCGCGCGCGGCGAAGCACGTACTCGTGCAGGCTCCCCTCCGTAACAAAACGCACCTTCATGCAGTCACCTCCCGCGCGGCTGCGCCGCTTGCCCGCGCACCGCCCCACTTCAATATACGCGGCGGCGGGCGGATCGGTGCGCGGAGCGCCGTTTTCGGAAAGTGCGGCGAAACGTTTGCTTTTCTTACAAATCGTGGTATAATGGAGGCATGGAACAGGCAACAATACAAGACGCGCCCGAAGGCAGCGGAAGTCCGCACCGACGCAGCGACGGCGCGCGAAGAAGGTTCAAACTCACCCCCGTGCGCCTTCTGGTGCTGGGGTATCTGTGCGTCATCGCACTCGGCACGATCCTGCTGATCCTGCCCGTATCCTCCCGCCCGGACGGCGGCGCAAGTTTTATGGACGCGCTGTTCACGACCGTCTCCGCGTCCTGCGTGACGGGGCTGATCGTGCAGCCGACCAATACATACTGGTCGGGCTTCGGGCAGGCGGTCATCCTCATCCTCATACAGATGGGCGGCATCGGGTTCATGACGGTGATCTTTTCGCTGATGCGGCTGGGCGGAAAAAAGATCGGGCTGAAAGAGCGCACCTACATGCAGGAGGCCGTCAGCGCGCCGCACGTGGGCGGGCTGCTGAAACTGACGGGCACCATCCTTTTGGGCACGCTTGCCTTTGAATGCATCGGCGCGTTCATCCTGTGTTTTCGCTTCGTGCCGGACTTCGGCTGGGGCAAAGGCATCTGGATGGCGGTCTTTACCGCCGTTTCCGCCTTCTGCAACGCGGGCTTTGACCTGATGGCGCAGCCCGGGAACGACTATCCGTCGCTGACGGCGTATTCCTCCGACCCCATCGTGTGCATCGTGGTGCCCCTGCTCATCCTCATCGGCGGGCTGGGCTTCTTCGTCTGGCATGACATCCGCCGCAACAAGTGGCACATGCGCAAATACACGCTGCACACCAAGATCGTGCTTCTGGCGAGCGTCGTCGTGGTCGTGGTGCCGTTTTTGCTGCTTTTGATCGCGCTGAACGACCTGCCGTGGGGGGAGCGCATCCTCTCCTCCTTCTTTTCGGCGGTGACGCCGCGCACGGCGGGGTTCAACGTCATCCCCATGACCATCGATACGCGCGCCGTCGTCATCCTGCTGACCATCCTCTTGATGTTCATCGGCGGAGCGAGCGGGTCTACGGCGGGCGGCGTAAAGACGAACACCGTGTCCGTTCTGGTGCTTTCCCTGCTCTCCGCTATCCGCGGCAAACGCTCGCCGCAGGCGTTCAAACGGCGGCTGGACGACGAAAACGTAAAAAACGCCGCGCAGTTCACGACGGCATACCTGTTGTTTGCCATGTTGGGCATACTACTGTTGTCCTTTTTTGAAATGGGCAGCGGCTACAAACTGACCAAACTTGTGTTTGAAGTGTTTTCCGCGATCGGCACCGTGGGGCTGACGCTCGGTATCACCCCCGGCCTGACCGTAGGCTCGCAGATCGTGCTGTGCGTGCTGATGTTTTTGGGCAGAGCGGGCTGCATGACCGTGCTTTTGAGCTGGCACGCACCCTCCGCCCCCACAGCGGAACTGCCGCTGGAGAGGGTGAGAATAGGGTAAAGCCTTGGTTCACGAAAAAAGTTTTGAGCTGACAAAACTTTTTTCCGTGATTTAAGGGCGACACCGCTGTTCGCGGCGAAAGCCGCTCGGCAGCGGTTTCTCCCTCGCGGCGGCATCTTTTGGGGCACACCATTATAGAAATGCCGCCGCTTCACCCTTTTCCGTAACGCTTTCCACAAAGCGCAAAGTGCAAACGCAAAAAGTGTGATTTTTGCTTTTGCATGCATTTATTAAAAAGCGCGCCGCAACTTCACCTTTCCTGTAAGAGCCGCAAGTATGCGGCAAATTGGGGGCGCTAAAAGGGCTCCCGAAAATCGCAGCGTGCGGAAGCACTGCGAGATTTTTGGGAAGAGGAGGAGCGGAGTGCGCATGCGAGCATTGCCCCTTTGGGGCGATGCGAGAGCGCAGCCGACTGCTCCGACGAAAAAGCGTGGTTTTCGGACGCGCAATTTGATTATTGGAAAGGAAGCGCCCTTGTCATCCTGAGCGGAGCCGAAGAGCGCGCTCTGTGTCATCGCGCAATAATCGACGGCTGAAAAGCGGACGCTTTCGGCAACAAGTTGCCATGGGCTTGCGCCCATGCGCCGTCGATTGCGGCGCGCTCATTTTACCCCTCGCAAGCAAGGTAAAATTTCACGCGCCTTCGAAGGATCTCTAATGATAATAAGGACAACATTTCCATAGAGATCCCTCGACAGGCTCGGGATGACGGTGGGGTTGCCCCCCGCAAGGGAAACGGCAGTGCTGCCCGAAAGAACACGCGCGGAACGCGCCGACGCCTTAAAAGATCCATGACCATGAACTACCAAAACGAGATCATACACTCCATCATCGATCTTGTAAAGATCGACAGTTCGCAGCAGCCCGCAAAGGCGGGCATGCCCTTCGGCGAAGGGGCGGCAAAGGCGCTCGGCGCCTTCCTGTCCCTTGCTAAGCGGCTGGGCTTTGCGACGCGCAATTACGACAATTACATCGGCGAGGCGATCTGCGGCGAAGGCACCCCCTTCGCCGTTTTGTGCCACCTTGACGTAGTGCCCGCGGGCGAAGGCTGGACGCACCCGCCCTTCGGCGGCGAATGCGAAAACGGCAGGCTGTACGGGCGCGGCACGGTGGACGACAAGGGCCCCGCCGTCATCTGCCTGTACGCCCTGAAAGCGCTCTTGGACGAGGGGCTTGCCCCGCGCCGCACGGTCAAGCTCATTGCGGGCTGCAACGAAGAGAGCGGCTGGGCGTGCATCGATCACTACAACAAAGCCGCGCAGATGCCCGAAGAGGGCTTTACGCCCGACGCGGACTTCCCCGTCATCTATGCCGAAAAGGGCATCCTGCACGTGCGCTTCGCCTTTCCCCTGCCGCACGCGCCCTTCACGGCGTTTTACGGCGGCGACGCGGCAAACAAGGTCTGCGAAGAGGCGGCGGCATGCGTGAAGACGGCCGACGCCGCCCGCGCGCAAAAATACGGCTTGCAGGCGGAGGGGGATACCCTGCGCGCCTTCGGGAAAGCCGCGCACGCCTCGCTGCCCGAAACGGGC
>CASDPE010000206.1 GCA_949282395.1 uncultured Bacillota bacterium | reverse complement strand
TTTTCCGCCGCCGCAGGCGAAAACGCGGGCAGCACGAGCAGAACGGCGTCGTACCGCTCACAGCCCGAAGGGGTCAGCTCGCCCTCCGCAAGCACGAATTCGTACCCTTCTCCCGCCGCCGCGGCGAGTTTCGGCAGCGCCGCAGGCGCCCAGCAGGCGAGGATCCTATTCATGCGGCTCACCTCCGCAAATAGCAGAATGCGGAACAGGCCGCCCTGCGGCATGCCCGTTCCGCCTTGCTCACGCCGCGCGGCGTGCGGGATGCCCGCCGCGCGGCGCCGTTACAGTTCGATGTACGCGTCCCGCTCGGCGCCGACGGACACATAGCGGATCTTGCAGGCGCACAGCTCCTCCAACAGGCGGATGTACGCGAGCGCCGCTTCGGGCAGATCCTCCTTTTTGCGGCAGGCGGAAATATCGCAGTTCCACCCCTTCACCTTTTCAAACACGGGCTTGCAGTCGTCCAGAACGTCCGTAAACGGGAATTCGGTCAGCTTTTTGCCGCCCAGCTCGTAGGCGGTGCAGATCTCCAGCTCTTCGTGCCCCGAAAGGATGTCCAGCTTGGTGAGCGCGATCTCGTCTGCGCCCTGCACGCGGATGCCGTAGCGCGAGGCAACGGCGTCAAAGGGCCCGACCCGCCTCGGCCTGCCCGTGGCGGCGCCGTATTCGCCGCCCGCTTTGCGCAGCTTTTCCGCCTTTTCGCCGAAGTATTCGGCAGTGAACGGGCCTTCGCCGACGCAGGTGGAGTACGCCTTCATGATGCCGATGGTCTTATCCAGCTTCAAGTTGGGCACGCCCGCGCCGATGGGGCCGTAGGCGGCGATGTTGTTGGAGGAAGAGGTATACGGGTAGATGCCGTAATCCAAGTCGCGCAGCGCGCCGAGCTGCGCTTCGAGCATGATCTTTTTGCCCGCCTTCTGCGCCTCGTTGAGGTACAGCCCCGTATCGCAGATGTAGCTTTGCAGCGGCTTACCGTACTCTTTGAAGTAGGCGAGCATATCCTCCGCCTTAACAGGCTCTGCGCCGTAGGCGTTGCAGATGGTCAGATTTTTCCACTCCACGATGTCCGGCACGCGCTTTGCAAGGCGGTCAAGGTTCAGAAGTTCGCCCATGCGGAACGCCTTTTTCATGTACTTATCCGCGTACACAAAGGCGATGCCGCGGCGGGTGGAGCCGAATTTTTTGTCGGCGAGGCGCGCCTCTTCCAGGCAGTCCTGCTGCACGTGGTAAGGCATGGTGATGACGGCGCGGTCGGAAATTTTCAGGTTTTCGGGCGTGATGGTGATGCCCGCTTCGCGCAAACGCGCCATCTCCCCCGCAAGGTGCCTGATATCGATGACCATGCCCGGGCCCATGACGCAGACGACGCCCTCGCGCAGAATGCCCGAAGGCAGCAGGTTCAGGATAAACCTGCCCCGCTCGTTGATGACGGTGTGCCCCGCGTTGTTGCCGCCCTGATAGCGGCAGACGATATCGTAGTCCTTGGAAAGCAGGTCGACCATGCGCCCCTTGCCTTCGTCGCCCCAGTTGATGCCGACGATCGATGTTAACATAGAACTCCCTCACACAGATGATGTAGCCCGCGCGGGCATACGCCCCCGCGCCGTGCGGCGCCTGCAAAGCCGCGCGCGGAACGCGCGCCTGCCGCACCTTGTTGATTATACCCCGAAAGGGCGGTGCAAGTCAAGCAAAAGCCCTCTTCCGCCCCGCTTTTTCTCGCTTGGCGGCGCTCCCGCGCAAAACGCCCCTTTTATGCGGGCGGGAGCGGGCAGCCGCGCTCAGCGGAAATCTTCGTATTCTTTGAGCACCTTGGCAGAGATGCTCGGCGGGATCTTTTCAAACGCCTTTTCAAACATCGCGCGGGTGAGCGGGATGGGCGTTTTTGACTTTGCCGCCTGCAACTGTTCGAGGGCGAGGCGGCACGCCTCCTCCACGATGCCGCAGATATCGGCGGCGGAATAGTACGCTTCGCGCACGGAGACGCGCCCGAGCGGCGTCTCCTTCACGGTCAGGCGCTCGGTCATGTCCAGCACGTCCTCCGCCGTCACGCCGTCCAGCGCGATGCCTTCGAGCTTGCTTACGATGATGGCGCGCTTCGCTTCGAGGTCGGGCGGGGTGACGTGGATGAGGTGCGAAAACCGCTTGTAGCGCAGGTAAGCGGGGTCGATGACGTCCGGGCGGTTGGTCGCCGCGATCATGATGCGTTTGGAGCCGTCCACCCCGAACCCGTTGATGCGCTGCAAAAGCTCGGTGGTGACGGCGGATTTGTAATCCTTCGTATCCTGCGTGCGGCGGCTGAAAATGGATTCGCACTCGTCCACGAACAGGATCGCGCCGTCGGGGCAGGCGTCGAGCTCCTGAAAGATCTGCTTGACCGCCTGTTCGGATTCGCCCACGTATGACTTGAAGATGTCCGCCGGGGTGACGATGAACAGCGGCAGGTTCATGGCGTTGGCGATCGCTTCGGCGAACATCGTTTTGCCCGTACCGGGCGCGCCGTACATGAGCATGCCCAAGCCGCCTTCGAGCTTGTAATATTTCAAAACATCCGGATTCTGCGCCATGAACAGGAAGCTCATGACCAGCTTTTTCACGTTTTCCAACCCTTTTACGTCGTCGAAGGTGGTTTCGGGCACCTTGCTTTTGATGACCGAGCCGTAGCTCGCGGCAACGTCGCTGAGCTGCTTATACTGCTCTTCGTATTTTTTGCGGTCGCTCTCCCCCGTCACCCGCTGCGAAAGGGTGCGCGCGATCTGCGCCGCGTGCGAATACTCGCTGCGCAGCTTGCTCTTCTCCTCGTCGCGCAGCTCGTTCCTGTCCTTTCTGCCGCCGAGGATGCGACGGATCTCCGCTACGCTCGCGGCATATTCCTGTTCCAGTTTTTCGACGGTATCCGTCTTGTCGCCCTTCGGCGCCCTGCCGATCCCTGCCATGCCCGTTCCCCCGTCCTTTTACAGGATATCGCTGATGTCGTCCGTGCCGCCCGAAGCCTTGCCCGTGCCTGCGCCGC
>CASDPE010000205.1 GCA_949282395.1 uncultured Bacillota bacterium | reverse complement strand
ATTTGAAGGAAAAGAGTTTAGCTCTCCTTCTTTTTTTGGGTGCGTCCGCCTCTTTTGCGGCGGGCTGCGCTCTGTTTTCCGAGTTCATTGCCGAGCTGAATGACCCTTTCCCGCAGGGTCTTGGTGATGGTTTCGATGTTGGTGCGTTCGTCCGCGCCGTCCTGCCAAAGCGCGCGCGCGTCGATCGGCTTGCCGATGATCACTTCCGCCCGCGCTTTGCAGAAGTATTTTCCGTTCGTGTATACGGGGATGACGGGCGCGCCGCTCTCCAACGCGATGTAGGCGGCGCTCGTCTTGAACGGAAGCGGCCGCTCTTCGCCCGCGAGGGGCAGCCGCGCTTCGGGGAAGATGCCCACAACGCCTTTGTGCAGCAGGATGTCGAGCGAGCGGCGCACAAAGGCGAAGTCGTAGGCGTCCCTGTCCACGAAAATGCCGCCCAGCGCTTTCAGAAAATACTTTAAGAACCTGCGCTTGAACAGGCACTCCGCCATCTGGCAGCGCAGGGTGCGCTGCCAGAACACGAACAAAAGAACGGCGTAGTCGTAGACGGAGGTGTGGTTGCAGATGACGATGGCGGGGCCTTTGATGCGCCGCTTCTGCACCGACTTGTCTTCGTAGTAGATCTTTGTGCGGAACAGAAGTTTCTGAACGGGCCACCCCGTCACCTTTACAAAGCCGTTAAACAGCCGCTTCATTGTCGCTTGCGGGGAGCTCCTCGGCGGGGGCGCTTTCCGCGGCTGCCTCTTCCGCCGCGTAGAGCCTGTTCACGTCCTTTTGCAGCAGCGAAAGAGATACGATGTTCAGGAACGAGAGCGGGAGCAGGATGCCGAAGAGCACGGAAACGAGCTTGCGGTCTTTTACGGGCACGCCCTTTTCCGCAGCCTTTGCCGCGAGCGCCTTGTTCAGGCGGAGCATCGCAAAGATCCCGAAGAAGGGGACAAAGCACCCGAGCGCCCATAGGAGAGCGCACTTGGTCTGCCCCGTCAGCTTTTTGAGGGAGGCAAGCAGCAGCCCGAACCAGATGAAGCCGAACACAAAGCCCGAAAGGATGGAGAGTGCGATCTGCACGAATAGGATCTCGCCCTTTTCTTCCTTTTCCTTCGTCACGTTCTCGTATTCGGAGATGTCAAGGTCGGGGTACATCTTTTTAAAGGTCTTGGCAACTTCGGCGGGGGAGTAGTCGCGCGGCATGCGGAAGGCGAACAGGAACCCGACGATGCACAGCACCGCGACGATGAAGGGCACGATCATGACGCCGAAGTTGAATACGTTTGCAACATCCGTGCCGAAGTGCTGCGCGGCGGATTCGATCGCGCTGAGCGTATCCGTCGCCTCCGCCCAGGTGAAGCGGAAGTCGCTCGTCACGAAGATGTTTTTCAAAATATCGTACACGCCGTAAGAGGCGATCGCGCCGACGACGCTCGTGGCGAACGCCTGCGCCGCAAAGTACATGGCGCTGTGGTTCTTTTTCAGCAGTTTTTCTTCGACGGACGAGATCTGCGCGGGGATCATGTACGGCATCATGAAGAAGGCGCCGATCGCCCAGCTGCCGATCACCCCGCCGATGCAGCCGATCAGGTACTGCGCCAGCTTGTTGCCGCCGCAGATGAAGGTCGACCCGAAAAAGAAGCTCAGGATGGCGATCGCGAAGGAGACGAGGCAGGTCTGGTAGGTGAAGCGCAGCCCCTTCTTCGCCGCGAGTTTGCGGAACAGGTACAGCATGATCGGCACGGGCGCGAAGGCACAGGTGTTCAGGATGGTCATGCCGACCCCGTTCATGCCCATGCCGCCGATGATCAGCGCGTTCATGGCGACGAGGAACATCTGCAACCCGAAGAAGGAGCAGCAGTTCACCACCAGCCAGTTGCCGAAGATCTTGTTTTTAAAGGTGATCTTGAAGGACTGCCCGAGCTTGATCTTGGGCTGTTTTTCAAAGCCCTCGTTTTCGGGGTAGCCGTACTTTTTGCCCTCTTTGATCATGAAAAGGGGAATGAGCATGGTCAGCATCAGCGGCAGGCACATGAACACGAATTTGTCGATGCCCCAGCCCGTGGCGCTGTACAGCCCCTGCAAAATGACGGGCACCAGCGCGTACACCACGCAGTAAGAGATGGTATCGAAGAAGGATTTGAACGCCGAAACGCGCAGCCGCTGCGAGGCGCTCGTGCACACGTTGCTCAGGCTGCCGTAGAAGGCGATCAGGCACATCGTGTAGGTGGAAAAGAACACCAGCGCCCAGAAGATGAACCAGATGGTGTTGCCGATCTGCGCCGATTCCGCGGTGCCGAACACGGGCCACCACAGGAAGGCGAAGGAGATCACCATCGGCAGGAAGCAGATCGCAATGGGCGGGCGCCTGCGCCCCCATTTCGTAGAAAGGTTATCCGTGATGGAGGCAAAGGGGATGTCGATCAGCCCGTCGAACACCTTCGCCACGATCATCAGGATGGAGAAGAGCGCGGGGATGACCAAACAGATCGTGCCCACGATCGTCTGCCCGCTCGCCACGTTCCCGCTCAGCCCCGCGGGGTTGACCGCGTCTGAAAAGTACGCGCCCATCAGCACCATCAGGAAGTTCGGCCCGAACCCCGACGCCGCATAGACGAGTTCTTTCCATTTTTTGTCCAAAGACTGCACAGCTTTCAGCATAAGTTTCCTCCCGTAAGATATGTGTTGCTACCGCTGTTTATTAGCCGTTCGTTATAAAAGTTTCCGGATATAGTCCTTCATCTGCCGCACGGTGGAAACGCCCGCCGTGTCCGTCGCGGGGAAGGCGATGCCGAACTCCTCCTGCACGGAGGCGATCATCGTAAAATAGTCGAGGCTGCTGCCGCCGAGGTCGAAAAAGAAGTGCGCGTCCTCGCCGATCACTTCCGCGCTCTTCCCGAGCGCCGCCGCAAACAGCGCGGTGAGCTTTTCGGTCAGCGCGCGGTCGGCTTCTTCGGCGGTGCCCGCCGCGTCGTCCGCGTCGAGCAGTTTCAGCTCGCCCGCGCTGAGCCGCGCCGCGAGTTTTTTGCGCATGATCTTGAAGTCGTTCG
>CASDPE010000204.1 GCA_949282395.1 uncultured Bacillota bacterium | reverse complement strand
CTCACCGCGGGGCGCGCGAAGGCGCGCCCGCGCAAGAGCGGGGGCGGGCGGGGGCGTTTCCGCGCAAAATAAGGGGCGGCGGGGGCAGAGCGCCGCATTTCCGTTTGCATAAGCGCGGAGAATGTGCTATAATAGGGCGAAAACCAAACGTTTGCGAGGCAACACACTATGTATTGGGCAGATAAGCTGGCGGAAGAGATCATCCGCAGAAAGCCGGACAAGGAGGAATACGTCTGCGCGGCGGGCATTTCGCCGTCGGGCTCGGTGCACATCGGCAACTTCCGCGATATAGCGACCAGCTATTTCGTGGTCAAAGCGTTGCAGCGCGCGGGCAAAAAGGCGAAGCTGCTCTTTTCGTGGGATGAGTACGACCGCCTTCGCAAGGTCCCGAAGAATGTGCGCGACCATCTGGGCGACGACTCTTTTGAAAAGTACATCGGCTGCCCGTATGCCGACATCCCCGACCCCTTCGGCAAGGACGAAAGTTACGCGGCGCACTTTGAAAAGGAGTTCATGGCGTCCGTCGAAAAGTTCGGTATTCAGATGGAATACCACTATCAGGCGAAGGAGTACCGCTCGGGCAGGTATGTTCCGTATATCCTGCATGCGTTGAAGGAGCGCGGAAAGATCTTCGACATCCTTGACAGGCACCGCACGCAGGACGCGCAGGAAGGGGAGCGCGAGCGCTACTACCCCGTCTCCATCTTCTGCCCGCACTGCGGCAAGGATTCCACGACCATCACCTCCCTCTCCGAAGACTGCACCAAAGCGCACTACGTGTGCGAATGCGGGCACGAGGCGGATTTTGACTTCACCAAAGACTTCAACTGCAAACTGCAATGGAAGGTAGACTGGCCCATGCGCTGGAAGGCGGAGGGCGTCGACTTCGAGCCGGGCGGCAAAGACCATGCCTCCCGCAACGGCAGTTACGATACCGCGAAGGACATCTCGCGCGAGGTGTTCGGGTACGAAGCGCCGCTGTTCCAGGGCTACGAATTCATCGGCATCAAGGGCGGCGTGGGCAAGATGAGCAGCTCGTCTGGGCTGAACATGACCCCCGAATTTCTGCTGCGGCTGTACCTGCCCGAAATGATTTTGTGGCTGTACGCGAAAAACGAGCCGCTCAAAGCCTTCGACTTCTGCCTCTCCGACGAAATTTTGCGGCAGTATTTTGAATTCGGCAAGCAGCTCAAAGCGTATTTTGAAGGCACCGCAGACGAGAACACCAAGCGCGTCATGGAAAACTGCCTCATCGCGGGGCACAAGCTCGTCACCGTGCCGATGAGCCAGCTCGTGGAGCTGGGCAGCGTGGTCGACTTCAACCCCGACCTCATGGAAAAACTGTTTGAAAAGATCGGCACCCCCTTTAAAAAGGAGGAGTTTGCAGAGCTGTTTGAAAAGGCGAAATTCTGGCTGCGCACCTGCTCGCCCGAAAGCGAGTACGTCATTTTGAAACGCCGCAATTGGGCGTATTGGAAGACGATGAACGCGCAGGAGCAGGCGTGCGTGCGCGCGCTCGAAGCCTTTGTGCGCGCGGGCGGGTACACGCTGGATTCGCTGCAAACCGAACTGTACGCCATCCCCAAGGCGGTGTACCCCGATAAGGCGGAGGATAAAAACGCCCTCAAAGAGGTGCAGGGCAAGTTCTTCAAGGACGTGTACAACCTCATCTTAGGGCGCGACCGCGGCCCGCGGCTGTACCTGTACCTGTTCGCCGTCGACCCCGCCCGCTACCTGTTCCTGCTCGATTTTTCGGGGAAGGAAGAGGACGAGCCCGCCGAGGAAGCGCGCGCCGCCGAAGAGGCGAAGCCCGCCCTTCCCGCAGAGGACGCGTACTTCAAAGAGCCTGCACCCTTCGGTGCGGAAGTGGAGCTGCCCGCTTTTGCGCAGCTCGATCTGCGCGTGTGCAAGGTGCTTGCGGCAAAGCCCATGCGCAAAACGAACAAGCTGATGAAGCTGACCCTGCATGACGGCACGGGCGAGCGCGTCATCGTATCGTCCATCGCCGACCAATACGAACCCGAGCAGCTCGTCGGCAGGAAGATCGTCGTGCTCGTGAATTTGAAGCCGCACAAGTTCGGCAACGAATACAGCAACGGCATGCTGCTTGCCGCAAGCGCGTCAGACGGCACCTGCCGCGTGCTGTTCGCCGACGAAGCCGAGATCGGTGCACCCATTCACTGAGCGGAAGGGAAAAACGATAAAAAGGGGAGCGGGCGCTCATTTGAGCGCCCGCTCCTTTGTCGGTTTGGTGAATTTCGGATAAAAGTGTGGGGACGGTAAGGGCTTGCGGCTGTCGCCGCAAAATTCTTCGCTTCGCTCGAATACGAACAGCTGCGGCTTATGCCGCACCTGCTCGGGTCTTGTATTCCCCACCATAGCAAAAGGCACCCTGTCGGGTGCCTTTTGCTATGGTGGGGACGGTAAGACTCGAACTTATGACCTCATGCATGTCAAGCATGCGCTCTAACCAACTGAGCTACGCCCCCGCAAGCCTGATTACTATACCATTTTCAGACGAGTTTGTCAATAAAAAATGCGCGTTTTCGGAATTTTTCGCGCAGGAATTTGCGGCAAAAACAGGAATGCGGAATTTCGTCGCTTTTTGTAAGGAATCATTGCGTTTTTTTCGCGGTTATGGTATAATCTATCTTGAATATGTATACGGAGAAGGCGGGGCGATGCAGACCGTTCTGAATATCGGGCTTGACCTCGGCAGCGATACGCTCAAAGTGGCGTATGCGTACGAAGCCGATGGCAGGATCTCGTACGGAAAACTGATGAAAGAGGGGATGATGACCGAAGTCGCGCTCCCCGCCATCGCCTATTACGACGAAGCCAAACGGGAGTGGTCGTTCGGCGACGAAGTCGACCGCGCGAAGGGCGATTCCTTTGTGAACGTGGTCAAGATCAAGGCGCTGCTTTCGCTGCTTTTGCCCGCGTCCGATACGCGCATGCGCGACGGCAACCGCGCCTACTATTACAAGGGCAACCGCTTCCCCAAATTTTATTTCCCCGTGCGCCGCAAAACGCTTTTTCGCGTATGCGGCGGGCATGGTGCGCGCGCGCACGCAGCGGCTGGCGGCGCGGACGGGCGTCGTTTTTGACAAGAACGTGCGCGTTGCGCTGGTGCACCCGTCGCGCTCGGGCAAGGTGTACGTGGACGAGATGGTGCGGCTGGTGACGCAGGCGTTCGGCACGGCGCCGAGCAAGGTGCTCAGCTCCACAAAAGCGCTGAGCATGTACGCCTACCGCCGCGGCATGCTCACGGAAGGGGAGAGCCTGCTCGTGTTCGACATGGGCGAAGAGGACATCTCCGTCATGAAGGCGGGGCTGTTGAAGAGCGGGCAGCTGGCGGTGGACGGCGCCGACGGGCACAACGCCCCCTGCGACATCGGCGGGAACGACATAGACGACGCCGTCGCGGCGTACATAGAGGGCTGCATCCGCCGCCGCGAAACGGTGGGCACCCCCTCCTACGGCAGCGACGGGCACATCTGTGAGCGCGGGTTGCATTCCAAGCAGTACCTGTTTTTGAAGGACATCAAAAAGGCGAAGATGCTTTTGAGCGTCCCGCTGCGGGAGGGCAGCGCCTTTGCGGGCGGGGTGCCCGTCGCCGTCAGCCGCGACCTGTATATCCAGCGCAGGCTCACGCACGAAGAGTTCCGCAGCTGCGTCGGCATTGCGGGGAACAACGGCGTGGCGCGCAGGATCGCCGACTATATCATCGAAGAGGTGACCCGCCCCGTCAACGACGGCGTAAAAAAGGTGTTCCTTTCAGGCGGGTTGGTCGAAACGTTTGCCTTGCAGGAATACATCGAGCGCGAAGTGAAAAAAGCGGCGCCGCACCTCTCCTTTTACACCTTTGACGACTTCCGCGACGACGAAGACGGGTTCACCATCCGCTCGTTTGAAGATTCCACCTACGCGCCCGCGGTGGGCGGGGCGATCGTCTCTTTGATGAATTACGACATGCAGACGGTCATCGCCCTTTCGTATGCGACGTGGTTCATCATCAACGCCACGCGCGAAAAGTTTTTGTCCATCTTCGTCAACCGCGGCACCCCGCTCAAAAAGGACGGGAACGTGTTCGTCACCCCCTCCAACTTCGGGCAGGTGAGCGTGCTCGAAGACGTGAAAAACGACCAGATCTACGCCGCCGCCGTCACCGAAGAGGACATACGGATGCACAAGTACGCGCAGCGGCTGGGCAGGCAGTACTACATGATGGACGGCAAAACATACCTGCTCATCGGCAATACCGACGCGCACCCGTGGCGGCGCAACGCAGAACAGGTCATCGGGCTGAAAGTCGTTTCGGGGCAGGGCGGGGCGACCATTTACTTCTACCACAACGGCAGAAGGGTGCGCCTGCACAACACGCGGCTGTACTTCCGCGAGGGGGTGCGCGTGGACGGCGAAGGCAGGGCGTACCCGTACATCATCAACGACCTGCGCGAAAACAAGGGGCAGGCGGTCATCGAATACGCCCGCCCGTACGGCGGCTGGGAGGGGATGCGCTACGTCGTGCCCGCCTCGCAGATCGAAATACGGTTCGAAGGCATGGGCGAATTCTTCGTGCAGGCGGACGATTAAAGGGGCAGGAGAGATATGAGCGAAAAAAATTACCGCATTGAAGTTTTGGAAAACGCCTTTGACAAGGAGCAGCAGCGTTCGCAGCTCTCCTCCGTCAAAGAGGCGTACAACGCGAAGATCGCGGAGATGAACAGGGCGGTCGAAGCGCTTGACCGCTACGACGATTTTTCGGTGCGCAAGATCGACCCGTACGCGCTCAAAAAGCGTGCGGGCTGCCCCTACGGCATCGAAGAAAAACAGGGCTTCAACGACGGCGTTCTGCTGGAACACCAGAAGCGCGCCGCCGAGCGCTTTTTGCGCGAACTGCGCGGGTTCGGGCTGCTGGCGGACGTGGTGGGCAGCGGCAAGACGTATGAGGCGTGCCTCGTGCTCAGCGAGCTTGCCGTGCGCAATAAGGTGCGCTCGCTGCTGCTGGTCGTGCCCGAGCAGGTGTACGCCGCATGGACGGACGTGCTTGAAACGCAGTTCGGGCTTGGCAGGGGCGTTTTGCAGGCGGCGGGGGCGGACATCGACCTTTCCAAACTCGAATGCGAGCGCGACGGCGGCTTCCTGCGCCCCGTGCGCCCGATCATCGTGCGCGCCGAGGACTTCGTGGAGTGGCCCGAAGAGACGACGCGCCTGGCGCTGTCGCTGCTCTGCGCGGAAGAGGGCAAGTACGCCAAGGCGATGAAGCTGCTCTCTCTGTTCATGGAGACCAAAAAGAAGGCGAACATGACCTACTGCCTGCTGCTTTCGGCGACGCCGCATTCGGGCAACCTCGAACACATGTTCCGCCTCTGGTATTTTATCCGCTGCAAGGGCGGAAACCCTTCGGACTTTGACGAGAAGGACGACAAAGACCGCAGCGAAGAGTACAACAAGGAAAAGGCGTATTACAAGCAGCACGTGTGCCGCGGTGCGGCGACGGTCATGGAGTTCATCAAAAAGGTGAAACTTGCCGAAGTCACGCAAAATTACGGCGCGGAATTTGACGCGTTCCTGCAAAGATCGCGGGAAACGGGCTTCGCTTCCCGCCCCGAAAGCGAGCGCACGCGCATCGTGCAGGAATTTCTGGACGGCGACCCCAAGATCAAAAAAGAGGTGCTCAAACGCGTGGCGGGCGCCTACCACAACGGCGTTCTGCGCTCCATCATGATCCGCCAGCCGCGCAACCCGCTCACCAAAAAGAAGGAGCTGCGCAGCTACTTCTTTTTCCCCATGCAGGCCGCTCCCGCCGCGTTGCAGACGCAGGGGCTGAACGGCGAGCCGCTGACCATTGACCTTGCCGACCTGTACGGCGCGCGCGCCGTGACCGTGAACGGCAAAACGATGGGGCTGACGGAGTACATAAACGAGGTGCGCGGCAACCGCCCGCTGCGGCAGGCGTATGCCGAAATGATCGGCAGCCGCATCGTCAATACGGTCGGGGCGAAGGCGCCGCTGTTCACGAAGGTCGGATCGGGCGCGTATTATTGGGAACAGATGCGCGACCTTCCGCCCGACGCGGCGTACAGGCTGGTGCCGTACAAATACGACGGCGACCTCTTCACGCACAAATACGAAGTTGCAAAGCAGATCCTGCGCCGCCACAAGGGCGAGCGCGTGCTCGTGTTCTTTGACTACGAGCTGAAAAAGGAGGAACTGCTCGCCGACCGCTTTGAACAGGCGCTGCGCGCCGATCCCGAATTTTCCGCGCGCGTGCTGTGCGGCACCGCGGCAGACAAGGCGGGCACCGTAGAGGCGTTCAGGGCGAAAGAGGACGCCGTGCTCGTCGTCAAAGACCCGTCCTTCACCGAGGGCGTGAACTTGCAGGATTCGAGCGTCATCGTCAACTTCCAGGTCACGCCCGACCCGCTTGCGATGGATCAGCGCATCGGGCGCATCTTCCGCCTCGGGCAGACGAACAACGTGCGCGTCTATTCGCTGGCGGATATGCAGCGGCTGGAAGGGTACGTGCTGATGTATTTCCTGCGCATCGGGCTGATGTCCAGCAGCAGCGGAGACGCGACCATCATCGCGGGCAGCAACAACGAGCGCATGGTCACCGTGCGCTGCCCCGTCTGCGGCAACGTCAGGCTGTATTCGCTTGAAGAGTACGAACAGCGCAAAAAGCGCAACGACCTGTACTGTGTAGAGACGCCCCGCTGCCGCGAGGCGGATCCGAACGGCACGCGCATGGAGGAGATCAGCGTCTACGATTTCCGCTGCGACACCTGCGATTCCGTGTTTGCCCGCTCGGTCACCGAGGAGGGGTACCTCTGCATGTCCGTCAACGAGGGCGGCAAGGGCATTTTGTGCAACAGCGGCGAGTTCGGCGACAGAGAGGTGTACTGCCGCAAGATCTGTGCGATCTCGCACTGCTCCTATTTCAAGCGGACGGGGCTTGCCGAACGCTGCAAAGCGCTGCAAAAATACAGGGAAGACAAGAATACGAGCGACAGCGACCTCATGCAGCTGTGCGAAACCTGCGGCGAGCGTGACTGCCTGCCCAAGTGCCGCGCGGGCATCGGCGCGGAGGCGATCGCGGGCTGTTCGGTGTGCGAATACGCGACCTGCTATCCCCGCCCGCACGTCATCCGCTTTGACGAAAAGTGGGAGGCAGACTGCCCCGTCTGCGGCGGGGCGCACCGCAGCGGCAGGATCCGCCCCGTGCTGGCGCGCACCTTTGCCACGTACATCCGCTCCGCGTGGGACTTCCGCCACGACGGCGGCGCGGGCTTTTGCAGGAACCTGCGCGAAGAGGCGGCAAAAGTGCGGGATATCAAAGAGATCCTCGAAAACGATATGGAAGCGGCAAGGTAAGGGAGTATGGCTAAGATCATCATCGGAAGGGAATACAAAGACGCCTTCGGCAGCATCTGCCGCCTTGTGGAGGGCGGGTGCGTCCCGCCGGACATCGTGCGCAGCGCCGACGGGCGCGAGATCGTGACGGACGCCTACACCTTCGAATACGCGGGCGACAGCCGCGCGCAGGGCGAGGGCGCGGCGCAGACGATGACGGGCGAGGGCGCAAGCTGGTTCGCCGCGCTGCGCGGCGAAGCGCAGGACGACGGCACCGCCGTCTGGCTCAACCTCATCGAACGCGTCGCCGAAAGCTATCATAAACGATATTCGCTCATCGAATACAAGCAGAACGTGC
>CASDPE010000203.1 GCA_949282395.1 uncultured Bacillota bacterium | reverse complement strand
TTGGCCGTGTACATGCCGGAGCAGGATCCGCACGTCGGGCAGGTCTTCTCCTCGTACTCGAGCAGCTCGTCGTCGTCGATCCTGCCCGCCGCGTAAGCGCCCACAGCCTCGCTGGCCGCGGAGAAGCTGACCTTGCAGCCCTTGACGGTGCCCGCCAGCATCGGGCCGCCGCTGACGAAGATCGTCGGCAGGTTCAGACGCGCCGCCGCCATCAGCAGGCCGGGGACGTTCTTGTCGCAGTTCGGCACCATGACGAGGCCGTCGAAGCCATGCGCCATCGCCATGCACTCCGTCGAATCGGCAATGAGGTCGCGCGTGACGAGGGAATACTTCATGCCCGCGTGGCCCATGGCGATGCCGTCGCAGACCGCGATCGCCGGAAACACCGCCGGGGTGCCGCCCGCCATCGCGACGCCGAGCTTGACCGCCTCGACAATCTTGTCAATGTTCATGTGGCCCGGCACGATCTCGTTCTGCGAGCTGACAATACCGATGAGGGGGCGCTTCATTTCTTCTCTGGTAAACCCGAGGGCGTTGAACAGCGCGCGGTGCGGCGCGTTCTGCAGCCCGTTGATGATGGATTCGCTTTTCATAGCTTTCAGCCGTCCTTTCCGAAGCAACTCATACAAGTATTATACTTGTCATACATCCTCTTGTCAAGGCTCACCGCAAAAAAGCGCCCGCCGGGCGCTGTCATTACGGCTGGGCCTGCTGCGCCTCGATCACGTCGCGGATGAGGAGGAACAAATCCTCCCGCGAGGAGAGTTCCCCGGCGCGGCGGCGGAATTCGGCCGCGCCGCGCACGCCCTTCATATACCAGCCGACGTGCTTTCTGGCCTCGTTCATGGCACGCGCCTCGCCTTTGCATTCGCACATGGCTTCGATGTGCTTCGCCATCACGGTCAGGCGCTCAAAAAGGCCGGGCGGCGGGATGATCTGCGTCTGGTCAATGAGACAGGCGTTGATCTGCCGGAAGATCCACGGGTTCCCGAGGGCGGCGCGGCCGACCATGACGGCGTCGCAGCCGGTCGTCTCGAGCATCTTCGCGGCGGCGGCGGGAGAGTCGACGTCGCCGTTTCCGATGACGGGGATGCGCACGGCGTTCTTTGCCGCCGCGATCTGCGCATAGCTCGGTTCGCCCGCGTAGTACGCCTCGCGCACCCTGCCGTGCACGGCGATCGCCGCCGCGCCCGCGCCTTCGCACAGTTTTGCAAACTCCGCCGCCACGTACTTGCCCCGCTCGATGCCGATGCGGAATTTGACGGTGACGGGCTTGCCGCACTTTGCGCAGGCGGAAACGATCTTTTCGGCGCGGGGAAGATCGGCAAGCAGCGCGCTCCCCTCCCCGTTTTTGTACACCTTCGGCACGGGGCAGCCCATGTTCAGGTCGATGACCGGAAAGGGCGCAAGTTCCTCGCTTTCGCAGGCGGCGCGCAGGATGTCTGCGTCGCCGCCGAACAGCTGCACCGCCGTCTGCGGCGGCTCGCCCCCGCCCCGCCGCAGCAGCGCGCGCGTGGCTTCCCCGTTATAAAAAAGCCCCTTGGCGCTGACCATCTCGGTATAGCACAGCGCCGCGCCGAAGCCGTAGCACAGCTTGCGGAAGGCAAAGTCCGTATACCCCGCAAGCGGCGCGCACAGCACGTTTGCGGGGAGCTTTACCCCGCCTATGCAGAGCGGCGCAAGGGGGAACGGCTCCGCGCAATTCTGCGCGGTGCCGTCCGTTTTTTTGAAGACGTCATCCATTTTTACGGACATTGTGCCTTCCCCTCTTCCGCGCGCAGCCGCTGTTTGGCGCGCTCGTAGTACGCCCAGAGTTCGGCTTTGGGCAGCTGCTCCATCCGCTTGCCGTCCGCAAGAATGAGCTGTTCGGTGACGCGGAACCGCGCAATGAATTTTTCCGTGCTGGCGCGCAGCGCCTCTTCGCAGTCCGCCCCCGCAAGCCTGCCCGCGCTGACGGCGGCGAGCAGCAGATCGCCCGCCTCTTCGGCGATGTGCGCCTTATCGCCCGCGGCAGCCGCATCCAGCAGCTCGGCAAGCTCTTCGCGCACGCTTGCGGCGACCTCTTCCATATCCGCGAAGTCGTACCCCGCCGCAGCCGCGCGCTTGCCCACCTTTTGCGCGCGCAGGCAGGCGGGGAAGGCGGAGGGCACGGCGGCGATACTGTCGTACCCGCTCTTTTGCCCCTTTTCCTTCTTTTTGTTGCGCTCCCACACCGAAAGCGCGCCCGCTTCGCTCTCCGCGCTGTCCTTGCCGAAGATGTGCGAATGGCGGAAAATGAGTTTGGAACACACTTCGCTGGTCACGTCGTCGGGCGTGAACGCGCCGCGCTCCTCGCCCAGAACCGAATGGAAGGCGCCCTGCATGAGCACGTCGCCCGCCTCTTCACAGATGGCGGCGTCGTCCTTTTTGTCGACGGCGTCGACCAGCTCGTACGCCTCCTCCACCATGTTGGAGCGGATGCTCTCGTGCGTCTGCACCCTGTCCCACGGGCAGCCGTCCGGCGCGCGCAGAAGGCGCAGCAGGTGCACGAGGTCGTCGTAACCGAACCGCTTTTTCTGCAAAAACGGAACGGCAGGCAGAACGAGCGCGCAGGTGCCGTCGTATGTACGCTGCCTGTCCGCCTCGTACAGGCGGATCTTTTTCGCCCTGCCGCCCTGCACGAAGTACGCAGGTGCCTCGTCGCCGAACAATGAGCCGAGCCGCAGCTTCACGTCCGAAGCGATAAGGGCGCAGTCTACGTCGAACACGGCAAGGGGCAAAAACGGGCGCTCTTCGCCCGCCGAATAGGCGGAACGGACGCAGCGGTCGGGGGAAAACACCCCCGCCGCGGCAAAGGCGGCGTCCGCCTTGGAGCAGCCCGCGATCACCCGCGCCTTTGCCCGTTTTGCAACGATGCGCGCGGAGAGATCGTCACAGGCGCTGCCGTCCACACAGTACACCACGTCGCTCTCCTTGGCAAGGCGCAGCACGGCGGCGGCGAGTTTTTTATTGAGCGTATCGAAGGTGCGGCTGGACGCATACACGGCGTCCAGCGTTTCAAACGGCACGCCCAGCGCGCGCACGCCTGCGGCGGGCGGCGTTTCGCCCGTGCGCAGCACGACGCGCGCGCCCGAACGGAGCGCGGA
>CASDPE010000202.1 GCA_949282395.1 uncultured Bacillota bacterium | reverse complement strand
GTACAAGGGCGTATGGGTGTACGTCGTCTATGCGGGCGCGGCGGTGTTTTTTGCGTATGCCGTGTATTTGGCGGTGAAGGCGGTGCCGCGCATCCGCCGCGCGCTCCTACGGCTGGCAGACCGCTCCCCGTTTTTGCGCAGGCGTATCCACGATTACGGTGCGCGCACCGTGCTTGTGGCGGCGTGCGCCTTCGCCTTCAACGCCGCGTTCGCCGTGTATGAAATCGTTTCGGCATGCCTGTACGGGTCTGCACTGCACGGCACGCTCGCCCTGTATTACATCGGGCTGGGCGGCGCGCGCCTTGCCGTGCTGTTGTACGGGCGCGGGCAGGGCGGGGAAGAGGCAAAGCACGTGCGCAAGCTGACCGCGTGCAGGCTGTGCGGCATTCTGCTCGTCGCCCTTGATGTTCTGGTCGTCATCGGCGCGGTGACGCAGATGATCATGCAGAGGGAAATTGCCGCTTCGGGCACGGTCGCCGTGATCGTTTCGGCGGTCTATACGTTTACAAAGCTGATCCTGGCGATCGTCAACCTTGTCAAGGCGAAGCGGTATCATGACCCCGCCGTGCAGGCGCTGCGCGGGGTGAGCGCGGCGGACGCGCTCATGGCGCTCTTTTCGCTGGAAACGGCGATGCTCGCCGCCTTCGGCGGCGGGAAGGCGCTCGGTTTGCAGCAGATTCTGCTCGGCTCGGCGGTGTGTACGCTCATCGCCGCCATCGGAGCGGTCCTATGGATCCGCGCGCAGCGGCGGCTGAAAGGCGCGCGCGCCGCCGCAGCAAAGGCACGTATGGCGGCGGAAACGCGGGCGGCGCAGAACGCTGCGGAAGAACAGGAGGGAACGGATGGAAAAGCAGACGTTTGAATACGGTTATTCCGCGCCCACCGCCGAGGAGCGGCGGGAGATCGAGGGCATCCGCAACAAATACCTGCCCGCCGACGAGCGGCAGCGCAAGTTCGAGCGGCTCAAAGCGCTGGACAGGCGGGTCAAGCGCCCCGCCGTATGGCTGGCGGTGGTGCTTGCCGTGTGCGGCACCCTCCTGTTCGGAATGGGGCTTGCGATGGCGTTGGAATGGGCGCTGTACCTGTGGGGCGGCGTCGCTGCGGCGGTAGGGTTTGCGCTGGCGGTGCTCACCGCGCCGCTGTACCGCCTCGTATACAGGCGGCGCAAAAAGAAGTACGCCGGGCAGATCCTGCGCCTTTCGGCGGAGCTTCTGAACGAGTAGCGGGCTGTTCCGCGTTCCCGTCCTCATAAAAGAGGGCGGGTTTTTTTGCCGTATGCCCGAAAAATACTTGATAAAATGCGCCCCGTTTATTATAATAAAACGAACGCAGCAACAATCAACGGAAAAAGAAGCCGGAAACAGAGGAAAGGTATGTTTACGATCGTAAAAAAACAAGAGCTGAACCCGACCGTCACGCGGATGGACGTGTATGCGCCGCTCATCGCCAAAAAGGCGGAGCCGGGGCAGTTCATCATCCTGCGCGTGGACGAAGAGGGGGAGCGCATCCCGCTCACCGTCGCGGATTTTGACCGCGAAAAGGGCACCGTGACCATCATCTTCCAGATCGTGGGCGGCACGACCGAGCGGCTCAACCACCTTCAGGAAGGGGACAGCATCTGCGACTTCGTAGGTCCCCTCGGCGAGCCCTCGCACGTCGAAGGGCTGAAAAAGGTCGCCGTCATCGGCGGCGGCGTCGGCTGTGCGATCGCCTATCCCGTCGCGAAAAAGCTGCACGCGCTGGGCGCAGAGGTGCACAGCGTGGTCGGCTTCCGCACGAACGACCTCGTCATCCGCGAAGAGGAGTTCCGCGCGGTTTCCGACGTGTACAAGATCCGCACCGACGACGGGAGCTACGGCGAGAAGGGGCTTGTCACCGACGAGCTGAAAGCGCTCATCGAGAGCGGCGAAAAATACGACGAAGTGATCGCGATCGGACCCGTCGTCATGATGAAGTTCGTCTCCCTTCTGACCAAACAGTACAACATCAAGACGATGGTGAGCATGAACCCGATCATGATCGACGGCACGGGCATGTGCGGCTGCTGCCGCCTGACCGTCGCGGGCAAGACGAAGTTCGCCTGCGTGGACGGCCCCGATTTCGACGGGCACGAAGTGGACTACGACGAGATCATGAAGCGCGCTTCCACGTACAGGGATTTTGAAAAGAGAGAGCGCGAAGAGGCGTGCAACCTCTTTAAAAAGGAGGTCAGGTGAAATGGCAAACATGTCCTTGAAAAAGCACGAGATGCCCTCGCAGGCGCCCGACGTGCGCAACAAAAACTTCTCCGAAGTCGCGCTCGGCTATTCCGCCGAGACGGCGATCGACGAGGCGAAGCGCTGCCTCAACTGCAAGAACAAGCCCTGCATCGGCGGCTGCCCCGTCAAGATCCATATCCCCGATTTCATCGCAAAGGTCGCGGAAGGGGAATTCGAAGCGGCCTATCAGATCATCCAGCAGACCAGCTCTCTGCCCGCGGTGTGCGGCAGGGTCTGCCCGCAGGAGACGCAGTGCGAGAGCAAGTGCGTGCGCGGCATCAAGGGCGAGCCCGTCGCGATCGGAAGGCTCGAGCGCTTTGTCGCCGACTGGCACAACGCGAACAGCTGCGATCTGCCCGTAAAGGCACAGCCGAACGGACACAAAGTCGCCGTCGTCGGCAGCGGCCCCGCGGGACTGACCTGCGCGGGCGATCTCGCCAAGCGCGGCTATGAGGTGCACGTCTTCGAGGCGCTCCACCTCGCGGGCGGCGTGCTCGTGTACGGCATCCCCGAATTCCGTCTGCCCAAGTCCATCGTGCAGAAAGAGGTGGACAACCTGCGCAGGCTGGGCGTGCGCATCGAGACCAACATGGTCATCGGCCGCGTGCTCTCCATCGACGAGCTCCTCGGCGAATACGGCTTCGAGGCGGTGTTCGTCGGCAGCGGCGCGGGGCTTCCCCGTTTCATGAACATCCCGGGCGAGAACCTCAAGAGCGTGTATAGCGCCAACGAGTTCCTGACCCGCGTAAATTTGATGAAGGCGTACAAAGAGGACTCCCGCACCCCCGTCCTGCACGCGAAGAAAGTCGCGGTCGTGGGCGGCGGCAACGTCGCGATGGACGCGGCGCGCTGTGCGAAGCGCCTGGGCG
>CASDPE010000201.1 GCA_949282395.1 uncultured Bacillota bacterium | reverse complement strand
CCGCGGAACATGGTCTTCACCGCGTTGCGGAACGGCTTGATCACCTGATTGCAGAAGGCGTAAAAGCTGCCGTACAGGCTGCCGTCCGCATAAAAGTACTCCTGCAAAAACGCGGAAAGGTCGATGGACTTGGCGTCGATCTCCGCCAACAGGAAAAAGGTGAACGCGAGCCGCTCGGCGGGATCGTCCGGGAAAAGCAGCTGCTTGCGCGCAGAGCCCTGCGGCGTATAGTTCATGTACCGGCGCTTGGCGGCGGCGTAATCGTACCCCGCCGTCGCGTCCTTGAAAAAGGCGTACAGCGCGTCAGACGATACGACCGCCTTCAAAAGATCGGATATGCGCGTGTCGGCAACGATGAATCCCGCGCGCACAAGCTCGTCACACCTCTTCAAAAACAGATCGACCTGCTCCCTTGCCCCTGCCATAACGCCTCCTCTTTCGTGCACTTTTTACATGCCTTGGCTTTCGATTATCATTATAGCACAAAAATTTTATTTTATTAACTTATTTTTCGGAAATATCTTGATTTTCAAAAAATTTTTGGTTATAATATAGAAAATGCTTCTTGGAGGTTCTTTTATGAAATCCGTCAAAATTTCTCTTGAAATGGCACAGAAGGTAAAAGACTTTGTGAAGATCGTGCAGGACTGCCCGTACGAGATCCTTCTCAAAAGCGATAAATACGTCGTCGACGCTAAATCCATCCTCGGTATTTTCAGCCTCGACCTTTCCAAGCCGCTCACCGTCGAAATCTATTCGGATGACTGCGCGGATCTTTTGAAAGCGCTCAAAGCCTTCGAATAACCGCACGCGGCGCGGCACTGCCGCACGGAACGGATGACGCAACGATCCGCTTTTTCCAAAAAAGCGGATTTTTTGTCCGCACTTCAAATTTGACGCAGGATACCCACACTCATGCAGATCCAGGGCGAAACTTTCGTAAACAAACTCATAGTCTTGTTCGTGTTCGACAAAATGGAGAGCGCCCTTTCCGAAAGGACGATCGTCGACATGTGCTCTACGAGCAATGACTGGATCAATTACATGGACTGCATGATGATCATTTCGCAGCTTTTGGAAGACGGGTTCATCTGCACCGTGGATGTGAACGACGATACGCTGTACAGCATCACCCCCGACGGGCGCGGCTGCCTTGCGAACTTTTACATCAACATCCCCAAAAGCACCCGCGAAGAGATCTCGGTATTCGTCAAGAACAACAGCGCGCGCTACCGCAACCGTCAGGAATGCAAATCGGACTACTACCAGAACAAGGACGGCACCTACACCGTGTTCCTGCGCATCCTTGCCCCCGCGCAACCGCTTCTGGAGCTGAAGTTCGTGGTGCCGGACAGAAAAACGGCGCAGAACATCTATAAAAAATGGGAATTGAAGGCGGCGGACGTATACGCCGTCATCTATGAAAATCTGGTCGACTGACCAAAGCGCAAAAAGGCGGGGCTCCGCCGTTCGAGGAAGATATGTTCACATACACAACGAGAGGGACTTGTTCGCGCCAGATCTTATTCGACGTGGACGCAGAAAACAGGCTGCACAACGTAAAATTCATCGGCGGGTGCAGCGGGAATTTGCAGGGCATTGCACGGCTTGTGGAGGGCAAAGACCTTGACGAGGTGCAAAAGACGCTGCGCGGCATCAAATGCAAGGGCAACACCTCCTGCCCCGACCAGCTTTCCCGCGCGATCGCACAGTACAAAGAGCGCATGAACGCCAAAGAAGAGCAGCCCGCCCTGTAAAGAGACAAAAACAACAAGCAAAAGCGGCGCCGCCGCGGAACATTCCGCAGCGGCGCCGCTTTTTGCCTTACGGCTTTGCCGCAATGACTTTGTTGTTGCGCGCGATCATGTTCAGATACCCGTCCACCGTGCGCAGGTAGGCTTCGCACTCCCCCTGCCGCTGCGAAGATCCGCGGTAGCGGGTGATGTACGCCTTGATCTGCGCAACGATCCCCGCCAGCGAGCGGAACAGTTCGATGACCGTGAATTTGTAAAATTTATCGTCGCGGATGGCGACCACCCATGCGGAAGGGTGCAGGATCTTGCTCGCACTCGCATACGCGGCGTGCCGCGCCGTCTGCCCTGCCGCCTTTTGCAACCCGTCCTTGAAATTCAGGCGATACTCCTTGCCGTACCCCTCGCAGAACCCGGGCAGGTGCACCAGCCAGCCGTAATTGACGTAGGCGTTGCGCTCCTTGATGCCGTACTTTTTGCACTCTTCCGAAAGCCGCGCCTGCACCGCCTCGGCGTCGGGGTTGTGTTCGAGGTCGAAAAACTCCATATGCCGCACGTATTCGAAGAACATTTCGTCTGCGTTCGTATTTAAAACGGTGAGCACGCATTCAAGCTCGTGCAGGTGCCGCCAAAGGATGACCGCGTCACAGCTGTTGCCCGCCGCGAGCAGCGCCGCCACGCTCTTTGCCGTGACGAGCGCCTTTTTGAACAGGTTGTTCAGCCCCAGCATGCGGCGGTCTTCCCCGCGGAACGAACCGAGCACGAACAGCGAATAGCTGCACGCCATGTTGTACGCGGCGATCTCGGGCGAATACGGGGACGTGTTCGAACGCTTTTCCACGTTCAGGTGCTCGTTGATGACGATGTACACGGCGACGTCGCGCACCAGCACGGCGCGGTACTTTTCGTCCGCTTCCAGCTTTTCCACCGTTTCGGGCGGCAGGTGCGACGTATGAAAGCGGTGGTAGTAGAAAACATAGCTCACCACCTCGTCCAGCCGCGCACCGTCCAAGGGGTGCAGGCGGATCTTGCGCCGCTTCAATTCCTCTATGTACTGCTTGCGCACGAGCGCATACATCTCGCGCAGAAAATCCGCATGCGGCTGCGTGCCCGTAATGCGCGCCAGCCGCGTGAGCTGGGCGTCAAACAGGTTTTCCTCCATGCGGTCAATGATGTTTGGCACGGGATCCCTCCTTCCGGGTTCAACTGCTCCTATTATACCGCAAACGCGCGCAAAAGGCAAGGGAAAGAGGCACACGGTCTTGACAACTCGGCGCGGCAAGAGTATAATAAAAAGCAGTCGAACACCGCAAAAAACGCGGCAAGGAGAGTACTATGCAATACAGAAATCTCGGCAAATGGGGTTTGAAGGTGAGCGAGATCGCGCTCGGCAGCT
>CASDPE010000200.1 GCA_949282395.1 uncultured Bacillota bacterium | reverse complement strand
CGCTCGGCGAAGGGGAAGAGCCCTTCACCGAACGCTCGCCGCTCTGCCCCGTGAACCCGTACGCCGCGAGCAAGGCGGCGGCAGATCTTTTATGCCTCTCTTACGCGCGCACGTACGGCATGCACGTCACGGTCAGCCGCGGCGCGAACACCTACGGCGGCATGCAGTTCCCCGAAAAGCTCATCCCGCGCGCCCTTGCGTGCATCTTTGCGGGCGAGCCCGTACCCGTCTACGGCACGGGGCGCAACCTGCGCTGCTGGCTGGCGGTACAGGATCACTGCGCCGCCATAGACTGCGTGCTGCGCCGCGGCGAAGCGGGCGGCATATACAACATCGGCGGGGAAGAGGTGCAAAACCTTGCCCTGCTTGCCCGCCTCTTCGCGCTGGCGGGCGCAGAGGAGGCGTATACGTTCGTCGCCGACCGCCCCGCGCACGATGTCCGCTATACGATGCGCGCCGACGCGCTGAAAGGCTTGGGCTGGCAGCCCGCCGTGCCCCTTGCCGAAGGGCTGGCGGCAACGGTGCGCTGGTACCGCGAAAACAGGGAGTGGCTGCAAGCCGTGCGCACGGGCGCGTATCTTGCACAGAACGACGCGCTGCGCGGCATGCGCGCCTGAGGAGGGGATATGCACGTCGACCTGGCGCCGTTTTGCGGCAAACGCGTGTGCGTCGCCCTCTCGGGCGGCGGCGATTCCGTGGCGCTTTTCCACTATTTTTGGACGCATGCCGAAGAATGCGGCATCGCGCTTTCGGCGGTGAACGTCGAACACGGGATCCGCGGCGCCGCCTCTTTGCGGGATACCGCCTTTGTAAAGGAGCTGTGCGCGCGCGAAGGGGTGCCGCTGTTTTGTTTTTCCGCCGATATCCCCGCCCTTGCCGCAAAGAGCGGCAGGGGGCTGGAAGAGGAGGCGCGCCTGTTCCGCAGGAGCGTGTTTGAAAGGCTGCTGCGCGAGGACAGGGCAGACTTTGTTGCCACCGCGCACCACGCGGGCGACAATGCCGAAAGCGTGCTGTTCAACCTCTTCCGCGGCGCGTCGCTCACGGGCGCGGGCGGCATTCACGCCTTTGTGCCCGTCTGCGGGCAGCGCGGGATCGTCCGCCCCCTGCTCGGCGTGCCCGAAGCGGAACTTTCCGCCTATCTGCGTGAAAACGCCCTCGCGCATTGCGAGGACAAGAGCAATGCAGACGAGGCGTACACCCGCAATTTTCTGCGCCGCCGCGTGCTCGCGCCCGCAAAGGAGCGCTTTCCGCACGCGGAAGAGCGCCTGTACGCCTTTTCGCAGTGCGCCCGTGAGGACGACGCCTTTTTGTACGGGCTTGCCGCGCAGCAGCTGCAAAACGGGGGCGGCGCGGCAGGCTGGCGGCTCGATCTTCCCGAGCCGCTCTTCCGCCGCTGTTTTATGCTGGCGATGCGCGGGGCAGGCGCGGTAAAAGACGTCACGCAGGCGCACGTTGCGGCGGTGCTGTCGCTCAGAAAGGCGCAGAGCGGCGCGCGCGTCACGCTCCCTGCGGGGCTGTACGCCGTGCGCGAGTACGCCGCCCGAACAGCCTTTTTGCACGGGCACGTTCGCCTTTGCGGGGGGCACGCTCACCGTCAAAGAGCGCGCGGCGGGGGGCGAAGGTTTTAAAAAGGGCAAAGCGCTGGTGCTGGACGCGGACGCGCTCCCGCAGGGGTGCGTGCTGCGCACTCCGCGCGAAGGGGATGTTTTCCGCAAGTTCGGCGGCGGTACGAAAAAGCTGAAAGCGTACCTCGTCGACCGAAAGATCCCCGCGCGCGTGCGGGCGGGGCTGCCCGTGCTCGCCTGCGGCAGCGAGGTGCTTGCCGTCTGCGGCGTAGAGATCGCCGCATCCGTAAAAATGACCGAAAAGACGCAGCGCGTCTTTGAAATAACCTATGAGGAGAAAGACCATGCAGAGTAAGATCGAAGTATTGCTTTCCGAGCAGCAGATCGCGCAGCGCGTAAAGGAGCTGGGCAAACAGCTCACCGCCGATTATGCGGGCAAAGACCCGCTGTTCGTGTGCGTATTGAAGGGTGCGTGCATCTTTTATGCCGACCTCATCCGCGCCATGGGCTGCTCGGTGCAGTTCGACTTTATCCAGGCGGCGTCGTACGGGAACGGCACGTCCTCTTCGGGCGAAGTGCGCATCGTCAAGGATACGCAGGCGTCCGTGGTGGGGCGGCACGTTCTGCTTGTGGAGGACATCGTGGATTCGGGAAGGACGCTTGCGCGGCTTTCCCGCCTTCTGCGCGAACGCGGCGCGCTCTCCGTCAAGGTCTGCGCCCTGCTGGATAAGCCTTCGCGCAGGGTAGAGGGCGGGATGGACGCGGAGTACGTCGGCTTCTCCATCGAAGACCTGTTCGTCGTAGGGTACGGGCTGGACTTTGCCGAAAAGCACCGCGAACTGCCCTATGTGGGCGTGCTGCCCGCAGGCGAGGCAAATGAATAGACCCAATTTCGATAAACAGATGCAGGAAACGCTGCAAATGATCCCGCAGGGCACGCCGCTTTTGCTGCACAGCTGCTGCGGACCGTGTTCCACGCGCTGCATCGAGGAATTGAAGCAGACCTTTTCCGTCACCGTGCTCTATTACAACCCGAACATTTACCCGCGCGGGGAGTACGAAAAGCGGAAAAGCGAACAGCTGCGCTTTTTGCGTGAGACGGGCTGGGCGGCGTTTTTGGACTGCGACTATGCCCCGCAGGAATTTGCCGACGCCGTGCAGGGGCTGGAAGGCGAGCCGGAGGGCGGGCTGCGCTGCCGCGCCTGCTTTGCGCTGCGCCTCGGCGTTCTGGCGCGCACCGCGCGCGGGCACGGCTTTTCGTGGGTGTGCTCCACGCTCTCCGTCAGCCCGCACAAGAACGCGGCATGGCTGAACGAGATCGGGCAGGCGCAGGCGGAGCGCTACGGCGTGCAGTGGCTGCCCAACGACTTCAAAAAGCGCAGCGGCTACCTGCGCTCCATCCGCCTTTCCGCCGAACACGCTTTGTACAGGCAAACGTACTGCGGGTGCGAATTTTCTCTTCACGCAGATCCCGCGCAAAGGCGCAGCGGCTAACGAAGCCGATTTTGCGAAGCGGCTGCTTGCAGACATTTATGCAAAATCGGCGAAGTTGACGGCGGCGCAGCCGCCGCTATGCCGTGATTTTGAGGGGCAGCCGTCGGGCACGCCCGCTTTGCTTTACGGGCTGACCGTCGTTTTTCCCGCCCGCAGGGCGGCGCAGGAATGACAAAAAGGGCAGGGGAAGAAAGCTCTCTGCCCGAAAGGAATGGCAGAAAAAAGGAAAACGTGCATGGCAAAGCAGGCTTTACAAAAAACGCTCCTCACCGATCCGTACGCCGTAAACGGGCTGAAAAAGGAGCTTGCCTACCTGTTGAAGCTGGACGAAGGCAGGCTGCTCGCGGGGTTTTACCAAAATTCCGCCCTCGGCACGAACGGGCGCTCCATGTATGCGGGCGGCTGGGAGGGCGCGCTCATCGGCGGGCACACGATGGGGCACTACCTCACCGCACTGTCGCAGGCGGCGGTAAACGCGGGCACGCCCGAACGTGACCGCATCGCGATCCGCGAAAAACTCAGCCGCATCGTCGGCGAACTTGCCGCGTGCCAGAGCGCCTGTGACGGCGCGCACGGCGCAAAAGAAGGCTTTTTGTGGGGCGCGCTGCGCCGTGACGATGCCAACGTCGAATTTCAGTTTGACAATGTGGAGCAGGGCCGCACGAACATCGTCACCGAGGCGTGGGTGCCGTGGTATACCATGCACAAAATTTTGGCGGGCTTGCTTGACGCGTACACCCTTGCGGGCAACGGGCAGGCGCTCTCTGTTGCCGCAAAGCTGGGCGATTGGGTCTGCAACCGCGTTTTTGTGTGGAGCGAAAAGGTGCGCGCATCCGTGCTCGCCGTCGAATACGGCGGCATGAACGACGCGCTCTACAACCTGTACGCCGCGACGGGCGAAGAAAAGTACGCCGACGCCGCGCACCTCTTCGACGAAGAGAGCCTGTTCGCCCTCATCGCCGCCGAAGGGGAGAATTACCTCGACGGCAGGCACGCGAACACGACCATCCCGAAGGTCATCGGCGCGCTCAACCGCTATCTGACCCTGCACGGCAAAACGCTGCACGGGAAGAGGGTGAACGCTTCCCGCTATCTTGAAGTCGCCGAAAAGTTCTGGGCGTGTGTCATCGGGCGGCACACCTACGTAACGGGCGGTAATTCGGAGTGGGAGCACTTCGGCGCGGACTACGTGCTGGACGCCGAGCG
Organism: uncultured Bacillota bacterium; assembly: GCA_949282395.1. Classification (GTDB taxonomy): domain Bacteria; phylum Bacillota; class Clostridia; order Christensenellales; family Borkfalkiaceae; genus Borkfalkia. The sequence goes on along the minus strand of CASDPE010000200.1, from coordinate 440 downwards.
CACCAACTGCAACTGCGAAACGTGCAATACGTACAACATGCTCAAACTTTCGCGCATGCTGTTCACCATCACCAAAGAGCGGAAATATCTTGACTATTACGAGGGCACCTATTACAACGCGATCTGGTCGTCGCAGAACCCCGAAACGGGCATGACGACCTACTTCCAGCCCATGGCGAGCGGGTATTTCAAAGTGTATTCTTCGGAAGAAGGGAGCTTCTGGTGCTGCACGGGTAGCGGGATGGAGAGCTTTACCAAGCTCAATGACAGCATTTTTTACGAAGAGGACGGCACAATTTACGTCGCGCTGGACCTCGCTTCGGAATATAAAGGGGAGCGCGCCTCGCTCGCCATGCGGGCAGACCTCGAACGGTCGGATGAGGCGGTCATCACCGTCACCGCGGGCGCTGCCGTGCTGCGCCTGCGCAGGCCCGCCTGGG
>CASDPE010000199.1 GCA_949282395.1 uncultured Bacillota bacterium | reverse complement strand
GTAATAGAGGGTGATGATCTCGTGCGAACTGTCTTTGAGTTTTTCCACAAGGTGCAGCATCGTATCTTCGATGTTGTCTCCCTTGGCGAGGATCTTTTTGTCGTCCAGCCCGATGATATCCCCTTCTTTGAGGCTGAACCCGTTCAGGTGCGTGTTGCGCACCGCGTAGGTGCACTGCCCGGCGCGCACATTGTCCAGCGCGTGCAGCATATCCGTCTTGTTCTCTTCAACGGTCGCCTCGGCATTGAACGCGAGCACCGCCGCAAAGCCCTGCGGGATGTTTTTGGTGGGGATGACGTGGATGGTGCGGGCGGTGACCAGCGCCTTCGCCTGTTCCGCCGCCAGGATGATGTTCTTGTTGTTGGGGAACACGAACACGTGCTCGGCGTTGATCTTCTGCACCGCGTCGGCGATGTCCTCCGCGCTCGGGTTCATGGTCTGCCCGCCTTCGATCACACGGTCGACGAGCAGGTCTTTGAAGATGGCAGAGATGCCCTCGCCCGCGCAGATGGCGAGCATGCCCATCTCCTTCTTTTCCGCCTCGCGCTTGGCGCGCATGGCGCGGTTCTGTTCGAGCATGTTTTCGATCTTCACGCGGTCGAGCTCGCCCAGCTCCAGCGCATACGAAAGCGCCACGCCCGGCGTATTGGTGTGCACATGCACCTTGACAAGTTCCAGATCGCCGATGCAGATGACGCAGTCGCCGATCTGCATGAGCTTTTCTTTGAGGCGGTCAATGTCCGCAAGGGTGGTCTGCTTCTTTAAATTGATGATAAAAAATTCGGTACAGTAGGCAAAAACGATCTCGCCCAGATCGAGGTTGATGATGTCCGAATTGTCGCCGAACACATCCTCGTCCGCCTTCTGTGCGTCGGGGGCGGCGATCTCTTCGTATTCTTCGCCGTTGAGCGCGCCCAAAAAGCCGCGGTAAATGCACAAAAGCCCCATGCCGCCCGCGTCGACAACGCCCGCCTTCTTCAAAACGGGGAGCTGTTCGGGCGTTTTGGCAAGCGCCTCTTCCCCCTTTTTGATGACCTCGTCCAAAAAGGCGGAGAGGTCGCGGAACTTTGCGGCGGCAGAGACGGCGAACTCGCTCATCATGCGCGCCACGGTCAGCATCGTGCCTTCCTTCGGCTTGGAAACGGCGGAATAGGCAACGCGCGTCCCGTTCTCCATTGCCTTGGCGAAGGTCTTGATGTTCACGTCTTCATGCTTTTTGATCTCGGCACAGATGCCGCGGAACAGCTGGGAAAGGATGACGCCCGAGTTGCCGCGCGCCCCTTTGAGCGCGCCCTTTGAAACGGCGTCGCATAATTCGGAAAGGCGGTTGGAGGTGCAAAGATTCATCTCCCGCACCGCCGATTGGATGGTAAGCGACATGTTCGTGCCCGTATCGCCGTCCGGTACGGGGAACACGTTGAGCGAATCGACCTTCGCCCTGTTTATTTCAAGCACCTTGGCGCCCGCAGAAATCATCCTGCGCAGCTCTGTGCCTCCGATGGTTTTTGGCATAGGAACCCTCTCTCTCCTTAACGAAAAGGCGGGGCGTTTTTTCTTGCCCCGCGTATATGCGAAAATGCGGGGAAGCTACAGCTTTACCCCGATTATGTTTACGTTGACGGTATCCACGATCATGCCCGTGAACCGTTCCACCCTGTACTTGACGCCCTCTTTGAGGGACTCTGCGACCGCACTGATGGAGACGCCGAATTTTATAATGACATACACGTCGATGTAGATCCTGTCTCCGTTGGTCGTGACGCGCACGCCCTTGCCCTTGGGGCGGCGGCCGAACAGCTCGGCAAGGCTGTCCGTAAAGCGGCGCGAAACGGTTTCGACAATGCCGTAACACTCCGTAGCGGCATGCGAAGCCACCCGCGCGATGGCGAGGTCGGAGATCGTGATCTTCCCGTATGCGTTGCTCGTATTTACAGACATGGCACCTTACTCCTGCACTCTTATTTTAACCCATTTTCCGCCATTTTGCAAGAAGAATTTGAATATCCGCCGTAAATTTTTGCCGCAAAACAAAAAATTACCGAAATCGGACGCAAAATCGATTGATTTTTTGCATTCGTTTTGGTATAGTATTAAAGCTCGCTCCAAGGCGGAGCGGGCTTTTGTACAAAATTCAATGCGCCGCACGCAAAACGGGGTGCGGAGGAGGTACGGATATGTCGAGAGTTTGCAGCATCTGCAATAAGGGGCAGCACGCCGGCAACAACGTCAGCCACAGTAACCGCAAAACCAAGAGGACTTTCAAGCCCAATGTGCAGAAGGTGACCATCCTCAAGGACGGCAAGGCGGAAACCGCCTATGTGTGCGCACGCTGCCTGAAAAGCGACAAAGTGGAAAGGGCGTAAAAGTGTTCACGAAATTTCTTTCAAAAGAGATGAAAGAAATTTCCGTGATTTGAGAGGCAACCAAATGTTCACCGCCGCAGGGTTCCCCTGCGGCGGTTCTGCATTTGTTTTTCTCTCTGCGGCTCGGCAAAACAACGCCCGCCTTGCAGCGGTTTGTTTTATTCCAAACCGCAAGCGCTGCGGCATTGTTTTGCCTCTTTCCCAAAAATCTCGCACTGCTTCGCACGCTGCGATTTTCGGGAGCCCTGTAAAATGCTCTCCATTATAAAAGCGCGCCGCATTCACTCTTTCCGAATAAGCCGCAAGTATGCGGCAAATTGAGGGCGCTTTCCGAAAAGCGTCGTTTTCGGACGCGCAAGAAATTATTAGAAAAATCCACGTAACCTCGCGCAAAGGCGCTGCGGTTTGCCGTGAGCTGAGGGGGAAACCGATACCCTTTCGGGATATTGGTTTCCCCCTCTTTTTGCCCTTTTTAGGGCTACGTATTATAGAACGGGCAAAAATTCACCCTCTTCCGCCACACCGCCCACGCGGTGCAAGGGGCAAAAGCAAAAAGTGTGATTTTTGCTTTTGCAAAAAATTATAAGGTTCACGAAAAAAGTTTTGAAAGAGACAAAACTTTTTTCCGTGATCTGAGAGACAACCAAATGTTCACCGCCGCAGGGTTCCCCTGCGGCGGTTCTGCATTTGTTTTTCTCTCTGCGCATATTGCAAGGCTTCCCCCAAACAGGACTGCGAGATTTTTGGGAAAAGGAGGAGCGGAGCGCGCATGCGAGCATTGCCCCTTTGGGGCAATGCGAGAGCGCAACCGACTGCTCCGACGAGGGAAGGTGGATGGCGGCGAAGCCGTCAGACGGATGAGGGTAAACCACGCTTTCGGCAATGCCCGCCCGAGCGGGCTGTCCTTACCGTCATCCCGAGCCTGTCGAGGGATCTCTATGAAAATATTGTCCTTTTTTACCTCCCCCCCCCACAGGGCTCCCATAAATCGCAGGGCGCAGCCCGAGATTTTTGGGAAGAGGAGGAGCGGAGCGCGCATGCGAGCATTGCCCTTTCAGGGCGATGCGAGAGCGCAGCCGACTGCTCCGACGAGGGAAGGTGGATGGCGGCGAAGCCGTCAGACGGATGAGGGTAAACGGCGCTTCCTGCAATGCTTGCCCGAACGGGCTGCCCTACTCATCCTGCTTCCCCTCACCCGTCATGCGGGGGGGGGAATGTTTTATACGTTCTCGCCCTGCCCCACCGTCATCCCGAGCTTGTCGAGGGATCTCTATGAAAATTCTATCCTTGTCACCCTGAGCGAGCCGCCG
>CASDPE010000198.1 GCA_949282395.1 uncultured Bacillota bacterium | reverse complement strand
ACGCGCTTTTCATTGTTTCAATGTCTTGCTCGCGTCTGCGAACCGAAACACGGATCGAAGGGGGTGCCTTTTGCGGGCGGGTACTTACCTTCCCCCAAACAGGGCTCCTGAAAATCGTAGCCTTTTAACCTTCCCCCTCCGTGGGGAAGGTGGCAAACGGCGCAGCCGTTTGACGGATGAGGGGAAGCCGCAGGTATGCGGCAAATCGGGTGTGCTTAGGCAAAAGTGTCATTTTGCCACGCGCGTTTCATTGTTTCAATGTCTTGCTCGCGTCTGCAAACCGAAACACGGAGCGAAGGGGGCAAGCCGCTTTGCCGCCTGACGGATAAGGAACAAGCCGCTTTGTCACCCGACGGATAAGGAACAAGCCGCTTTGCCGCCCGACGGATGAGGGGCAAAAGCGGCGGGCAACAATACGGAGTATCATTATGGAAAAAAGAAAGGGATCGCTTTTATCGTTCCGCCCGGATATCAAGGTGCTGGACGCCACTTTGCGCGACGGCGGGCTGTGCAACAACTTTGCGTTTTCAGACGGGTTTGCCCACGCGCTCTACAAAATGAACCTCGCGGCGGGCGTCGACTATATGGAGATGGGCTACAAGGCGTCCAAAGACCTGTTCGACCCCGCAAAGTTCGGCAAGTATAAATTCTGCGACGAAAAGGACATACAGAACATCGTCGGCGAAAACAAGACGGATATGAAGCTCGCCGTCATGGCGGACGTGGGCAGAACGGATCACAAGCGCGACATCGGCAAAAAGGCGGACAGCGTTATAGACATGGTGCGCGTCGCCTGCTACATCAACGAGATCCCCGCCGCCATCGAAATGATCGAGTACTGCCATAAGCAGGGGTATGAAACGGCGGCGAACGTGATGGCGGTCTCCAAGGCGAAGGACGAAGAGATCGACGACGCCCTCGCCATGCTCGGGCAGAGCCCCGTCGACGTCATCTATATGGTAGATAGCTACGGTTCGCTCTACCCCGAACAGGTGGCAGATCTCACCAAGCGCTACCTTGCCGCGGGCGAAAAGTGGGGCAAGAGCATCGGCATGCACGCGCACAACAACCAGCAGCTCGCCTTCGGCAACACCATTGAGGCGGCAAGCTGGGGCGCGTCGCTTCTGGATATGACGGTGAACGGCATCGGCAGGGGAGCGGGCAACTGCGCTGCGGAACTGCTGCTCGGCTTTTTGAAGAACCCGAAGTACCGTCTTGCGCCCGTGCTGCGCTTCATCACGGAACAGATGCTGCCCCTCAAAGAGCAGGGCGTGCTGTGGGGGTATGAAGTGCCGTACCTTCTGACGGGCAGGATGAACAGTCACCCGTCCTCCGCCATCGCTTTTCTGCGCGCGGGGCGCACCGATTACGAAAATTTTTACAACGAACTCTGCGAAAAGGACTGATCCTCCTTTCCGCATGATCTGCCGCGCCGCATTTTTCCGCGCACCGCGGCTTCGGCGGGGCGGAAGAGCGCGTTTTTTGCATACGTCTTTGCTTTTTGTGCCGCGGCGGTCACTGTTTTAACTGTTTGTACAGCATGTAGTAGTGCAGGCTGCCTGTCTCTTCAAACAGTTTCCATGCAATGTCTGCCGCGTCGTTGTCTTTAATGAATCTGCTCATATCCGCAGTATGCGCAGCTTTTCTCCGTTCATGCCTGCGCAGGGCGTGCGGGGGATGCGGCGGGCTGCCTGCACCTAATTCTCGCCTTCCCTGCGGAGGGGGAAGGGGATGCGCTTTCGCCTTTATTTTTTATGGGGGGGGGTGAATGCCTGCCCCAATTCTTGCCTTCCCCTTGAAGGGGAAGGTTGACAAGGTCGTCCTTCGCCGCCCTTTTCCGTCATCCCGAGCACCCCACCGTCATCCCGAGCACCTCTTTTTGTCATCCCGAGCTTGTCGAGGGATCTCTATGGAAATGTTGTCCTTATTATTTTTAGAGATCCTTCGACTGCGCGGCGGCTGTGCCGCCGCTTCGCTCAGGGTGACAGGGGGCGCGCCACAGCGCGCCCCCTGTCACCCTGAGCGAGCCGCCGAGAAGGAACGGCGGCGAGCCGAACGGGTCTTTGCCCTGCCGCGCGCGGGTCGGATGCAGCCGATATGGCTTAACAACCTGTATACAGCTCTCGCGGTTTTCAGGCTTAGATTTCTCCGCTCGCTGCGCTCGGTTTTCGGCTCACAGGGAACACATCCCTGCAATGCGTTCGCATTGCTGCGGGCTTCCGCCCGCGTTCGCCTCAAGCGGCGCGCTCATTTTACCCCTTGCAAGCAAGGTAAAATTTCGCGCGCCTTCGAAATGACACAGGGGCTCATCCCGCTTCCCCTCATCCGTCAAACGGCTGCGCCGTTTGACACCTTCCCTCGTCGGAGCAGTCGGCTGCTCTCTCGCTTTGCCCCAAGGGGCAAAGCTCGCATGCGCGCTCCGCTCCTCCTCTTCCCAAAAATCTCGCAGTGCTTCGCACGCTGCGATTTTCGGGAGCCCTGTTTTTGGGGGAAGGTTTTATCTTTCGCCTTTATCCCCTATGGAGAGATGCCTACCCACAATACTTGCCTTCCCCTTGAAGGGGAAGGGGGACCGCTTGCGGTGGATGAGGTGATACCGTCCTTATTTTCTTCTTATATAAGGTCGTTATCCCCTCATCAGGCACTTCGTGCCAGCTTCCCCCTAAGGGGGAAGCCTTGCAAAAAATCAAATCGCGCGTGGCAAAATGACACTTTTGCCTAAGCGCCCCCTCGTCGGAGCAGTCGGCTGCGCTCTCGCATTGCCCCAAAGGGCAATGCTCGCATGCGCGCTCCGCTCCTCCTCTTCCCAAAAATCTCACTTCGTTGCGATTTTCGGGAGCCCTGTTGTCGCATACCTGCGACTCAATTCGGAAAGAGTGAATGCGCGCAATTTTTAAAAACGAATGCAGAGCCGCGCAAAGTCGCGGCGAACATTCGGTTGTCTCTCAGATCACGGAAAAAAGTTTTGTCTCTTTCAAAACTTTTTTCGTGAACCTTTTCAATAATCAAATTGCGCAAGCAAAACCGCGCTTTTGCGTTAGCGCACCCTTATTTGCGCGAGAGCGCTCATGCAGGAAAGGTGAATGCGTACAATTTCTAATAAGCGTTTGCAAAAGCAAAAACCACGCTTTTTGCTTTTGCCCATTGCACCGTGCGGATGGTGTAACGGAAGAGGGTGAAGCCGCGGCATTTCTATAATGGCGTGCCCTGAAATATGCTGCGGCGAGGGAGAAACCGCTGCCGAGCGGCAGAGCTGCGAACAGCGGTGTCGCCCTTAAATCGTAAAAATCGCAGGCAGCAGCCTGCCGAGGTTTTTACGAGACCCTATTCAATAATCTCTTGCGCGTCCGAAAACAACGCTTTTCGGAAAGCGCCCCCAAATTGTCGCATACCTGCGACTCAATTCGGAAAGAGTGAATGCGGCGCGCTCTTATAATGGAGAGCATATGGTGCGCGCCGCAGAGAGAAAAACGGCGGTTAGCCCGCAAAGCGGGCGTGCCCGACGGTTGTCTCTCAGATCACGGAAAAAAGTTTTGTCTCTTTCAAAACTTTTTTCGTGAACGAGGTTTTATGGACGAAAAACTCGACGCGCTCGTGCTGCGCACGGCGGACTATGGCGAATACGACAGGATGCTCACCCTCTTCACGCTGCAAAAGGGGAAGATCTCGGCGGCGGCAAAGGGTGTGCGGCGGGCGGGGGCGAAGCTGCGCTTTGCCGCCCAGCCTTTTTGTTTTGCCGAATATGTGTTTGCCGTGCGGGGCGGGCGGCGCACCGTCATCTCCGCGTCGAACACGGACGGCTTTTACGCCTTGCGCGAGGACGTGGGCAAGTTCTATGCCGCCGCCGCCGTCTGCGGGCTGTGCGACGCGCTGCTGTACGAAAACATCGTCAACGAAGAACTGTTCCTGCGCGCCGTGGCGGCGCTGCGCGCCATGTGCGAAGGCGAGGAGGCCCCCGCGCTCATTTCCTTTTTTATAAAGGCGCTGGAACTTTCGGGCTATGCGCTTTCCCCGCTCGTGTGCGCGGACTGCGGCAAAGAGCTCGGCAGCCGCGCCTGCTTCGACTTATCGGACGGCACGTTCACCTGCGCGGCGTGCGCGCGCGGCGCGGGGGTGAGCGGGAGCACGCTCGCCGTTTTGAAGGCGTGTTCGGGCGGGGCGTGCGCGCAGGAACTGCCCGAGGGCGGGGCGCTGCGCGCGGTCAAACTTTTGTATGCGTATTTCCGCATGAAGACGGATGCGCGCGTGAAGGCGGTAGAGGAGTACCTCGCCCTGCCGCGCTGAACCTCGTTTTGCCGCGGCGGCGCGTCTGCGCTGCAAAATATATGCAAAAAATTTCAAAAAAAACCTTGTATCGCTTGAAATTCGGGCGCAAATAGTTTAAAATAGAGATGTTAGTGTGATTCGCTAAAAATTCCAAATCTTATCAGGAGGAAAGGTTTTATGGCAAAGAAGTATTGCTACCTGTTTTCGGAAGGCAATGCAAAGATGCGCGAACTCCTCGGCGGTAAGGGCGCGAACCTCGCGGAAATGACGGGCATGGGCCTGCCTGTTCCGCAGGGCTTCACCATCTCCACCGAAGCGTGCACGCAGTATTATGAGGACGGCAGGCAGATCAACCCCGATATCCAGGCGGAGATCATGGAGTACATCTCCAAGATGGAAAAGATCTGCGGCAAAAAGTTCGGCGACAAAGAAAACCCGCTGCTCGTTTCTGTCCGTTCGGGCGCGCGTGCGTCCATGCCCGGCATGATGGATACCATCCTCAACCTCGGCTTGAACGAAGAGGTGGTCGACGTCATTGCCAAAAAATCGGGCAATCCCCGTTGGGCGTGGGACTGCTACCGCCGTTTCATCCAGATGTACTCCGACGTCGTTATGGAAGTCGGCAAAAAGTACTTTGAACAGCTCATCGACAAGATGAAGGAAGAGAAGGGCGTCACGCAGGACGTCGAGCTGACGGCGGAGGATCTGAAAGAGCTCGCCAACCAGTTCAAAGCCGAGTACAAGGAAAAGATCGGCGCAGACTTCCCGACCGACCCGAAGGAGCAGCTCTTCGGCGCGATCAAGGCGGTGTTCCGCTCGTGGGACAACCCCCGCGCGAACTACTACCGCATGCAGAACGACATCCCGTACAGCTGGGGCACGGCCGTCAACGTGCAGATGATGGCGTTCGGCAACATGGGCGATACGTCGGGCACGGGCGTTGCCTTCACGCGTAACCCCGCTACGGGCGAAAAGAAGCTGATGGGCGAGTTCCTCATGAACGCGCAGGGCGAAGACGTCGTTGCCGGCGTGCGCACCCCGATGCCCATCGATAAGATGAAAGAGATCATGCCCGAAGTGTACGAGCAGTTCCAGGGCATCTGCCACACGCTCGAAAACCACTATAAGGACATGCAGGACATGGAGTTCACGATCGAAGATCGCCACCTCTACATGCTCCAGACGCGTAACGGCAAGCGCACCGCTGCCGCCGCCATCAAGATCGCCTGCGACCTCATCGACGAAGGCATGATCAGCGAAAAAGAAGCGCTCATGCAGATCGACCCGAAGACGCTCGACGCGCTGCTGCACCCGCAGTTCGACGCCGCCGCCCTCAAAAAGGCGAAGCCCGTCGCGAGCGCGCTGCCCGCATCCCCGGGCGCTGCCACGGGTAAGATCGTGTTCACCGCGGAAGATGCGGTCGAGCAGGGCAAGAAGGGCGAAAAGGTCGTCCTCGTCCGTTTGGAAACGTCCCCCGAAGACATCGAGGGCATGCACTACGCGCAGGGCATCCTGACCGTGCGCGGCGGTATGACCTCGCACGCGGCGGTCGTTGCGCGCGGCATGGGCACCTGCTGCGTCTCCGGCTGCGGCGACATCAAGATGGATGAGGAGAACAAGCAGTTCACCCTCAAAGGCAAAGTGTACAAAGAGGGCGACGTCATCTCCCTCGACGGTTCTACGGGCAACATCTACGGCGAAGGCATCCCGACGGTGGCTGCGGATACTTCTTCCGGTTACTTCGGGCGCATCATGGAGCTCGCCGACAAGTACAAGGCGCTCGCCGTCCGCACGAACGCGGATACG
>CASDPE010000197.1 GCA_949282395.1 uncultured Bacillota bacterium | reverse complement strand
ATACAGCGGCGACCTGCTCCGCGCCAGACCCGAAATAATGCGCGGCAGACATATGCGTGTTCGTCACATTCCCCTGCCCGTTGCCCGTAACGGAGAGCTTCCGACCGAGACGGTCATTGCCTTCCAGCAAGACCACCCCGCGCACGCCGCGCGCCGCAAGGCGATGCGCACACATCAGCCCCGCCGCACCCCCGCCGATCACGGCAGCTTCATAAACCGTATCCATATTGACCCCGCTTGTCCTTGTTTTCCGCATACGATTGTAATACATTTTTCGCAACTTGTCAAATTTCCTATGGAAATTGGTAAATACTTGACTTTTTTTTCGTTTTGTATTACCATGGAATCAGAATAAACCATGAGGTGAACTGCTATGGACAGGATCCTGGAATGGATCGCCGAAAATCCCATCTATGCAGGCATTATGATCGCCTGCGCCGTCATCATCATCGTGCTCGTCATCCTGCTGATCGCACACAGTGTGCGCAAATCCAAGCGCAAAAAGGAAAAGGAAGCGCAGACAGAGGCTGCGGCGGAGACGAACGACCTGCCCGCATCCGCGGAAACAAACGGATCATCCGCTCCTGCCACGGAAAAGTCTGACGTCTGCGCCGAAGAGGGACCCGCCGACGCGGCATACAGCGCTCCCGCACCCCTGCCCGCCGCGGCAGACGAAGACGGCGAGGGACCCGCCCCTTCGGAGGCGGATACCGCTGCAGATGTGAATGCCGCAGAAGAAGAAACTTCTGCCGAAGAAGCCCCCGCCGCAGCCGCCGACGGCGCCGCCGTGGAAACGGAAAACGCCGCCGAGCCCGCCCCGAAGGAAACCGCTCCCGCCGGGAAAAAGGAGACAGGCGCCCCCGCCGCTAAGAAAACGGCAAAAACCGCAGCCAAAAAGCCCGCCAAAGCGGAGGCGGAAAAAGAGCGCCGCACCGCGTATACGGGCAAGTGGCTGATCTTCAAGCGGGAAGACAAGAGCTGCTATTTCGAACTGCGCGCCTCCAACGGCGAAAAGCTGCTGCGCAGCCTCGATTACACCTCGCTCTCCGGCGCGAAGTCCGCGATCAACACCTATAAAAACAACATCGCCAAGGACAACATCACCATCGAACAATCCAAAGCGGGGCAATATTATTTCCGCCTTCTGAGCGGTTCAAAACAGCTGCTGTGCACGGGAGAAACGTATTCTTCCCGCCCTGCCTGCGAAAGCGCCGTGGAGTCGGTCAAACGCTTTGCCGAGACCGCCGTCGTCGCCGTCGCCGCAGACGAACAGGCAGAATAAAACACGTGCAATAAAGCAGCCGCCTTCCGCATTTTGCGGAAGGCGGCTGCTTTGTATTGCGCGGCAGCGAAGGCTCACTTTTTCGGCAGGATCTTCTCCTTCCCGCCCATATACTTGCGCAGCACTTCGGGAATATTGACGCTGCCGTCTTCGTTGAGATGATTTTCCAACAGAGCGATGAGCATGCGCGGAGGCGCGACAACGGTATTGTTGAGCGTGTGCGCGAACGCGTTCCCCTTTTCCGTTTTATAGCGGATCCCGAGGCGGCGCGCCTGCGCGTCGGTAAGGTTGGAACAGCTGCCCACTTCAAAATATTTTTCCTGCCTGGGACTCCACGCCTCCACGTCAATGCTCTTATATTTCAGGTCGGCAAGATCGCCCGAGCAGCATTCCAGCGTGCGGACGGGTATCTGCATCGAAACAAACAGCTCCACCGTATACGAATAGAGTTTTTTGAACCACTCGCTGCTCTCTTCGGGTTTGCAGATGACGATCATCTCCTGCTTTTCAAACTGATGGATGCGGTAGATGCCGCGCTCTTCGATGCCGTGCGCCCCCTTCTCTTTGCGGAAGCAGGGCGAGTAGCTCGTGAGCGTCAGCGGCAGCTGCTCGGCAGGCAGCACCGTGTTCATGAATCTGCCGATCATGGAATGCTCGCTGGTGCCGATCAGATACAGGTCTTCCCCTTCGATCTTATACATCATGCCGTCCATTTCTTCAAAAGACATGACGCCCGTGACCACGTCGCTGCGGATCATAAAAGGCGGAATAACGTACGTAAACCCCTTGTCGATCATGAAATCGCGCGCATAGGTGAGCACGGCAGAGTGCAGCCGCGCAACGTCGCCGAGCAGATAATAAAACCCCTGCCCGCTCGTGCGGCGCGCACTGTCAAGGTCGATGCCGCAAAGGCGCTCCAGAATATCCAGGTGGTACGCCACTTCAAACGGCTTTTTCTTCGGCTCCAAAAAGCGCTGCCGCTCCACGTTTTCGGAATCATCCCTACCGATGGGAACGTCCTCCGCAATGATGTTCGGGATCGCCATCATGTCCTTTTTCAGCTGTTCGGCGATGGCGGCGGACTCCTGCTCGATCGCGGCGATGCGCTCGTTGTTTGCAACGACTTCCGCCTTGACGCGCGCCGCCTCCTCCGTGTTCTTTTCCTTCATGAGCCTGCCGATCTGCGCGCTCAGCGCGTTGCGCTTTGCGCGGCGCTCGTCGCCCTCGCGCTGCAAGGCGCGGCGCTGTTCATCCAGCGCGAGCACCTCGTCTACAAGCGGCAGTTTTTTATCCTGAAACTTCTTTTTGATGTTCTCGCGTACCGCGTCCGGCTGCGCACGCAGGAAATTGATGTCGATCATACCGTCCTCCGATTCTGTGCTTGTTTTACTATTTTAAACCAAACGCGCGTTTTTTGCAATAAAATGGGGCGGGTCGCTAAAAATAAACATCGGATAATTTTTTTATGCGGCGCCAACGCCGTAAAATGATAAATAAAACGTTTGTGTTCGCGCATAAACTATGCTATACTATAAGTGAATACGACTTTAAAACCCTATCGGCGCGGGCCGTACCGTCCCGCCCGCCCCGCGGAGCATCATGCCGACGAAAAAGAACGACACCACAGAAGAAACGAAAAACCCCACAGCCTCCGCGAAAGCGACAGGAACCAAAGCGGCGCCGCGCAAAACGGCGTCCGCTTCCGCACGTAAAAAAACCGAAGCGGCTGCCCCCTCCAAAAGCACGGCGGGCACAAAAAGCCGCGCTTCGGGCGCGGCCGCAAGCCCCTCTGCCAAGGGGCGCACGGCGCAAAGCACGGCTGCAAGCTCCGCCGCAAAAAAGCAGGGTTCCGCTGCGCCGGGCACAAAAAAACAGGGCGCAGCTTCGGGCGGCGCGAAAAACCGCCC
>CASDPE010000196.1 GCA_949282395.1 uncultured Bacillota bacterium | reverse complement strand
CGATGCGTACGGTTGGGTGCCCGAACGCGGTATGATGGATCTGCCGTTCAAGCACGGCGCACTCGGTTGGCAGCCGCCTAAAATCTCCAAGCGCGCTTTCTACGGAATGGCTGAAGGCGGCGCAAAACCAAACGCGTCGGGTCGCGCGCTTATCGAAAACCAAAAGCACGCCCTCGCGTGGATAGGCGGCAAGCCAGAAGCGTTCACCGACAAGGCGCACCATTTCTACGGCGGCGAAAAAGTTGAAAAAACGGCGGTCATAACAAACGACCTGCGCGACGACGCCAAATATTCGCTCGAATGGACGGCGACATTGAACGGAAAACAAATCGCCTCGGGCAAGCTCGAAGGCGTTGTTCCCGTCGGCGTGGTCGTGTTCGCGCACGGGTTCGGCGCGGGGCATCAGGCGTACACGACGGAGATCGCCTCGCTGGCGCGTTCCGGCTTTTTGGTGCTTGCCTACGATGCGACGGGCTGTGTTGCAAGCGAAGGTAAGGTGCTCGGCGGGTTTGACCAAGGGGTGATCGACCTGCATTTTGCATTGCGGTTTGCGGCAGTGGATGAGCGGCTCAAAGGCTATAAGCGCGTGCTGTTCGGGCACTCGTGGGGCGGCTTCTGTGTCATGAATGCGCTTGATACGGATGTGCCTGTGGAGGGCGGCGTTGCCATGTGCGGATTTGTTTCGTCCGCGGGGGTGATCGCGCAGAATACGGTGGGGAAATGCCGCTTCGCCGAATGGGCGTGCCGCAGCTTTTTCCGCCTTTTTGACCGTATTCGCTTCGGTGCACATGCCAATTATGACGCGATCCGTTCACTGCAAAGTACAGAAAAGCCCGTCTTGCTTTTTTACGGCGAACAGGACGCCACGGTCAGTTTTAAGGGGAACGGCGCACGTGTTCGTGCTGCTGTCCGCGGCAGGGCGAATATCCGTTACATTGCCTGCCCGACCAAGGGGCACAACGTCTATTTGAGCGAGGACGCGGAACAGTATATGCACGCGACTTTCCGCTCGATCGCGGCGGAAGTTAAAAAAGATCGTGCGCTTGCGCCTGCGCTGTACAGTGCCGTCGATTATCGTAGGATGACGGCGGAAGAACCTGCCGTGATGGAGGAAGCGATCGCGTTTTGCCGCTCTCTCGTTGTGTAGCGGGCGCAGGTTTCGCATGCGGCTCGCGGCGCCATTTTTCGCGCTTTGAAAAAAATCATGGATACATTTATAGAAACGATTGACAATCCGTTCATTTTTTTATAAAATAGAATAGCTGTGTCGGCAAAGCGCGCCTCTCGCGGCGTTGCTGCGTTTCTGCGTTTTGGCAGGCAGAGCGCTTTTTTAGGACGGGAACGGCAAACGGCGTAGACCTGGGTCGCGCTCCCCGTTAAAAACTGCGCAGAACGGAATATGCTGCTATGGCTCAGGAGGTAGAGCACTTCCTTGGTAAGGAAGAGGTCACCGGTTCAAATCCGGTTAGCAGCTCCAGAAAACGGCACCGAAACGCTTTCGGCGCCGTTTTTTCAACCGCTTTTTAAAAATCTTCTCATATCGGTATGCGCAGGTTTTGCGGCAGCCGCCGTATTCAATACGGCGGCTGCCGCTTTGCGTTGTTCCGCGGGATCTGCCAAGATGATTTTCTCCGAACAAACGTTTGAAAATCGATTGCATAAATGTATAAAATGCTGTATAATATCATGTATGAAGATCGGAGTGTTTTGCAACAGGGCGGCATCCCGTTTTGCCGCCGTACAGGACGCTTTGCTTTCGATCTTCCGCAAGCGCGGGATCGGCTGTGAAGTGTATGAACGCGTTGAGCAGGTCGGCGACGTCGACGTGCTCGTAGTGCTCGGCGGTGACGGCACCATTCTGAAGGTGGCGATCGAGGCGGGCAGGCGCGGGATCGACCTGTTGGGGATCAATGCGGGGAACCTCGGCTTTTTGACGCAGTTTGAAGGGGAGCAGGTCGGTGAGGCCGCCGAACTTTTGTTGCACCCGTATGAAACGGAATTGCGCAGCGTTCTGGAAGTGCAGGTGGGCGCCGAACGGTACTTCGCGCTCAACGACGCGCTCTTTCAGCGCCATTACACGGCGGAAGCGGATAACAACGTGATATCCGTCACGGCCGAGATAGACGGGAAAAAAGTGGACGAATTTATCGGCGACGGGATCATCGTCAGCACGCCGACGGGTTCGACGGCGTATTCCCTTTCGGCGGGCGGCTCTATCCTCACGCCGGATCTTTCCGCGTTCATTCTTACCCCCGTCTGTGCGCATTCGCTGCATAACCGCCCCATTGTTTACAACGATTCGTGCGTCATGCGTGTACGGCGCGGGCAGGAAACGAATGCGCTTTCCCTGTATTGCGACGGCAGGTACGTATGCGACCCGCCCGCAGAGGCGCCTATTCTATTGCGCAAAGCGGATTTTTCGGTGCGGTTCGTGAAGCCGAAGGGCGGCAACTTTTTCGATAAGCTGCTGTTCAAACTCAACAAATGGAGCAGATAGAAATGCGAAGCGGCAGGCAGGATGCAATTTTGGATATCATCTCTTCGCAGGAGATCGAGACGCAGGAAGAGCTCTGTGCGGAACTTGCAAAGCGCAACTACGCGGTCACACAGGCGACGGTTTCGCGCGATGTAAAAGAGCTACGCCTTTTCAAAGTGGCGGGGATCGAAAAAAAATACCGCTATGTTTACATTGAGGACGCCAACAACAAGATCTCGCCGCGGATGCACAATCTTTTCCGCGACTGCGTGGTTTCCGTGCAGTCCGCGCTGAACCAGGTCGTTGTCAAAACGCTGCGCGGGAACGGTAGCAACGCCGGCGTGATCGTGGATAAACTGAACCTGCCGGAGATCGTCGGCTCCATTGCGGGGGACGATACGCTGCTCATTGTGACGGAAAGCATAGAAAATGCGCAGATCGTTGTCGAAAAGCTCAATGCCTATCTGAAATAACGAGGGCGCGCCATGCTTGCAAAACTTGTCATTGAAAACGTAGCGCTGATCGAGCGGGCGGAAGTTTCGTTCGGTAGCGGGCTGAACGTGCTTTCGGGCGAAACGGGCGCGGGGAAGTCGGTCATTCTGGACAGCATCAATTTTGTGCTGGGCGCCAAAGCGGACAGGTCGATGATCCGATTCGGCGCGGATTCGTGCATGGTCCGTGCCGTGTTTGTGCCCGCTGCAGGTTCGCCCGTCTTTTCCGTTTTGGAGGATCTGGACATCGACGCGGACGAAGAGCTGATCCTT
>CASDPE010000195.1 GCA_949282395.1 uncultured Bacillota bacterium | reverse complement strand
CCCGCCCGCCCCCGCTCTTGCGCGGGCGCGCCTTCGCGCGCCCCGCGGTGAGCGTAAAGCTGAGCTGCAAAAGCGGCCGCACCGTTTGCTCTTCGCACTCGCCAAGGCGCAGCGTCGCCCAATGCGTGCGGTTCATGTGATAGGCGGGGTACACGCCGCGCTCCTGCTGCAACAAAAGCGGGATAAGCTCGGGCGGGAGCTTTACGTTGCAGCAGAACTCGCTCCCCTGCCCGCCCGCCGCAAAGTGCCGCCGCGGCACCGCCAGCCAGATGCCGAACCACTTGCGCGTATCCGCATGGCGGAAGACCGTCGTTTCAAAGTCGTCCTCGAACGGGCAGTCCAGCGCCGCGCCCGCAAGCGAGCGCGCGAAGGCGAACAGTTCCTCTTTTTGCATACCTTCCTCCAAAAGCAGCGGCGGAGGGCAACCGCCCTCCGCCGCGAACATGCCGTTTTTTTATTTTGCAAAGATCTTGGCGATCGTGCCCTTGAAGAAGCACACCACCGCGCCGACGATGGACAGCACGCCGCCCGCGATCGCACCCGCGCCGAGGACGTATTGCTCTTTGATGGCTTCATAGATCGTATCCAACGCAGAGTTGAAATCTTCGCTCTCCGTCGAAATAAAGCCGACATCCAGAGCGGCAACGATCGTGAACAGCAACACGGCGCCCGCCACAAAGCAGCCCGTGGTGACGATCTTGGTGATGAGCCCGTTTTTGAACAGCAGCGCCAACACCCCCCCCACTAAGGGCAGAAGGAAGCCCAAAAACGCCACGATGTTGAAGTTCAGGATCTGCATATCCCCTTCCGCATAGCCAAAGGCGATCTGCGCGCCCGTCAAAGACGCCGCGTCACCTAAAAACGCTGCCGCGATGCCGTCATACTTCGCCGCCGTCACGAACATCATGCAGAACGCGACGATGCCGAGTACCAGCGCAAACGCGCCGACGATGCGGATGCCTACATCCTTTTTCTTTCTCCCCATAAACTGATCCTCCCGAGGATGATTTGTATCTATTATACCACCTGTTCCGCCGAATTGCAAGCCCCTTCGCAAAAAATATGGGAACGTTTCGCTGCCGCCGCTTTTTCTGCGGTTTTATGCAGAAAAACCGTTCAGCGCAGCACCTGTCCGATGACGCCGCCGCCGATGCAGCGCTGCCCGCGGTACAGCACGGCGTACTGCCCGGGCGTTAAAGCGCGCTGCGGCTCGTCCGCCATGACGGTAAGCGTGTCTGCGCCCGTCCGCGTTACGGTGACCGCCTGTTCGCCCTGGCGGTAACGGAACTTCGCCGTACAGGAAAAGCGCTCTTCTTTCGGCGGCGCGGGGATCCAGTTCACGCCCGCAACGGTGCAGCCGCGCGAATAGAGCGCGCTTTCGTCGCCGTGCGCGACGTACAGGATATTGTTTTTCAGATCCTTTTCGATGACGAACCAGCGGCCGCCCTCGTCCCCTTTCTGCCCGCCGATATCCAGCCCGCGCCGCTGCCCGAGGGTGTAGTACATCAGCCCGATGTGCCGCCCCACTTCGCGCCCGTCGCAGGTGAGGATGCGCCCGGGGCGGGCGGGAAGGTACTCCTGCAAAAACTTGCGGAAGTTGCGCTCGCCGATAAAGCAGACGCCCGTACTGTCCTTTTTGCGCGCGGTGGAAAGCCCTTCGCGCGCGGCGATGGCGCGCACTTCGCCCTTTTGCAGCGCCCCCAGCGGAAAGAGCACGTTTGCAAGCTGCGACTGCGTCACCTGGTTCAGAAAATACGTCTGATCCTTGCCCGCGTCCGCCGCCTTTAACAGCAGGTGCCCCTCCTGCGTGTGCGCGATGCCGCAGTAGTGCCCCGTGGCGATAAAGTCCGCGCCCAGCTTTTCGGCGTGTTCGCGGAAGGGGCCGAACTTTATTTCACGGTTGCACAGCACGTCGGGGTTGGGCGTTCTGCCCGCCTCGTACTCGGCAAGGAAGTGCGCGAACACACGCTCGCGGTACTCCTTGGCAAAGTTGACGGTATAATACGGCACGCCCAGCTTGTTGCACACGCGCTTTACGTCTTCATAGTCCGCCTCGGCGGTGCACGCCTCGCTCTCCTCTTCCCAATTCACCATGAACAGCCCGATGACGTTGTACCCCTGCTCCTTTAAAAGGAGAGCGGCGACGGAGCTGTCTACCCCGCCGCTCATCCCGACGACGACCGTTTGTTTCATACCTGCTCCTTCCCCGCCCGCAAAAGGCGGGCGCCCGCCGAAAAATAAGGGGCGCGGCGACCGCGCCCGCCCCGTCAGATCGCCCAGCCGCCGTCTTTGAAAACGGGGATGCGCCTGCCGTCTTTGGTCACGCCCGTGACGCACAGATCGTCTGTGCCGATCATGAAATCGGTATGCACGGACGAATCGTTCACGCCCATCGCCTTGATCTCTTCAAAGGAGTAGCCCTCCCAACCGGCGACGCAGTTGTTGAACCCCCTGCCCAGCGCCAAGTGGCAGGACGCGTTTTCATCGAACAGCGTGTTGTAAAAGAGCACGCCCGCGCTGTTGATCGGCGAATCGTAGGGCACGAGCGCGCATTCGCCGAGGTACGCCGCGCCTTCGTCCATGCCGATGAGCTTTTTGAGCGCGCCCTCGCCCGACGCCGCGTGCGCTTCAACGACCCTGCCGCCTTCAAAGCGCAGCGAAAAGCCGCGGATGAGCTGCCCGCGGTAAGAGAGCGGCTTCGTGGAATACACCACGCCCTCCGCCTCGCCGCGTTTGGGGGTGGTGTACACCTCCTCCGAAGGGATGTTCGGGTTGAACCTGACGCCCGAAAGCGTCTGCTCTTCACCGCCGAGGAACAGCCCGCCCGGCAGCAGCCCGACGCGCAGGCGCGTGCCGTTGCCCGCCTCGTATTCGAGCGAAGCAAGGGCGAGCGCGTTGAGCTTTGCGCACTTTTCACTCAGCCGTGCGTTGTGCGCCTGCCAATTCGCGACGGGGCTGCCTTCCAGCGCGCGCGCGGAGCGCAGGATGGCGTACCAGAGTTTTTCTTCGGCGGCGGAGGCGGAAAGGCGCGGGAACACCTTTTTTGCCCATTCCCGCCCCGGCACCGCGGCGATGCACCACTGGTATTTGTTTTCCATCCTGTCGCGGTACGGTTTGATGACGGCGGAACGGGCTTGCAGCACCCGCGCGTATTTGCCCGCGTCTACGCCCGCCATGCCGTCCGGGTCTTCGCTTTCCAGATACAGGCGCGCGGGGAGCGTGCGCGTTTCGCAGCGCAGCTTCTCCTCCTCC
>CASDPE010000194.1 GCA_949282395.1 uncultured Bacillota bacterium | reverse complement strand
CTTGCCCTTCTGGCGCAGCCCTGCGGCACGGAGCGGATGGCGCGCGTGCGCCGCTTCATCGCCGAGGGCGGCGAACGGAGCGTGGCGGAATTTCTGGAAAAGCTCAAAAACGGCGGGTACGAGGTCGGGCTGGCGGAAAAGGGCGGCGAAAACGCCGTGCGCGTCATGACCATCCACAAGGCGAAGGGGCTGGAATTCCCCGTCGTTATCTGCGCGGGGCTGGCGGACGAGTTCGGCAGCATGGATCAGATCGGCGTGCTCGCCGACGACGAGTACGGGTTCGCGACCTGCGCATACGATTTGGAAGGGCTGACCTCGCGCGAAACGCTGCTGCGCGCGGTGGTGAAGGAGCGGCTGCGCCGCAGGCGCACGGAAGACGAGATGCGCCTTCTGTACGTCGCCCTCACCCGCGCGCGCGAACGGCTGTGGATGATCCTGCCCGCAGAGCGCAAGGCGCGGGAGGACGCCGCTTATGACGCGAAGTGCTTTGCCGACTTCATCGACCTTTCCGCGCTGGAAGAAAACATCGTGCCCGTCTACGGCGACGTGCGCGAGGCGCCGTCCGCACGCGTGCTGATCGCGGGCGAGGCAGACGAGGAGGCGCGCCGCGCCGTGGCGGCGCGCTACCGCAGGGAATATCCCTTCGCCGCCGCTTCGCAGCTTCCCGTCAAGACCTCCGCCACCGCGCTTTTGCGGGAGAGGGAGCAGGCGGCAAAGCTCGTGGACGCGGGCGAAGCGGAGGAGGATGTGTTCGTGCAGGAGGATGCGCGCGGCGAAGCCGTGCGGGAAGGGTTCTCTTCCGCCGACGCCGAAACGGGCGTCGCCTACCACGCCTTTCTGGAACGGGCGGATCTCTCCGCTCCCCCCGCCGAGGAAGCGGCGCGCGTCATCGCCGCAATGCGCGAAGAGGGGTTTGCCGTTTTGCCGGACGCGGCGCAGGCGGAAAAGATCCTGGGGATGCCCGTCTTTTCGCTGCTCGGCGGGTACACCCTTTACCGCGAACAGCCCTTCCTCGTCTCCCTGCCCGCTTCCGTGCTGTACGATACCGCCGCGCAGGACGAGGTGCTCGTGCAGGGCGCCATCGACCTGCTCGCCGTGCGCGGGGACGAGGCGGTCGTCATAGACTACAAGTACTCCGCGCGTGACGCCGCGCAGCTTTTGCAGGCGTATGCGCCGCAGTTCGGCGTGTACGCGGCGGCAGCGGCGCGCATCGGGGGCGTGCGGCGGGTGCGCGCCTTCGTCGTCAACATCCTGCGCGGGTTCTGGGCGGAAGTGCCTCTCCCCGCGCGGGAGTGATTCGCCCGTATTCGACGCGAAGCGGCAGCCTTTTCCATCCGCCGCGTGGCAAAAAGGGGTATAATCGGCAAAAAACGGAGTATTCCTTCATGCTGCAAGAGTTTCTGCACCGCTTTTCCGCCCTTTTGCAGGGCGAACAAGCCGCGCTGTACGGCGCGGCGCTGCTCATAGCGGCGCTGCCGCTGCCCGTCTTTCTGGCGGCGTTCGCGCTCGCCTGCCGTTTTCCCCGCCTGCGCGGCAGGCTCGGCGGGTCCCTGTTCGTTTCGGATCTTTGCGTCTTCCTGTCCGCCGCCCTCTTTTTTCTGGGGCGGGAAGGGCGCGCCGCCTTTTGGGATGTGCTGTGCCTTCTCCTGTTTTGCAAGGCGCTGGATCTTGTTCTGTACGGCGCGCTGGCTCTGCCGCGCGCCCTTGCGGCGGTGCGGCAGCGGCTGCGCAAAAAGCGCGGGGCGGCATTGGCTGCAAAGCAGGAGGAAGAGGAAGCGGAGCCTTCGCCCCTTCCCGCGCCCCCTTCGCCGTATCCGCCCAAAGTGCGCTGCTTTGAAGGTGGCGTTCAGGTGGAGCGCGACGTGCGCCTCGGGCACATTTCGCAGGCGCTGCGCCGCCTGCAAGGCGCGCCGCTCACGGCGGGCGACCGCTTGGAAACGCAGGCGGCGCAGCAGCTTTTGTCCGTCTACGAGGGAAAGGGCGTTCTCCGCAGCGAAGAGGCAGAGTCGCTCAACGACGTGATGGCGTCCCTTCTGAAAATGATGGCGCGCTACGACCTGTGATCGCCCGCCCTTTTCCGCGCCTTGCGCCCGCGCCGCGGGCGCGCTGTCATAAAAGTTGACAAACGCGCCCGCTTCGGGTATAATATTGCGGAAAGGGCATGGAACACCGCCGAAGAGGAGAGTTATGATCGAATTTTACGGAACGATCAGCGATTACACGAAGCGCCGTGCAGACAAACTGCGCAAGCGGTATTTTTCAAACTGGATCTTTGCGCTGGCGGCAGTCGCCGCCGTCGTGGCGATCATCGTCTTTTTCACGGGCGAAGAGGAGGGCGCGCTGTATACGGGCATCTGCGCCGTCGTGCTGGCGCTGGTCGGCTCCTTCCTGCGGTTCGGCCCCATGCGCAAAAGCGTGAGCAACGCGAAGTGGCTGGTGCGCGTGCAGATCGAAGGGGATACGGTCGTCTGGATGCAGTACCTGCCCGATCGGACGATCCGCAAGGAAAAGCGCGTAGACGCGATCAAAAAAGTGTACCGCACAAAATTCTGCTATTTCCTTGTGTACAACAATCTCTCCAACGCTATCCTCTGCGAACGCAACCTTCTGAAGCGCGGCACCTTTGACCGCCTTGAATACACCTTTGAAGGCAAGATCCGCAACCTCGATATTTAAAACGGAAAAGGGAAGCGCTCCGCCGCGGCAGACAGCCGCGGCGGAGCGCTTTTCCTTGCGGAAAGAACATAAAAAAATGCGGAAATGGCGGAAAAATCTTCCTTTCGCTTGACAAACGGGCGCGTTCTGTGGTTTAATGATAACAAGGAATGTCGAAAAAAGGGGGCAAAATTACAAATGGAAACAAAAGTCGCGGAAGAGAAGAGGTCGTTCAACAAAAAGCGCGCAAAGCGGTATTTGCAGGACCACATCGACGCGGAGAGGGAACTTGCGCTCATTTACGATCTGGATACCTGCGAACAGCGCATGGCGCGCGAATTGCAGGGCTACGCCGCCGCGCGCAGGCGCGCGCGGCGCAACGCCATCGCATGGGCGGTCGTCGCGGGCATCTTCGTGCTCGGGTTCATCATTGCGATGTGCGTGCTGGCGGCAGACCCCATCCTGCACTATACGGCGCTCGCGCCCGTGGGCGGTTCGGTCGGGGTCGTCACGTTCATCTTTTTGTGCGTGTTTTTCGGCTGCCTGCACGCGATGCTGCGCGCGAACAAGGCGTATGCCGACTGCCTGATGCGCAACAACGCCTTCATGAGCCCGGAGCGGCGCGCGCAGCGCGCCGACGAGCGCGCCCGCGCCGTGG
>CASDPE010000193.1 GCA_949282395.1 uncultured Bacillota bacterium | reverse complement strand
AACCGATCATCCTATCCCTTTACCCGCCCGTCGGCGCGCCTTTTGCGCCGACGGGATCTTTTTGCGCGCGGCAGGCGCTGGCGGCGTTCGCCCCTTCCCCTCCCGCGCCGCCGTGCGGTTTTTGTTGACGAACGGCGCAAAAAGGGGTACAATAGGCATGCTATGTATATCGATACGCACGCACACCTCAATTACGAGGACAAATACGGGGACGTTGCCGCCCTGCTGCACGCCGTAAAGGCGGCGGGCGTGGAAAAAGTGATCTCCGTGGGGTGGGATATGCCCTCCTCCGCCCTTGCCGCCGCCATGGCGGAAAAATTCAAAATGCTGTACTTTGCGGCGGGGTTCCACCCCTCCGACTGCGCGAAGATGACGGACGGCGACTTAAACCGCCTCGCCGCCCTGCTCGCCGCGCCCAAGGGCGTTGCCGTGGGCGAGATCGGGCTGGACTACCACTACGAAGGCTATGACGAACGGACGCAGCAGCGCGCCTTTGCCGCGCAGCTGGAACTTGCCTGCGCGCTGGGGCTGCCCGTATGCATCCACTCGCGCGACGCGGCGGATGACACGCTGCGCCTTTTAAAGGACAACCGTACAAAACTCACGCACGGCGGGGTGATGCACTGCTTTTCGGGCAGTGCGGAGACGGTAGCGGAATACCTGCGCCTCGGGCTGTACATCTCCTTTGCGGGGCCCGTCACCTTCAAAAACGCGCGCAGACAGCAGGAGGCGGCAAGGGCGGTGCCCGACGACAGACTGCTCGCCGAAACGGATTCGCCCTACCTTGCGCCCGAACCGCTGCGCGGCACGCAGAACACACCCGCGAACGTGCCGCTCGTCTACAAAACGCTCGCCCTGCTGCGCGGGCAGGACGAGGCGCAGCTCGCCGCGCGCATCGCAAAGAACGCGCACACCCTCTTTTTCAAACTTAAAAACGAAGGATAGACCCATGGAAACGTACGAAAATTTCACCTACGAAATCGGCGATAACCTGTATATCAACCTGACGAGCAAGTGCACGAACGCCTGCACCTTTTGCGTGCGCAACGAAAAGGCGGACTACTTCGGGCACAAGCTGTGGCTTTCGCGCGAGCCTTCCGCCGAAGAGGTGCTGGCGCGCATCCCCGCGGACATCGCGCGCTACAAAGAGTATGTGTTCTGCGGGTTCGGCGAGCCGACCCTGCGCCTTGAGACCATGCTCGAAGTCGCCGCGGCGCTCAAAGCGCGGGGCGCGGTGACCCGCCTGAACACGAACGGGCAGGCGAACATCATTTGGAAGCGCGACGTTTCGGGCGAACTTGCGGGCAGGATCGACAAGATAAACGTGAGCCTGAACGAGGCGACGGCGAAGGACTACGCCGCGCTGTGCAGACCCGCCTTCGGCGAGGCGGCGTTCGATGGGCTGCAGGACTTTGCCCGCCGCTGCGCCGCGCAGGGCATCGAAACGTGGTTCTCCGTCGTGGACATCATCGGCGAAGAGAAGATCGCCGCCTGCCGCGAGATCGCAAAACGGTGCGGCGTGACACTGAAAGTGCGCCCGTACATCGCATAAAGCAAGCGGCGGCACGCTTTCGCGCGCCGCCGCCTTTCTCATTGGTGCGGGCAAAGCTGCCCGTTCCGCCCGCGAGGTACGAGCGGGCGCAGTACAAGTTTGTGCAAAAAAGGACGCGGCTATCCCGAACGGAAGGAGATCACATGGAGAGCACACGCGAAATTTTACAGAGGAACGGCTTCTTTTTCAAAAAGAAGTTCGGGCAGAACTTCATCACCGACGAAAACCTGCTCGCCGCCATCGCCGAGGATGCGGGCGTTGCGGGCGGGACCGCTTTGGAGATCGGCGCGGGCGCGGGCACGCTCACGCGCGCGCTTGCGGCGCGGGCGAAAGAGGTGCTCGCCTACGAGATCGACGAAAAACTGCGCCCCGTGCTTGCGGAAACGCTGCAAAACTGCCCGAACGTGCGCCTTATATTCGGCGACTTTCTGCGCGTTGACCTTGCGGAGCTTGAAAAAACGCTCCCGCCCTATACGGTGGCGGCGAACCTGCCCTATTACATCACCACGCCGCTCATCATGAAGTTCATCGAGGGCGCGAAAAAGGCGAAGGCGCTCGTCGTGATGGTGCAGGACGACGTGGCAAAGCGCTTCTGCGCCACAGCCGACACCCCCGAATACGGCGCCGTGACCGCCGCCATCGCCCTGCGGGCGCGCGCCGAGATCGTGCGGCATGTGCCGCGCCGCATGTTTTACCCCGTGCCGAACGTGGACAGCGCGGTGGTGAAGCTGACCTTTGAGGAGAACCGCATCCCCGTCAAAGACGCGGACATGTACAGGCGCACGGTGCGCGCCGCCTTCCTCTCCCGCCGCAAGACGCTGGAAAACAACCTGATGACCGCCTTTTCGCTTCCGCGCGAAGGGGCAAAAGCGGCGCTCGCCGCAGCCGGCGTGCCCGAACACGCGCGCGGGGAAACGCTCTCCCCCGAACGCCTCGCCCGCCTTGCAGACGTGCTGTGCGAACAGGGCAAGGGGTAATTCCCCAAACGCCGCCAAAGGTGGAGACGGCAATGCCGTCTCCTTTTTATGCACATCCATCCTTTTATTGCAATCTTTTTAAAAACAAAAAAGGAACGGCACGCCGTTCCTTTTTTCGTTCCTATTTGCGCCGTTTTTACCGTTTACGCCCGCACCAGGCGCTTGCCCGTCCAGTGCGACACCTCGATCTTAACGACCGTGGTGAGCGCAAGGGCGTGTGCGGAAAACGCGCTTTCCGCAAATTCCCCGCCCGTGTAGTGGCGCATGAGCACGTTCAGCCCGTGCAGGCGCTCCGCCTCGTCCGTGACGACGCGCGCCCTGCCGCTTGCGCACACGCTCTCGTAGTCCGTCGTGTACCCGCAGGGAGCGGCGCCCTTGTTGAACACGCGCAGCATGTTCGCCGCACAGAAGGAGACTTCGCCGCCCTTTGCGAGCAGATCGAGTTTTGCACCTTCGTTTGCGCAGTGAAAGTACACAACGGGTCCGCCTTCGGCAAGTTCCGCGCCGAAATTGAGGGGCACGCAGTAGGGCGCGCCCTGCGTCCGGATAGCGAGGGTCAGGTACGGGCAGCGCAGCAAAAGCTCCAGGATCGCGGCGTCGCCGACAACTTCGCGTTCGTGTTTCCGCATACGTTCCTCCTATTTGCGCCCGCGGCGCAGCTGCCGCACGACGCGCAGCACCGTTTCGGCGGCGAAGTCAGTCTCCTCTTCGGTGTTTCCGCGCCCGAAGGAAAAGCGCAGGGACGCGCGCGCCTGCTCTTCGCTCCTGCCCATCGCAAGCAGCACGTGCGACGGCTCTGG
>CASDPE010000192.1 GCA_949282395.1 uncultured Bacillota bacterium | reverse complement strand
CGCGGCGTCCCTTCTGACGCGCA
Organism: uncultured Bacillota bacterium; assembly: GCA_949282395.1. Taxonomy (GTDB): domain Bacteria; phylum Bacillota; class Clostridia; order Christensenellales; family Borkfalkiaceae; genus Borkfalkia. Next base: position 3,317 of record CASDPE010000192.1, on the reverse strand, counting down.
CCGTCAACGACGTCAACCAGATGCAGAGCGCCGTCGCCATGATCATCCGCCTCGTCGTGCGCGCGCCCTTTATCGCGCTCGGCTCCGTGGTGCTGTGCATGGTCATCGACTGGCAGATCGGGCTGGTCGTGTTCGCCGTTGCGGCGCTCGTGGGGGCGGTGCTTTGGATCATCATGAAAAAGAGCGTGCCGTACTACACCGCGAACCAGAAAAAGCTCGACCGCCTTACGCAGATCACCAACGAAAATTTAGAGGGTGCGCGCGTCGTGCGCGCCTTCCGCAGCCGCGACCGCGAGCGCGCCCGCTTTGACGCCGCCGCCGAGGATATGCTGCAAAATTCGCTGCACATCGGGCGCATTTCGGCTTGGCTCAACCCGCTCACCTTCGCCGTCGTCAACTTCGGCGTGGCGCTCATCCTGCTGTGGAGCGGCTTCAAAGTGGATACGGGCGCGCTCACGAACGGCGAGATCGTCGCCCTCATCAATTACATGGTGCAGATCCTGAACGCCATGATCGTCATCTCGAACCTCGTTTCGCTGTTCACCAAGGCGCACGCCTCCATGAACCGCGTCAGCGAGGTGTTCGCCCTTTCGCCCTCCGTTACGGACGGCGCGGGCGCGCAGCCCGATCTTTCCGCCCCCGCCGTGGAGTTTGCGGGCGTCAGCTTTTCGTACGACGGCACCGACCGTTACAGCCTGCGCGAGGTCAGCGCGCGCATTCCCCGCGGCGCCATGGTCGGCGTCATCGGCGGAACGGGCAGCGGCAAGTCTACCTTTGCGGGGCTGATCCCGCGGCTGTACGACGCGACCGTCGGGCAGGTGCGCGTGTTCGGGCAGGACGTGCGCGCGTACTCCCTCGGCGCGCTGCGCGGGCGGATCGGCGTGGTGCCGCAGAACGCGGAACTGTTTTCGGGCACCATCCGCTCCAACCTCGAATGGGGCGCGCCGAATGCCACGGACGAGGAGCTGTACGCGGCGCTCGCCGTGGCGTGCGCCGACCGCTTCGTGCGCGAAAAGGGCGGGCTGGATACGCCCGTCGTGGAAGGCGGCAAAAACTTTTCGGGCGGGCAGAAGCAGCGCCTGACCATTGCCCGCGCGGTGGCGGCGAAGCCGGACATCCTGATCTTAGACGACAGCTGTTCGGCGCTGGACTTTGCGACGGACGCGGCGCTGCGCGCGAACATCGCGGCGCTTTCGGGGGTGACGTGCATCCTCATTTCGCAGCGCGCCTCCTCTTTGCGCAACGCGGACGAGATCTTTGTTCTGGAGGACGGCAAGGTCGTGGGGCAGGGAAGGCACGATGAATTGTACGGGGGCTGTTCCCTGTACCGTGAGATCTGCGATTCGCAGGCGAGGGCGGCGGAATGAGCAAACGTATCGCAAAAAAGGGAACAAAGGGCGCGGGGCGCGGCGTTGCAAAACGGCTGCTCGCCTGCGTGCGCCCGTATAAAGGGTACGCCGCGGGTGCCTTCGTGTGCAGCATCCTGTACGTCGCCTTTACCCTCATCGGCCCGGTGCTGTACGGGTTTGCCATCGACGACATGATCGGCGAAGGGCAGGTGCTGTTCCGCTCCGTGTTCCGGATGACGGGCGGGTTCGCGCTCTCGGTGCTGCTTGCGGGGCTTTCGCAGAAGATCCTGAACAACTGCGTCAACGCGCTGTGCTACAAATTGGTGCGCGACGTGCGCCGCCGCGCCTTTGCGCGGCTGACCGAGGTGCCCGTGGCGTACGTGGACGGGCATCCGCAGGGCGACGTGATGACGCGCGTCGTCAACGATGTGGATACCGTTTCCGACGGGCTGCTGCAAGGGGTGGCGCAGCTGTTCACGGGGGTGATGACCATCCTCGCCACGCTGGTGGTGATGTTCGTCATCAACTATCTCATCGCCCTCGTGGTGGTGGTGCTCACGCCCCTTTCGCTGTTCGTGGCGGCGTTCATCACCAAGCGCACGTACAAGAGCTTTTCGTCGCAGGCGCGGGTGCAGGGCAAGCTCACCGCGCACGCCAAAGAGATGCTCGCGGGGCAGAAGACGGTGCTCCTGTTCGACCGCGAGGCAGAGTCCTGCCGCCGCTTTGAAGAGATCGACGCCGACCTGTACAAGATCGGCTGGCGCGCGCAGTTTTATTCGGCGCTGACCAACCCGAGCACGCGCGTCGTCAACGCGGTCATCACCGCGTTCGTCGGGGTGCTGGGCGCGCTGTTCTGCATCTGGAGCGAGGGCGGGGTGCTCACGCTCGGTCCGCTCACGCTCGGCGGGTTCAGTGTCGGTATGCTGTCCGTGTTCATCAGCTACGCCAACCAGTACACGAAGCCGTTCAACGAAGTATCCAACGTCGTCACGCAGATGCAGAACGCCTTTGCTTCCGCCGCGCGCGTGTTTGAAGTCATCGACCAGCCCGCCGAAGAGCGCGGGGGCAGCAGGCACCTCGCGCGCGTGCGCGGCGAGGTGCGCATCGAGGACGCGTCCTTCTCCTATTCAAAGGAGAAGCCGCTCATCGAACACCTGAACGTGCACGCGAAGGCGGGCAGCAAGGTCGCCATCGTGGGGCCGACGGGCTGCGGAAAAACGACGCTCATCAACCTGCTGATGCGCTTTTACGACCTGGACGGCGGCAACATCTATATCGACGGCGTGAACGCGAAGGATATCCCGCTCGACGAATACCGAAAGCTGTTCGGCATGGTGCTGCAGGAGAGCTTTTTGTGCAACGAAACGGTCGCCTGGAACATCGCCTACGGCAACGAGCACGCCACCCGCGCGCAGATCGAGGCGGCGGCGAAGGCGGCGTACTGCGACTTTTTCATCCGCAACATGGCGGAAGGGTACGATACCGTGCTCTCGGGCAATTCCAGCGTTTCGCAGGGCGAGCGGCAGCTTTTGTGCATCGCGCGCGTCATGCTCGCCGATCCGCCCATGCTCATTCTGGACGAGGCGACCAGCAACATCGACACCATGACCGAGCTGCGCATCCAGAAGGCGTTCAAAAAGATCATGCAGGGCAGAACGAGCTTTATCGTCGCGCACAGGCTGTCCACCATTCTGGACGCCGACCTCATTCTGGTGATGCGCGACGGCGCCGTCATCGAGCAGGGCACGCATGCGCAGCTGATGAAAAAGCGCGGGTTCTACTACGATCTGTACAACGCGCAGTTTGCGCGCGGTGCGCACGCGCACGAAGAGGAAAAGGACTGACCCCGCCGCCCGTCTGCGGCTGCGGAGAGCTGTTTGAAAAGAGAGCGCGCCGCGCGGAGAATTCCGCGCGGCGGTATTTTTGTGCTGCACAGGGAATGCACGGATAGCGCTGCATAAGGGAAGG
>CASDPE010000191.1 GCA_949282395.1 uncultured Bacillota bacterium | reverse complement strand
CCCGCGCAGCTCCTTCAGCTGCGCCGAGAACAGCGCCCCGTCCAGCGCGCAGGTGGAGAGGTCGACCCCCTTGAGCGCGGTATTGAAAAAGTTCGTGCGGGCAAAGCGCACTTTGTCCGCCGTAAAATTTTTGAGCAGGCAGCCGTCCATGTCCGCCTGCGAAAAGTCGCACTCCGTGAGCCGCACGCCGCGCAGCTTCGCTTCCGAAAAAGCGGCGTAGGTGAAGTTGCCGCCTTCCCATGCCGTGTCTGACGCGGCGCATTCTGAAAAGTCTGCGCCCACGCCCTTGCATTCGCAAAAGCGCACGCGGCGGAAGGCGGCTTCCGCAAAGCAGCCGCCCGAAAGGTCGCAGCGCTCGAAAACGCAGTCGGCAAAGTCCGCGCCCTTTAATACGGCGGCGGAAAGGTCGCAGGCGATAAAGCGCACGCGGGAAAATTCCGCGCCCGTACAGCGCAGGGGCAGCGCGCCCGTGAGCTGCGCGTTGCAGACGGGCGTATCTTCCGCAAGCAGGGCGGCGGCGTGCTCCGTCGTCAGGGCGGGCGCTTTGCAGGGGGATGCAGGGTCGTTCTTCATACCGAAAGTATACACCATTGCCCGCAAAAAAGCAAGGAGCGGCGCCTGCCGCGCGGCGTTTTGCGGCGAAGGATTGACATTTCGGCGCAAAACGTGTATGATATTGGCAAAGGAAGTGCGCGGGCAGCGCGCGGGAAGCTGCGGCGCGGGGTCGGTATGAAAAAGTCGCTTATCAAAAACTATGCAAAACTCATTGTGCGCATCGGCGCGAGCGTGCTGCCGAGGCAGCACGTCGTCATTGCCGCGCAGACGGAGGCGCACGGTTTTATCACCGTGCTCGCCGAAGAATGCTATGCCGCGGGCGCGGGCAAAGTGACCGTGGAGTGGGAAAACGCGCAGCTTTTGAAGCTCGCCTCCCGCTTTGAAGAGGTGAAGGAGCTTGCCGCCGTCACCCCGTGGGAGGAGGAGCGGCTGAAAGAGCGCGCGCAGACGCCGCCCGTGCGCATCAAGATCCTGTCCGCCGACCCTGCGGGCATGCAGGGCGCCGACCGCGAAAAGCTCACCCTTGCCGAAATGGCGCGCGCCGCCATCGTAAAACCGTACAACGACGCGATGGCAAACCGCTACCAATGGTGCGTCGCCGCCGTTCCTTCGGCGGGCTGGGCGAAAAAGGTGTTCCCCGAAGAGCGCGCGAACACCGCCGTGGAAAAGCTGTGGGAGCTCATCCTGCAAGTTTCCCGCGCGGACGGCAAAGACCCGCTCACCGATTGGATGTGGCACAACCGCGCCCTGCGCGAAAAGTGCGATAAGCTCAACGCGCTCGGGCTTGCCGCCCTCGAATACAGCAGTGCGAACGGTACGCGGCTGCGCGTGGGGCTGATCGGCGGGGCAAAGTTCATCGCGGGGCGGAAAAAGACGGTCAGCGGCGAACATTTCAACCCCAACATCCCCACGGAGGAGTGCTTCACCACCCCCAAACGCGGCGAGGCGGAGGGCATCGTGTATGCGGTGAAGCCGCTTTCGTACGGCGGCGAACTCATTGAAAATTTTTGGCTGCGCTTTGAAGGCGGCAGGGCGGTGGACTGCGGCGCGGAAAAGAACGAGGCGCTGCTGCGCAGGATCCTCGCCATGGACGAGGGCGCGGCGTACCTCGGCGAATGCGCGCTCGTGCCCTACGATTCGCCCGTCAACAGAACGGGCGTGCTCTTTTACAACACGCTGTTCGATGAAAACGCCTGCTGCCACCTGGCGCTGGGCAGGGGATATTCCAACACGATCGAAGGGTTTGAAAGCATGCAGAAGGACGACTTTGCCGCGCTCGGCGTGAACGATTCGTCCGTGCACGTCGACTTTATGATCGGCGCGGAAGATCTGTGCGTTACGGGTTTGACCAAAGACGGCGGCCGCGTGCCCGTGTTTACGGACGGGGATTGGAGCGAGGAACTGCGGTGAGCGCACGCGGCGCGTATGCGCGGGATCGCTTCCCGTGTTCCTCATCTTGTTTCCCCTCATCCGCCCCTTCGGGGCACCTTCCCCGCGGAGGGGGAAGGTTTGAAATGGTGCGATTTTCGGGAGCCCTGTTTGGGGGGAAGGTTTAAATGAAACGGGGAGCGCCGCCCTTTCCGTCATCCCGAGCTTGTCGAGGGATCTCTATAAAAATATTGTCCTTTTTATTTTAGTGATCCTTCGGCTCCGCTTCGCTCCGTTTTTCGGCTCACAGGGAACACTTCCCTGCAATGCATCCGCATTGCAGCGGGCTTTCGCCCGCGTTCGCCTCAAGCGGAACGCTTGGCTTTGCCCTTGCAAGCAAGCAAAGCCTTCACGTTCCTTCAGGATGACAAAGGGCGCTCTACCTTCCCCGCGGAGGGGGCTTCTTGCCTTCCCCGCGGAGAGGGGAGGTTTTAAAATGATTTTTTGCGCGTCCGAAAACCACGTTTTTCGGAAAGCGCACCCAATTTGGCGTATGCTTACGCCTCATGCAGGAAAGGTGAATGCGCCGCACTTTTATAATGGTGTGCCCTAAAAGGTGCGGCGCAGAGGGAAACCTCCGCGGTCAGCGGCGAAAGCCGCGTGCCCGTGGGGGTGTCCTCAAATCGTAGCAAACCGCAGCCGTCGGCTCGGCGAGGTTTGCGCGAAAAACGCGTGAACAAACGGGGGTACTATGCAGCGTACTGTTTTAAAAAATTATGCGAAGCTGCTTGCGCGCACGGGGCTGAACGTGCAAAAGGGGCAGGAAGTCATCATCACGGCGGGGCTGGATCAGCCCGGATTCGTCGCATACGCAGCCGAAGAATGTTACCGCGCGGGCGCGAGACGGGTATTCCCCGATTGGGGGCACCAGCCTCTGTCCAGGCTTTCCGCAAATGAGCGGAGCGAGAAGGAACTTTCGCGCGTTCTTCCCTGGGAAGAGGAATGCCTGCGTGCAGGAGTGAAAACGCTCCCTGCGCACCTTTATATCCTGAGCGAAGATCCCGACGGCATGCAGGGGATCGACGCGGCAAAATACGCGGCGGCAATGCAGTCGCGTTCGAAGATCATCAAGCCTTATCGCGATCAGACGGAAAACAAAGAGCAGTGGTGCATCGCGGCTGCAGCAGGAGAAGCGTGGGCGAAGAAGGTTTTCCCCAAGGACAGCGGCGCGCGTGCGGCGGAAAAGCTCTGGCGCGCGATCATAACCGCTTCGCGTGCGGAAGGCAACCCTATGGCAAACTGGGCGGCGCATAACAAAGAACTGGCGCTTCGCTGTGCATATCTCAACGGGCTGGGGCTTTCTTCTCTCGAATACAAAAGTTCCAACGGCACCCGCCTTTGTGTCGGGCTGATGAAAGATGGCATCTTTGCGGCAGG
>CASDPE010000190.1 GCA_949282395.1 uncultured Bacillota bacterium | reverse complement strand
GCAGGGGAACAGCTCTCTGTTTTCGATCAGGATAAGACGATAGACGCTGTATACGATCTCCTGCGCAAGGTGCGCGCGCATGTAGGCGTTTTCCTCGGGCACGCAGTGCAGAAAATAGCCGCGGTTGAGCTGCAGGTTTGCGTTGAAGCAGCGGATCTTTGCCGCGCGTTCGTGTTCGGGGTAGGCGGCGATCTTTTCCAAAAGCGGCGCGATCTCCGCGTCCGACGAGTACAGCACGCGCGCCTTTACGTAGGCGTTGCGCGTCGGTTCGCTTGCGTGCAGCGCCGCCTCTTCCAGCAGGGCTTTGGTCTTGTATTTGACGTCGAAGTAGCCGCCTTCGTAGGTGCAGTGCCCCGTGATGACTTCAGCGAGCCTGTTTTCGGCGGCAAGCCGCCCATATGCTTTTTCGGTCACGACGATCAGCGCATCCACATCCGAATCGGGGCGCTCGTTGCCCTTGACGATCGAGCCGTCCAGTACGATCGCGATCATGCCCTCCATGGGCAGAAAATATTCTTTGAGTTTTTCAACGGATTCTGCATGGTGCTTGTACATACGAGCAAGTATACAATATTGCGGGATATACCGCAAGCGTTTGCGCGGTATTTTTTTGCGCAACTTCTTGACGGGTGAACTGCGGTATACTATAATAATTGCGACTAAGCAGGTAGAATTTTACGGGGCAGATATGCAACAGCGGTTTCAGGTAACGGGGATGACCTGCGCGGCTTGTTCGGCGGGCATCCAAAAAACGGTGAGCAAACTTGCGGGCGTTAAAAAGGCGGAAGTCAGCCTGATGGGGCAGAGCATGTCCGTGGAATACGATGAAAGCGTTCTCAGTGCTGAGAAGATCGTTTCCGCCGTCGTTGCGCTCGGGTATGGCGCCGCTCCGGTCGCCGAAGGCGGGCATGGCAGCCGGGACGCGCCGAAGCGCGCAAACACGTTCGGCGCCGAGGCAAAAAAGCTGCGGCTGCGCTTTTTTGTGTCGCTCGGGTTTCTCGTGCCGCTCATGTATCTTACGATGCTGCACCACATGGCGGGCGCGCCGCTTCCCTTCTTTTGGGATATGCACAAAAACCCGCAGAACTTCGCGCTGCTGCAGCTGCTGCTGGCAACACCCGTCCTCTTCATCAACTTTGCGTTTTTTACGAGCGGCGTGCGGGCGCTTTTCAAGCGCGTGCCGAACATGGATACGTTGGTCAGCCTCGGGGCAGCGGTCTCGTATCTGTACAGCACCGTAGTGCTGTTTATCATGAATCTGCCCTCCTCGGACGCAGTTGCCCTTGCAAAAGACGATCTCTTTTTTGAATCGGCGGCGATGGTGCTCACGCTCGTCACCCTCGGCAAATGGCTGGAAGCGCGTTCCAAGAGCAAGACGGGGGAAGAGGTTGAAAAACTTTTGCGCCTTGCGCCCGATACCGTCACGGTGGAGCGCGGCGGCGTGCAAAGCGCGGTGCGCCTTTCCGAGGTCGTCAAAGGAGATATCGTCGTCGTAAAACAGGGCGGCAGCATTCCCGTTGACGGGGTCATCCTTTCCGGAAATTCGTTTGTCGATAAGTCCGCGATCACGGGTGAAAGCTTGCCCGTGGAAGTCGGCGAGGGCGATTTTGTGACGAGCGCCTCCGTGAACCGCGGGAATGTGCTGCGCATCCGCGCCGAAAAGGTGGGGGAAGATACGGTCCTTTCTTCCATTATAAAAATGGTTCGGACGGCGGGTGCGTCGAAAGCGCCCATCGAGCGCACGGTGGATAAGATCGCCGGCATCTTTGTGCCGACGGTGCTCGGCATCGCGGCGCTCACGTTCACCGTATGGATGATCCTGTGGGGAACGGGGGCGGCTTCCGTCACCGTGCCGCAGATCCTGAGCATGTCTATCAGCGTGCTCGTCATTTCCTGCCCCTGCGCGCTGGGCTTGGCGACGCCCGTAGCCGTGATGGCAGCGACGGGCAGAGGCGCGTCGCTCGGGATCCTGTATAAGGACGCCGAGGCGCTGCAAAAAGCTAAGCGCATCGGCAGGGTGCTGCTCGATAAAACGGCGACCATCACCGAAGGGAAGCCGCGCGTCACGGATATTGCCGTATACAACGGGTTCACCCCCGCACGCGCGCTTGCGCTTGCGGGCACGCTTGAATTGGAGTCCGATCATCCGCTTGCCGCCTGCATAACGGAACGGGCAAAGCAGGAGGGCGCCGCGCTCGGGCGGGCGGAAGAATTTTTGTACCATCCCGGCAAGGGCGCCGAAGCCGTGGCGGAGGGGGTGCGGTGCCTGATCGGCAATCGGCGCCTGCTGCGCGAGAGCGGCGTGCAAACAGACGAAGCGGAGGCGGACGCGGCACGGTTTGCCGAAGAGGGCAAAACGGTGCTGTACTTTGCGGCAGACGGAAAACCTGCGGCGCTGTTCGCCGTGGCAGACGTTATCAAGGAAGGGAGCGCCGAGGCGGTCGCGGGCATGAAGGCGCGCGGCATCACGCCCGTCATGCTCACGGGCGACGCTGCGGGGGCGGCGAATGCGGTCGCGCGGCAGGCGGGGATCGATACGGTGATCGCCGAAGTTCTGCCCGAAGACAAGCTCCGCACCGTTGCGGAGAGCAAGGCAGACGCCGTCACCGCGATGGTCGGCGACGGGATCAACGATTCGCCCGCACTGAAAGAGGCGGACGTCGGGATCGCTATGGGGAACGGGACGGACGTCGCCATCGATTCGGCGGATATCGTGCTTGTCGGGGGAGATCTTCGCGCCGTCAATTCGGCGATCGATCTCAGCCGTGCCGCCGTGCGCAACATCCATCAGAATTTGTTCTGGGCGTTCTTTTACAATCTGCTGTGCATCCCCATAGCGGCAGGAGTGCTGTTCGCCGCAGGCGTGGTGCTGCAGCCGATGTACGGTGCGTTGGCAATGAGCCTCAGCTCTGTTTTTGTGGTGACGAACGCGCTGCGCTTGATGCGGTTCCGCCCGAAAGGGACGACCAAAGCGGCGTGTGCGGCGCATGGCTGTGCAATAAAGCAAGGAGGTGCAGATATGCAAAAAATCGTAAAGATCGAAGGGATGAGCTGCCCGCATTGCAGCGCGCGCGTGGAAAATGCGCTCAACGCGTTGGAAGGCGTAACGGCAACGGTCGAACTCAAAAAGAAGCGCGCTCTCGTTTCGGGCGATGTTTCGGATGAGGCGATCGCAAAAGCCGTGGAAGACGCGGGCTACAAAGTCGTCGGCATCAAAACCGGCAAGTAAAAAACGGGAAAATCGCTCCCGCCGCTGCAGCGGCGGGAGCGATTTTTTTATTGGCGCTTTAGCTTGAATAAACCCCCAGTTTTACTGGGGGAAGTAAAAAATACTTTAGTAAATAAAAACCTCTGTGTTATAATCAGTGAAGGTTTGGC
>CASDPE010000189.1:1505-4904 GCA_949282395.1 uncultured Bacillota bacterium | reverse complement strand
CCCGCGCTGCCCGCGTGCGCGGAATGAGTACGGTACAGGAGCGCGCCGAGCGCTCGCTCATCACGACGTACCGCAAGGAGCTGTGGAGCCGTTTCGTGCGCGCGGTGCGCGAATACGAGCTGATTGAAGAGGGGGACAGCGTCGCCGTCTGCCTGTCGGGCGGGAAGGATTCGATGCTGCTCGCCAAGTGCATGCAGGAGCTGGAAAAGCACGGAAAATTCCGCTTCGGGCTGCATTTTTTGACGATGGACCCCGGCTACGCGCCTGAGAACCGCGCGCTGCTCGAAGAGAACGCAAAAAAGCTCGGCGTGCCGCTGCACATCTTTGAAACGCAGATCTTTGACGCCGTGGCGGGGGTGGAAAAGAACCCGTGCTACCTCTGCGCGCGCATGCGGCGGGGGTATCTGTACGAGGAGGCGAAAAAGCTCGGCTGCAATAAAATTGCGCTCGGGCACCACTTCGACGACGCGATCGAGACCATCCTGATGGGCGTACTGTACAGCGGGCAGATGCAGGGCATGCCGCCCAAACTGCACAGCACGAGCCACCCGGGCATGCAGCTCATCCGCCCGCTGTACCATGTGCACGAGCGCGACATCGAGCGCTGGCGGGACTATTGCGGGCTGCGTTTCCTCGCCTGCGCCTGCCGCTTTACCGAACACTGCGAAACGCATGAAGAGGATTCCAAGCGGCGGGAGGTGAAGCGGCTCATCGCAACGCTGAAGGAGAACAATCCGAATGTGGATATTTCCATTTTCCGCAGTGCGTACAACGTGCGCGTGGATACGCTCATCGAGTACGAGTCGTGCGGCGTACGCCGCGGCTTTTGCAAACGGTTCCGCGAGCGCGGAGAAAAAAACGCGCGGGAGAACGGGGAGCAATAAAAGCGAACGGGGTTTCACCGTGGCGGAAAATGCGGGGAAAGGATGCAGAAATTTTTTTTGAGAGGGCTTTTTTATGAAGATCGGAAAAGGTTTGCGGGCGCTGGCGGTTTTGCTGTGCCTGCTGATGGCGATGTTTGCCGCCGCCTGTACTGCCGATGTTCCGTCGGGCGGATCCGACGGAGGATCGGGCGGCACGGAACAGCCGGGCGGCGGCTCGGACAACGAGGGCGGCTCGGGCAACGAAGGCGAAGGCGGCGAAGGCGGTGAAGGCGGCGAAACGGACCCGCCCGCTCCGCAGGAATACGATATTTCGTTCTGGAACGAGGGCAGTTTGTATCAAAAGCTCACCACGGCGGGCAACGAAGTGCTTACCCTGCCGGTCGAACCCGAACGGACGGGATACACGTTCACGGGGTGGTTTTTCGACGAAACGGCGCAGACGCAGCCGTTCGACGCCTATACCTATGCGAACGTGCCGCTCACGCAGGATGAGGACGTGTACGCGGGCTGGTCGCTGAATACATATACGGTCACGTTCGATACGGACGGCGGCAGCGAGGTCGCGCCGCTGCAGACGGCGCGCATCGAACGTGCGGATGCGCTCACCGTGCCGCAGAAGCAGGGCTTCCTCTTTGCGGGCTGGTATCTGGACGCGGGGCTGAACAATGCGGTGACATACCCGTATATTCCGACGGGCAACGTCACGTTCTATGCGAAGTGGGAACAGGAACCCGCGCCTTCGGCATCGTTCACGGTGGACGAGAAGGGCGTGCTGACGGCGGCGGAGGCGAGCGGCGACGTGGTGATCCCCGAACGGGTGAACGGCGTCACCGTCACGCAGATCGGGCAGAGAGTGTTTGAAAAGAATCAGGAGATCACGTCCGTTTCTCTGCCCGATACGGTGCAGCTCGTCGGATATGCGGCTTTCAACGGCTGCAAAAATCTGAAGGCCGTCGACCTCGGTGAAGGGGTGCAGCGCATCCATGACATCGCGTTCCAGAATTGTTCCGCGTTGGAGAGCATCGAATTCCCCGCGTCTTTGCGGAGCATCAGCAGCGATGTTTTCAAAAACACGGGGCTCAGATCCGTTTCCCTGAACAAAGTGGAGTCCGTCGGCGACTATGCGTTTGCGGGATGCAAGCAGCTCTCTTCGCTGGATCTCGGCGTCGTGCGGGCGTTCGGGCGCAGCGTCTTTCTGGATTGCGTTGCGCTTACGGAAGTTTCCCTTCCCGAAACGGTCGCGGGGTCGGGCATCGAACTGTTCGGCGGCTGTACCGCCCTTGCCAAGGTCGACCTGCCTGAGAACGGCATTGCGCTGCAATACAACGCCTTTGTGGGGACGCCGTGCGCCGCGGCGGCGGAAAATTGGAAGGACGGGATGCTGATCATCGACGGCTACCTGTTCGGCGTAAACGAAGAGTTCAAAGGCACGTCCGTCCTGACGCTGCCGGAGGGGATCGTCTCCGTCACGGCATCCGCGATGAGCGCGTCGTACGGCGCCAGGGGGTATGTGGATTCGCTCAGCTCCGTCGTCTTCCCGCAGAGCATCCGCAGCATCGGTGCAAAGGCGTTTTACAACTGCCCCGCGCTTGCCTCCGTCGAGATGCCGCAGGGCGTAAAGCTCAACGGCGTGGGGGAGGATGTGTTCAAAGGGACGCCCTATCTGCAGAACGATGCGAATTGGGAGGACAACGGGCTGTACCTTGCGAACTGGCTGCTCGCCGTCAAAGATACGGCGATGACCTCCTTTACGGTCAGAGAGGGGACGGAGTACATCGTCAACAGTTCAAGTTCGTCGCGCCTGTTCACGAAGACGGCGGCGGCGTCTTTGCAGAGCCTTACGCTGCCCTCTTCCCTGAAGGCGATCGGGGATTATGCGTTTTATTATCTGGGCGAACTGACGTCCGTGACCCTGCCTGCGGGGTTGGAGCATATCGGCGACGACGCGTTCGCCAATTGCAGCAAACTTGCGCAGGTGAACCTCGGCGACTGCAAAGGACTTATTGAGATCGGCAGCGGCGCGTTCCGCTCCTGTGCGCTCACCGTCGTCACCATTCCCGCAAGCGTGCAGACGGTGGGGAATTACGCCTTCAACTTCAATAAAACGCTGAAAATTTACTGCGAAGCGGCGGAACAGCCGGGCGGATGGGGCTCGGACTGGAATTACTGCGGGGGAGAGTATCTTCCTGTCGAATGGGGCAGTGCCGCACCCTGAAAACAGCTGAAAATGGCAGGCGCGCCCGAAAGGGCGCGCCTGTTTTTGCGGAAAGCCGCTTGTCTGTTGCTGGGGCAAGGGTGTTTGCGGAAAGCTGCCTGTCTGTTGCATGGTCAGGGGAGCAGGTTTTTTTGCATCCAGACGTGCGGGCAGCCTTCTTCCTCGTCCGCCTGCCCGAAGGGCGTGTAGCCCTGTTTTTCATAAAAAGCGCGTGCCTGTGCCTGCGCGTGCAGTACGATGCGCCCGCCGCCCAGCTCCCGCACCGCCCGTTCGGCGGCGGAAAGCAGGCGCGCGCCGATA
>CASDPE010000189.1:0-1492 GCA_949282395.1 uncultured Bacillota bacterium | reverse complement strand
CCGTTCCTTCACCACGGCGATGCGCCCGACGGCATAGCCCGCCTGCACGGGGAATACGCGGCAGGTGCCGACCGCCTTATCGCCGTCGAATGCCACAAGGTGTCTGGAAACGCGGTCGGTCTCGTCGAATTCGCCGCAAAAGCCCTGTTCTTCGATAAACACCGCGGTGCGGATCGCCGCAGCCTCCTGCGGCAGGGTATCGTAAAGCCGTATCTCCATGCGCAAACTCTCCCGCGCCCGCCGCAAAAAGTGCGGCGGGCGCATCCCGCACGCTCCGAACGGGACGGGCGGCGTTTATTTTTTCTTCAGAAATTTATTCTTTTTGACGGCTTCGTAGCACAGCACCGTCGCCGCCACGCCCACGTTCAGCGAATCGCAGCTTCCTTCCATGGGGATGGCGATGAGCGTGTTTTTACAGCAGGAATACCACTCGCGCGAAATGCCGTAGCGTTCGCTGCCCATCACGAGCGCCGTCTTTTTGCCAAACGGCTCGTCATAGTAAAATTTTTCCGCGCGCGTGTCCGCAAGATAGATCGTGAATGCGTGCTCTTCCAGCCAGGCGGCGCATTCCTCCACGCTCGCGAATTCGTAGCGCGGCACGGAGAGCACCGCGCCCTGGCTGCCCTTGATGAGCTTGGGGTGCGTCATGCGCGCCTTGCGGTTGCAGAAGAACACCGCGTCCACGCCCGCGCCGTCCGCCATGCGCAGCATGGTGCCCACGTTGCCGGGGATCTCGATCCCGTCCAGCACTAAAACGACCGCGTCTTTTGCGGGGCGGAACGCTGCAAGGTCGAAAAAGGGGAGCTTCGCAAGTGCCAGCAGGCCGTCCGGCTGCCCGCGTTCGGAAATTTTGGCGAACGTTTTTTCGGAGAGGATGTAGCGGTGCTGTACGCGCGCGGCAAGTTTTCCGGCGAGCGCCGCCGCCTCGGGCGTGCGGATGTGTTCGGGGCACAGGAACAGGCTGTCCAGCGGGGTGTTGAATTTTTCACAGAGCGAGAGCATCCAGATGCCATCGGCAAGGAACAGCTTTTCTGGGTTGGGCTTGGTGTTGCCCGCGATCCCTTTGAGCTGTTTTATTTTGGGGTTCTGTTCCCCGATGGGTAAAAAGGCGTATGCTTCGAGCACGCGCGCAAGCCGGTCTGTCATGCTGCCATAGTAGCATTTTTTTCGGCGTTCGTCAAGCCCTTTTCGCGCCTTCTGCGCCTTCCGCACCGATGCCGTATCTTGCGGCATAGGATGTACAGGGAAATTTCTACCGCGGAAGGACGGGAATGAAGAACGCAGCGACTTTTACGCGCGCGGCGCGCGCATGCCGCGCGGGGGCGGCGAACCAGGCGGTGGCGGCCCAGCGGGATCCGGATCGCTCCCCTTCTGGAAAAGATCTGTTTTTTAAAGGCGGGCAGAGAAAATATGCCCAGCTGAAAAAGACCGCCGCTCTGCCAGAGAATCTGCGGATCAATGAAGATCTGATCAGGGAAAATAATATGACCTA
>CASDPE010000188.1 GCA_949282395.1 uncultured Bacillota bacterium | reverse complement strand
GCCTGTATGCGGCGGGCGACGATCTCGCCGCGGCGCGGGATCCCGAGCAGGCACAATCCCTCCGTCCCCTTATTCTTCTCCACCACCTCGTGCGAGAGACGGACGAGCGTCCTCGCCACGGCAGCGCCGTCCATGAGGATATGTTCGGGCATATTCTCCCCTCCTCCCGCCCTTCGGCGGACATAAAAAATACCCGCGCACGGACTATGCGCGGGGTACGTTCAAACAGGAAACGAAAAACCGGTTAAAAAATCTATCTTCGTATGCTCGTTCGATTGCGGACTTCGCGGCATCTCCGTACCGTATGTTAAAGTCTTGCTCCTATTGTAACACGTTCGGGCAAAGATGTAAAGCGTTCGCCCGCAAAAAAATCACACTTGTGCAACTTGCGCAAGGCGGAACCCGAGCAGGTCGCAGGAAGTCAGCCTGTACTCCACCCCGCCGCGCGTGCAGGAAAACGGGTATGCGCCCGCGTTGCCGTGCAAGTGCCCGTATACGACGGTATCCGCCCCGAACTCTTCAAACAGCGCCGTGAACAGCGAATCTTCCTTTTTGGCGTTGAAGGGCGGATAATGGATCATGCAGACGAGCTTGTCCCCTTCCTGCCGCAGCTTCTGCGCGCAGCCGAGCGCCAGGCGGAAGCGCTCCGCTTCGCGCTTATAGATCTTTTCGTCCGCCTCGGTAAATTCATTGCACCCCGGGCAGACCCAGCCGCGCGACCCGCAGAGCACCAGCCCGTCAAACCGCAGCGCGTCGTTCTGCAAAAAATAAAAACTGCCGTCGGGCGCGCTCCTGCGCAGCGCCGTGATGCCCGACCACCAATAGTCGTGATTGCCGCGGACGAACACCTTTTTGCCCGGCAGCCCGCGAAGGCGCACAAGGTCGCTGAGCGCGTCCTGCAGCTGCATCGCCCAGCTCACGTCACCCGCGATGAGGACGATGTCCTCTTCCCCGACCTTTGCAAGCCAGTCCTCTCTGATCTTTTCAAAATGCCCCGCCCAGTTCCCGCCGAACACATCCATCGGCTTATCCTGGTTGCCCGGCAGGTGCAGATCGCTCACCGCAAAAACTTTCATGCGCCGCAATTTCCCGTCGTTTTCGGATATTTTACCACAAAACCCGCATTTTTGAAAGCGTTTGACGCCTCTGCTGCGCAATTTTCCGCCCGCCGGCAGGCAAGATAGTCCTCCATGTCGCAGAGCGCAAAACTTTCACGGCAGCATTCGCACAGCAAATTCTCCGTCCGTGCGCCGCATACGGCGCAAAAATTATACGGTCTTTTCATACCCGTTCCCCTCCTTGCTCAAAAAAAAGAAAAAAGCCGATAAAAACTTACCGGCTTTTTTGCAAACAGTTCAAGCCATTTTTTACTTGTTGCAGCCTCCGCCGCACGCGTTCCCCTGCGGGTAGAGCGGCAGCTCGAAAAAGCCTGCGCAGATCTCCTGCGTGTACTCCTGAGCGGGCGGGATGGCGCAGTAGCCGTACGTCGGCACCAAAAGGTCGACGTTGATGACGATCTTCAGGACGACCGTTATGCACATATCCGCGGTAAACGTGTTGTTTTCGGCGTTGAATGTGCCCTCGGGCGCGACCGCACTGACAACGCACTGCACCTCGTACGGCACGATGGACGGCTGCGGCACGAAGAGGATGACGTCCTCGCTGACCGTGACCGTTGCAGACGCCTTTCCCTCCACGCCGTTCGCGTCGGTATAAACGACTTCAACGGGGATGTCGACCGACGCCTGTACGCGGGCGCAGTTCGCCTTATCGGGCAGGCGATCCACCTGAAAGGCGGTCACCGTGCCGACGGACGTAGTACTGCGGGCGCTGATGAACGTGAGCGGATATGTAGGATTGGCGGGCGTCGGGTCGGTGATCGTGAGCACCATGCCGTCATTCTGCCCCTGCTTGATGCAGGCGTCAAACACCCGCTGCGCCTGCAAACAGACCTTTTCGTTCAGCCCGCTTACGGGATTCCCGCTGATGGGCCCGGGGCACTTGTCTGTCTGAAAATTGGAAAAAAACGACATTCTTGACCTCCGTTCGTTAAAACTTCGAGAGAGCATTCCCGCTCCCTATAATCCAATATATGAACGGGCGGCGGAGTTTGTGCCGCCGTTCACCCGTTCACCAGCACAAGCTGGGTCGGATACACATAGGAGCACGCGTTCTTTTCACGGAATTCGCCCTCGCTCATCCCGAACTTTTTACAGAGGGAAGCAAGCGTTTCCCCCGCCTGCACGGTATACAGCCGCCCGACGGCGGAGGGCAGCTGCAACAGCGCGCCTGCGGGCGGGAACCGCCCGCCGCAGCAAGCCGCCGCCAGGGCGGGCGGCAGCGAAAAACGCGCGCACAGCGACGCAAGCGTATCCCCTTCCCGCACGCGGTACAGCCCGAACGGGTTCATGCCGCAGTCTTCCAACTCACACATACGCGCCCCCTGTTCCTGTATTGTATGCGGCGCCGCGCGGAATATGCCACCGCCCGTCACGGCGGCGGCATATTCGGCACGGGCAGACAATATATATACCGAGTAGCCCGCGCAAAACTTTGCGCGGGCAAAGAGAGGTACGCCCATTGAGCCGAACCAACCTGTACAGAACGGCTGTTTACGTCACTGCATTTTCCATTGCGGAGAAATTTTTCGGATTCGCGTACCGCATCGTCCTCTCGCGCACGCTCGGCGCGGAAGGCATGGGGCTGTACCAGACGGCGCTCTCCGTATTCGCGCTGCTCGCGACGGTCGCGGCGTCGGGCATCCCGCTCACCGTATCGCGGCTGATCACGAAATACCGCGCCAAAAACAACAAAAACGCGCAGCACGCGGTCGTGACCGCCGCGCTGCTTGCGGCGGTCTGCTTCTCCGTGCCCGTATTCTGCCTGTTGTTTTTCGGGCACAGCCTGTTCGACTTTCTGTTTACGGACAGCCGCTGCATGAGCATCCTGCTCATCCTGCTGCCGTCGCTCACCTTCAATTCGGTGTATTCGGTGCTGCGCGGCGCGATGTGGGGCAACAAAAAATTTCTGCCCTATTGCGTCATCGACCTCGCCGAAGAGCTCTGCATGATCGGCTGCGGCGTACTGCTCGTAACGCAGATGACGAGCGTGCTCGACGGCGCGCGGCGCGTAGCGCTCGCCGTCGTGCTCTCCTACCTGCTCTCTTTCGCCCTTGCAGCGGCATACTTCTTTTTTAAGGGCGGAAAGCTGCGCTCCCCGCGCAGGCAGCTCCGCCCGCTGCTCGCTTCCGCCCTGCCGCTCACGGGCATGCGCACTTCAAACGCGGTCGTCGGCACGCTCATTTCCCTGCTGCTCCCCGCGCGGCTGATCGCGGCGGGCATGAGCAGCGAACAGGCAATGGGCGCGATCGGCACGGCGATGGGCATGAGCATGCCCGTGCTCTCCATCCCCGCCACGCTCATCGGTTCGCTCGCGCTCGTGATGGTGCCCGAACTTG
>CASDPE010000187.1 GCA_949282395.1 uncultured Bacillota bacterium | reverse complement strand
CTGCATGCGCTTGAAGCGGATGAGCGCGTCGATGATGGTATTGTCCAGCGCGTGCCCGAGGTGCAGCTGCCCCGTGATGTTCGGGGGCGGGATGACGATGGTGAAAGGGATCTTGGAAGGGTCTGCCTCCGCGCGGAAATAGCCCTTTTCCATCCACTCCTTATACAGCCTGTCCTCAAATTCTTTGGGATCGTAGTTCTTCTGCATATCCATAAAAATATCCGTTCCTCTGTTCCTCATTTCCGGCGCGCCTTCCCTCGCCCCGTGCCGCTTTCTGCCGTATGGAACATTATATAAAATCGGCGGCGGAATGTCAATTAAAAATACGCGCGGGGAACGTTTCTTTGCCGTTTCTTTGCCGCGCCGTTCACGGAAGAAAAAACTGTCGCAAAACGCGGCGGGCGCCGCATAGGATGTAGTATCGGTCTTTGCCCGCGGGCTTGCGCGGGCAAAGCAAAAAAACACGGAGAACGATACATGAAAAAACTTTTTGCAGCGATGCTGTGCGCGCTCCTTGCGGCGCTGCCCTTTACCGCCTGTGCCGAAAGCGGCGACGGCAAGGTCATCCGCCTCAACGAGGTGACGCACTCCATCTTCTATGCGCCGCTGTATGCGGCGGAAGCGCTCGGCTACTTCGAAGAAGAGGGCATCACCATCGAACTGACCAACGGCGGCGGCGCGGACAACGTGATGGCAGCGGTGCTTTCGGGCGGGGCGGACGTCGGGTTCTGCGGCCCCGAAGCGGCGCTGTACGTGCTCATCGGCGGGTCGGACGACGTGCCCACGGTGTTCGGGCAGCTGACCAAGCGGGACGGCTCCTTCCTTGTTTCGCGCGTGGACGAAGCGGACACCTTTGACTGGGCAACTTCGCTCAAAGGCAAGGAAATTCTGGCGGGGCGCCCCGGCGGCGTGCCGGCGATGACGTTCGAATACGTGCTCAACCAAAACGGGCTGTACGACGGCTCGAACGTCACCATGAACTACGACGTGAACTTCAACTACATGACGGCGGCGTTTGAGTCCGGCATCGCGGACTACTGCACGATGTTCGAGCCCGTCGCCTCCGACTACGAAGCGGCAGGCAAAGGGTACGTGGTCGCGTCCGTCGGCGAAGAATCGGGCGAAGTGCCCTACACCTGCTTTATCGCCAAAGAGAGCTGGCTGGAGAAAAACGACGAAACGGCGGACGGGTTTCTGCGCGCGGTGATGCGTGCGATCGCCTACGTGAAGACGGAGAGCAGCGCGGAATGCGCAAAACTGCTCGCACCCTATTTTGACGGCACGAGCGAAGAAGCGCTTGCAACTTCGCTGGACAGCTACAAGGCGATCGACGCCTGGCAGGAAGACATGACGATGACCGAGGACGCGTTCGGGCGGCTGTTGGACATCATCGACAACGCGGGCGAACTGGAACGCCGCGCCGAACTTGCAGAGCTTGCAGATACGGAGCGTTCCGCTGCGGTGTACGCCGCGCTCGGGCTGAACGGCTGAGCGCGCAAAGCGCGGCACGGAGACACACAAATGGAACACAAACGGCAACACGTACTTGAATTTAAGGACGTCCGCCTGACCTACCACACCAAGGCGGGCGAAACGCCCGCCGCCGAGCACATGAGCTTTTTTGTGGACGAAGGCGAATTCATCGCGGTGATCGGGCCTTCCGGCTGCGGCAAAACGACGGTGCTTTCGCTGGCGGCGGGGCTTTTGAAGCCCTCCGGCGGAGAGGTGTGCGTGGCGGGCGGCGCGGCGCAGGCGGGGAACATCGGCTACATGCTGCAAAAGGATGAGCTGTTCCCCTGGCGCACGGTGGAGCAAAACATCGTGCTGCCGCTGGAGATCCGCAAAAAGAACACGCCGCAGAACAGGGCGCGCGCCCTTGCCCTTGCCGAAAAATACGGGCTGGCGGGGTTTTTAAAGCACTACCCCGCGCAGCTTTCGGGCGGGATGCGGCAGCGCGCGGCGCTCATCCGCACCCTTGCGGCGGCGCCCGACCTGCTGCTTTTAGACGAACCTTTTTCCGCGCTCGACTACCAGACGCGCCTGAACGTATGCGAAGACGTATGCCGCGTCATCCGCGGCGAAAAAAAGACAGCCGTCCTTGTCACGCACGACATTTCCGAAGCGATCTCCGCAGCCGACCGCGTACTCGTTTTAAGCGCGCGCCCCGCAAGGGTGATCGCCTCGCACAAAATGGACTTTGCGGAAACTTCACCGCTCAAACGAAGGGAATCGCCGCAGTTTTCGGGCTGGTTCGAAATACTGTGGAAGGAGCTGAACTTATGATACCCGCACGGAAAAACAAACAGGCGGGCGCAGCCGCGCCCGCAAAGGAAAAACTGCCCTGCTCGCGCGAGCACGCCCTGTTTTTAAAAAAGCGCCGCAACGAGAACATCCTCGTGCAGGCGCTGCGGCTGGGGCTGCTGCTCGCCCTGCTCGGCATCTGGGAGCTTGTGGCGCAGACAAAGCTGGTCGACCCCTTTATCATCAGTTCGCCCACGCGCATTTTTGCGACCATCGGCGAGCTTGCGGCGGACGGCTCGCTGTTCCTGCACATCGGCACAACGCTGTGGGAAACGCTTGCGGGCTTTGCCATCGCCGTGGTGCTGGGCACCGCCATCGCCCTGCTGCTATGGTGGAGCGAACGGGCGCGGCGGGTGCTCGAACCGTACATCGTGGTGCTGAACAGCCTGCCCAAGATCGCGCTCGGGCCCGTCATCATCGTATGGTTCGGAACGGGCTCTGCCGCCATCCTGTTCATGACGGTATTGGTCGGCATCATCGTCGCCGTCATGAACATGCTCGGCGGCTTTACGGCAACGGATCCGGGCAAGCTGCTGCTTCTGCGCAGCATGGGCGCGAGCAAGTGACAGATCCTCACAAAGCTGGTGCTGCCCTCCTCCGTGCCCGCCTTCATCGGCATGCTGAAAATTTGCGTCGGCATGGCATGGATCGGCTCGATCATGGGCGAATACATCAGCTCGCGCGCAGGGTTAGGGTACCTGATCGTGTACGGCGGGCAGGTGTTCCGCCTCGATCTTGTTATGGCGTCGACGGTCATCCTGTGCGTCCTTGCGGCGGGCATGTATGCGCTGGTCGCGCTGGCGGAAAAAGCGCTCACCAAAAAATGAGCGCCGCACCGCCGCCGCGCAGGCACAGACGAACAGCACGCCCGCAGCCCCCACGGCGGGGTATACAAAATATACGATCTTGGATAGCCCGAGAAGCGAAAACAAAAACGCTGCGGCAAGCAGCGCCGCGCGCCGCAATGCGGCGCGCTTTTTTCCGCCGCAGATACAGTGCAGCGGGTAATAGGAAGCGATGAGCGTGGTGAAAATGCCGCACGCGCAGACGGCGGCAAACAAGACGCCCGCCGCGCCCCGCGCGCCCACGGCGCGCAGAAAGGGCATTTCGGCATACAGTGCGTCGCCCGCGGCGGCGATGTTCGCAAGCACCGCCGCT
>CASDPE010000186.1 GCA_949282395.1 uncultured Bacillota bacterium | reverse complement strand
AGATAACCTTTTTCATTTGCTTCAAATCTCCTTATTTTTTATTTTTGCCTTTCGGCAGTGGCTAAGGACCACCGAATGAAGCACGAATCGGTCAGCCTGTCAGTGCAGCCTCTCGGAAGTCAACGACAAAGAAAAAATTATTGCGTCGGTTTGTCGAGCCTGATTGCAATCACGGAATAATAAAAGGACAGCCACACTCTTGATCGAGTATGACTGTCCTTTCTTTTTATGGTTTCTGTAATAATTTTTTCCGTTGACTTGCCGCTTAATTCCGTGGTACAACGACACCACGAAAGGCATTAAAAAATAAGGTTTGATTCGCTATTTTTTTAGGCGGCAATCTTATATGGTGTTCTAACAGGGTTAAACAAAGGTGCGCTGTTTTGTTGCGGTGATTTGCGGCGTTTTGTTGGAGTGATTTGCGGTATTCGGCGGACAGATTTGCTGTGTTTTGCCGAAGAGGTTTGCGGTAGCGCAGGAAAGAG
Source organism: uncultured Bacillota bacterium (assembly GCA_949282395.1). Lineage (GTDB taxonomy): Bacteria > Bacillota > Clostridia > Christensenellales > Borkfalkiaceae > Borkfalkia. The sequence goes on along the minus strand of CASDPE010000186.1, from coordinate 3,012 downwards.
CAAATAAAATAAGCGGCTGCCGTTCGGCAGCCGCAAGGGATAAGGTCACATATACAAAAATAGTGCAGAGGTGCAGGAAACGGGGTATTTAAGGTCTGCTTCCAGCAGATCTCTGTCGCCCGTGAGAATGACGTCCGCTTTGGCATGGATCGCCGCGCGGAGAATGGGGCGGTCGTTTACGTCGCGCACCTGTTCTTCGGAAGCATAGGCGGCTTCGGGAACGGGTACGACTTCCAGCATCAGCATGGAGACCGCGAGGAAGGATTCAAGCGCTTGAATTTTATGCGGGAGTTTCCGGTTAAATGTTCTTCGCAGTTCTTCTATGTTTTGCCGGCAGATGATGCCTGTATTCGGCGGCGTGACCGCTTTGACGTGTGCCTGAAAGGGCGTACCGCTCGGGTTGAGCGCAGCCGAAAAGAGGACGTTGGTGTCAATCAATACTCGCATCGGAAGAACCTTCGTCCCGGATCTCTTTTATGAGTTTGTCTGCGTCTTCATCGGAAGTTATGCCGATCTTTTGCGCTTCGCCGCCAAGTTCTTTTTGCAGCATCTGCATGGCAAACACGGCGGCGTTCACGAGCCGCACATTGTTCCCGTCAACGACGAAGGAAACGCGGTCGCCCTCGCCGACGCCGAGCGCTTTGCGCACATCGGCGGGAATGGTGACCTGCCCCTTTGCCATAACTTTGGCGCTGTCGATAAAAGCGGTAGAGCCTTGCATGATTTTCGCCTCCATTGCAGGAATAGTAGGGAATATCCTACCATCTATATTATACGCAGAAAGAGGAAAAAGTCAATAGGGCAAAGAAAAAATAGAGGAGCAAGAATATGAAAAACAAAGAAAAACCTGAAATTCTGATCCCGAAAGGGTATCGGGCCGATGAATTGTGCGGTGCGTGTTGCGGAACGGACAGCCCGACGGAGACAAGGGGAAGAGCTGTTTTGGAGGATGAATAGAAAAACGCGGCGAAGGGTAAGCCTTCGCCGCGGCGCTTTTGCGTAAGATGTTTACAGGCGCGTTCAGTGCTCCATTGCCTTTTCGATGTACGCGGCGACTTCGCCGATGTCAAGGCGGATCTGCGACATGGTGTCGCGGTCGCGGACGGTCACGGTGTTGTATTCGAGGGTGTCAAAGTCGATGGTCACGCAGAAGGGGGTGCCGATCTCGTCCTGGCGGCGGTAGCGTTTGCCGATGCTGCCCGCTTCGTCGTAGGCGATCATGAACTTTTTGGCGAGCATTTCGCGCACTTCGCGCGCTTTGGGCGCAAGGTTCTTTTGCAACGGCAGCACGGCGGCTTTGTAGGCAGCCAATGCGGGGTGCAGGTGCAGCACCGTGCGCACGTCGCCGCCTTCCAGCTCCTCTTCCTCGTACGCCTCGCACAGCACGGCGAGCATCAGCCTGTCCGCGCCGATGGAGTACTCCACAACGTAGGGGATATAGTGCTCGCCCGTCACGGGGTCGAGGTAGTTCATGTTCTTCCCCGAATATTCCTGGTGGCGCGAAAGGTCGTAATCGGTGCGGTCGTGGATGCCGTTCAGCTCCGACCAGCCGATGGGGAACAGGTACTGGATGTCGCACGCGCTCTTGGCGTAGTGCGCAAGTTTGTCATGGTCTTTAAAGCGCAGGTGCTCTTTGTTGAAGCCAAGCCCCAGCAAAAAGTTCATTGCACGCTGCTTGTATTCTTCGTAAGATTGCAGGTCCGTGCCTTCCTTGCAGAACCACTGGTGCTCCATCTGCTCGAACTCGATGGTGCGGAAGATGAAGTTGCCGGGCGTGATCTCGTTGCGGAACGCCTTGCCGACCTGCGCGATGCCGAAGGGCACTTTGGCGCGGGTGGTGCGCTGCACGTTCAGGAAGTTGACGAACTCGCCCTGCGCCGTTTCGGGCCGCAGGTAGATCTTGTTCTGGCTCTCGTCGGTGACCCCGCGCGAAGTTTCGAACATCAGGTTGAAGGTGCGGATGGGCGTCCAGTCATGCTTGCCGCAGTTGGGGCAGCAGACTTTGTGCTCGGCGATGTACGCCTCCATCTCGTCGTTGGTCATGGTGTCGGGGTTGACCTTGCCCTTGCTGTGCGCTTCGATCAGGTTGTCCGCACGGAAGCGCGCCTTGCAGTTTTTGCAGTCCATCTTCGGGTCGGAAAAAGAGGTCGTATGCCCGCTCGCTTCCCACACGCGCGCGTTCATCAGGATCGCCGCGTCCACGCCGAAGGAGTTTTCGCTCTCCTGCACGAATTTGCGCCACCACGCGCGCTTGATGTTGTTTTTGATCTCCACGCCGACGGGGCCGTAATCCCACGTGTTGCCCATGCCGCCGTAAATTTCGCTGCCGGGGAAGATGATCCCGCGCGATTTGCATAAGGACACGATCTTGTCCATCGTCACTGCGTGTTTATCAATTTTTTCCGCCATTTTTATTTTCCTCTCGGTGAAGTAGTTTTCGCAGAATATTGTACTTTTTTAGGGGCGGAAAGTCAATTATTTTTGCTTACAAGCGCCATTTTTTAAGAAGAACGGGCGCGATCCCCGCCGCCGTGAACGCCGCCGCCGCAAGAGCGGCGGCGGCGCCCGCCAAAAGCCGCAGCGGGAAAAAGACGGCGGCCGTAAAAACAGCGTCGGCGGTAAGGCGCAGCGCACGCCGCCAAAAGTTTGGCGCGTCCGCAAGGCGCGCGCAGGTCTGTTCAAGCAGCATCCCCGCCAGCGCCCCGAGCGAGAGCGCGTATACGCGCACGAACTGCTCCGTCGCCGTCCGCGGAAAAAACAGCAGCGGCAGCAGCGCAAAGAGGTATGCCGCGAACAGGTGCAGCCGCTTTGCGTAGTGGCGCGCGTATACGTATTGCCACGCGAGCGCGGATAGCAGCCCGAGCGCCAGCCCCGCCAGCACGTCGCTCGGGTAGTGCGCGCCGAAGTAGACGCGTGCGCAGCCGATGAAAAGGGGCAAAAGCGTGCAGAAAAGTGCAGCGGGCGGCCGCCGTATGCGCAGCGCAAGGGCGGGGTAAACGGCGCCCGACGCCG
>CASDPE010000185.1 GCA_949282395.1 uncultured Bacillota bacterium | reverse complement strand
CTTGCCGCTGCGGGCTGTTCCTTCTTTTTCCCGAACATGGTTCAGACCTCCGAAATATAGTCATACACGAGCGCGGGCGGCGTATACGCCGCGGGGTACGAGAACGCCGCGCGCACGCGCGCAAGCGCCTCCTCCGCCCCGCTGCGGCTGTACACTTCCGCAAGCACGTCGCCCTTTTTTACGCGGTCTCCCGCGCGTTTTTGCAGCAAGATGCCGACGCTATGGTCGACGGCGTCCTCCGCGCGCTGCCTGCCTCCGCCCAGAAGCAGGCACGCCTCGCCCAGCTTTTTCGCCGCGACGCGCAAAACGCCGTCCCGCTCGGCGCGCACCGCCGTCTTTACGGGGGCGAGGGGCAGCAAAGACGGGTCGTACACGACGCGCGCGTCGCCGCCCTGCGCCGCCACGATCTGCGCAAATTTTTCCAGCGCCGCGCCCGAAGATACCGCCTCCGCTACCCGCCGTGCCGCCTCCTCTTCCGTCAGCGAAAACGCCGCCGCCAGCAGCTTTTCCGCCAGAAAGAGGGAGAGCCGCGCCAGCGCGTTCTTTTTGCCGCCGAGCACGGCGACCGCCTCGCGCGCTTCGGCGTTGCAGCCCACGGCGTCGCCGAGGGGCGCGTCCATGTTCGTGACCGCGGCGGAAACGTTCCGCCCCGCGCGCCGCCCGATCTTCACCATCAGCCGCGCGAGCCGCTCCGCCTCCTCCGCCGTCTGCATGAAAGCCCCGTCGCCGTACTTTACGTCCAGCAGGATCACGTCCGCAAAGGACGCGAGCTTTTTGCTCATCACCGAAGACGCGATGAGCGGGATACTGTCTATGGTGGCGGTGACGTCGCGCACGGCGTACATGCGCCTGTCTGCGGGCACGGTCTGCTCCGTCTGCCCCGCGACCGCGCCGCCGACGGTGCGGATCTGCCGCGCGAACTGCTGCGGCGTAAGATCCACGCGCAGCCCCGCAAAACTTTCCAGCTTATCCAGCGTGCCGCCCGTGTGACCGAGCCCCCTGCCCGAGTATTTTGCGCACTTCACGCCCAAACTGCACAGCACGGGCACGAGCACGAGCGTGGTGGAATCGGATACGCCGCCCGTGGAATGCTTATCCGCAATGACGCCCGCAACGGGCGGGCGCGCGGGCACGCTGCCGCTCTTTGCCATCGCGTCCGTCAGAAGGAAGCACTCCTCGTCCGTCATGCCGTTCAGAAGGACTGCCATGCAGAACGCCGCGATCTGCGCGTCCGACGCGTCGCCCGCGGCGACCGCGCGCACGAAAAAGCGAAGCTGCTCTTCGCCGAGCTCCTTCCTGTTTTTTTTCGCGTCGATGATGTCGTAGACGGTCATTCGCCGAAATCCTCCGCAAAGCGGCAAACGCCGCCCTCTTTCCCCTGCCCGTCTGTGATAGGATACAGGCTGCGGCGGATGCGCCGCGGGAGGGATATACTATGACTATGCCGCAGAACCTGCTTGCAAGCACCCTGATCGGCGGGGTGTACCTGCTGTTGCTGTTCCTGCTCTGCTTTTGCGCCGTCATCGGCTGGAAACTTTTGCGCCGCCGCCTCGCCGCGCGCAAAAAACCCGCCCCGCCCCCGCAGGAGAAGCCCGCAGAGGAAAAGAAGGATCCGCCCGCCCCGCAGAAAGTGTACTACCTTGTGGAAAAAAAGCGGACGAGCAAAAAGGAACAGTACGAAAAGCCGAAGGAGATCCGCTTCCGGTAAGCGGTCATCCTTCAAATTTACGGATGTTCTCCCCTTCGCCCCAAAGCCGTTCCAGATGGTAAAACAGGCGCGTTTCGTCATTGAAGATGTGCACGATCACGTCGCCGTAATCCAGCACGCCCCAGCGCCCGTCGCGCACGCCTTCGGTGCGCAGCGGCTCCTTCCCCAGCTTGGAAAGGTGCTCTTCGAGGTTTTCGCACAGGGAATTCACCTGCGTGGTGTTCCTGCCGCTTGCGATGATAAAGTAATCGCACAGCGCCGTTTTGCCCTGCACGTCGGCAACGACGATGTCCTCCGCCTTTTTCGACGAAAGGAAGGTGCAGATCGTTTCGGTCAGTTCTTTCGGCTCCATAGTTCCTCCTGTTTTTATCCGTTGTACGGCGCAGCCTGCCCGCCCTTTTTCGCCGCGTGCAGGCGCGCGTAGTATTCATACGCCTGCAGCGTGAGCGGGCACAGTTCGCCCTTGCCCTTTTTCAGATAGCGCACCTGGTGTTTGAGGCAGCGGTACATGCACTCGTCCAGACTTTTTTCCGCAAGGCAGGCACGCAGCTTTTTCACCTGCGGGAAGTCGCGCCCCGCTTCGAGCATGTCGGCGAGGAACACGATCTTTTCGGCGACGCTCATGTTCGGCTTGCCCGTGGTGTGGTAGCGGATGGCGCCGAGCACTTCCTCATCCTGCACGCCCAGCACATGTTCGGCAAGGTACGCCCCCGCGTATTGGTGCACCACGGGCGCGGGCGTATCCGCAGGCGGGGCGAACCCCGCAAGTTCGGGCGCGGTGAGCGGCAGATTTTTCGCCGCGTCGTGCATCGCCGCCGCCTGCACGATCTTCTGCTCGGAAACGCCGTTTTTGCGCGCCAGCTCCGCCGCGAGCAGCGCCACGCGCACGGTGTGCTTCCTGCGGGCGGGTTTCAGGTACCCCAGCGCCTTTTTCACGCCCGCGATGCGGTACAGTTCGTGCCCTTCGATGTAATCGATGACGTCCTCGGGCAGGTACGGGCGCACGTCTTCGCCCAGCGCGCAGAGGACGCGCGCCTTGGTCGAGGAGATATCCCGCCCCGTAAACGGGAGCAGGCGGTACTTCTTTTTGAACTTCACGGCAAAGCGCAGCTGCTCCCCTTTGAGCGGCGCGTCGCCTTCGCGGTAACACACGACGAGCTCGGCGAGCGAAAGGATGGTCTCCGGCTCGCGCCAGGTGTAAAAGTCGCGCAGCATATCCGACCCGACGAGCAGGTACAGTTCCGCGTCCGGGTAGCGGCGGCGGAAGTACCCGAGCGTGCGGTACGTATAACTGACGCCGCCCGCATTGCATTCGTAGGCGCTGACTTCGCAGTTTTTCACCGCGGAAAAGGCGAGCTTTGCCATCGCCAGCCTGTCTTCGGCGGAGGCGGCGGCGCCGTGCTTGTGCGGCGCAAGGTACGCAGGCACGGCAATGAGCTTATCCGCGCCCAGCGCCGTGACCGCCGCGCGCGCCATATTCACATGTTCCGCATGAACGGGGTCGAACGACCCGCCGAAAATAGCGATGTTCATGGTAAGACCTTTCTTTTGTCCCTTTTTGCGGCGCGTTATACCGCCTTTTTTGCCCCTCCGCGTTTGAAAAGCGCGGAAAACGGGAAAAACCGAAGGCGGAGATCCCCGCCCGCGCGCATAAACCGCGCGCCCGCACGCGCATACGTTTGCGCCGCAAATATTTTGCCTGAACACTTTGTCAAACGGGAGAGTGCCTGTTTTGGCGGCGCCATCTCCCTTCAACTCACGGCTTTTTCTTTCGTCAGCACGAAAGAAAAAGTGTGAAC
>CASDPE010000184.1 GCA_949282395.1 uncultured Bacillota bacterium | reverse complement strand
CGAACTCCTCTTCCAGCTCGCAGCTGCCCGAACAGGGGTACACGCTGCCGATGCGCGCGGGGCGCAGGTCGCACACCACGCCCTCGCCGCCCGAAAGATAGGCGAGCTGTTTGGGGACGAGCAGCTGTATCTCTGCCGTGACGATGGCAGAGAGGATGAGCGCGCGGCCGTCCTGCCGCGTCTCCGTCTTCTCCACGATGAGCCGCACGTCCGCACGGCAGGCGGGCGCGGCGCTTTCGCACGCCGCCTTGTGCGAAAATTCCGCGCCGCGCTCGGCGCTGATGACCGCGCCGTCTTCGGCGCGCGCCACGACCGAAAAGTACAGTTTTCCGCTGTAACGCACTTCCCCGTCCGAAACGTCTGCGGCGGTGAGCGTCACGCTCGGGTATACGGCGAGCGGGCGGTTCTGCGCCCAATCGCTCAGCCTGCATTCCACGATGGACTGCGAACGTATCTGCGCGCCGCACGCAGTGTAGTCGTACGCGGCGTAAGTGGGTGTTGCTGCCATAGTTTACCTCCGTTGCATTCCATTGTATGCGGCGAAAGCGGCGGTTATGCGCGCGAAATGCGTCGGTTTGCGGCGCATCCGCACGGCGCGGCGGCATTTTTTTGCGCGTGCCGCAGCATTTTTTGCGCGCCGCGCGGCTTTTTTGCGCGCGCCGCGCATACTTTTTGCCAAACGTGGGCATACTCCGCGTATGATCAAAGCGCCGAAAAATTTACACAGCATCAAACAGGAGATCTCGTGCTACTACGGCAAGGACGTCGTCGTGCACGTGGATATGGGCAGGAACCGCACGGCGGACTTCACGGGCAGGCTGACGGGGCTGTACCCCGCCCTGTTCACCGTGACCCCCGACGATAAAAATTACCGCGGCAAAACGTCCTATTCCTATTCCGAGATCCTGTGCGGGGAAGTGAAGGTGCGCGCCCGCTGAACCCGCGCCGCCGCAAAAAGGCGGGCGGAGCGCCGCCCGCAGTGCAGGAAAAAAGCCCGCGCAGGCCGCGATCGCGGCTTGCGCGGGCAGACCCGTTTTGCAGCAAACTTTTCCGCTTTTACGGCAAATCTTTTTCTGCTTTTACGGAAAACCTTTTCCGTTTTTACGGCAAACCTTTTCCGCCCGCCGCACCCGTTCGGGTGCGGCGGGCGGATGGTTTACGCGAGCGTATATCCCATGGCAGACAGCATCGACAGACCGATGAGGAAGAGGATCCAGACCAGCACGAACCCGGCCAGCCCGATGATGGAAAACACCAGCCCCGTAATGGGAACGCCGGGCGCGCTGCAATACATACGGTTGCGCACGCCGCGGATGGAAAAACCGAGCGCGGCCAGCGCTTCCAACGTGCCGAGGATCATCCCCCAAAGCCCTAAAAGCCAGAGCACGGAGGAGAGCACCGTGGAAAGGATACCCAAGACCAACCCCGCGACGCCCGCGCCGTTGATCGGCATGGCATACGGGTCGGGCTTCCGCGCCGCAGGCGCCGCCGCGCCCGCCTGCGCGGACGCCTTTTCTTCGTCATAAGACCTTGCCTTTTGCACCAGCTCGCGCGCCTTGCGCAGTTTTTTGGCGTAACACATGGTGCAGTACAGCCCCGTGGAGAGCCGCTTTTCCGTTCCGCTGAACACCGCGCAGCCGCAATCCGTGCAATACCCGATGAGCTTCGGCTTTTCCGCCGCTTTGGGCGCGGCAGCAGCGTCAACAGGCGCTTCCGCCTGCACGGGCGCCGCCGCGGGTTTTTCCGCAGCCGCTTCCGCGGGCGTTTCCGCAGGCGGGGCGGGCGGCGCTGACGGCGAAGGCTGTTCGGGCTCGTCGCCGAACAGATCGTCTAACTTTATTTTATAAATGGTGCACAGGCGTTTGAGCGTCTGTAAGTCCGGCTCTGCCTGATCGTTTTCCCACTTTGAAACCGCCTGCGCGCTCACGCTCAGGATATCGCCGAGCTGCTGCTGCGTCACCCCGAACCCTTTGCGCAGCCCCGCCAACTTTTTTCCTAAGGTCATGCTTCTCTCCTTTCCCGTCTGCATTTTTTGCCGACGCCCCGCCGCAAGCGTGCGGAACGCGGCCGCTTTACTCCAAGAGTATAGCACAGCTCCGAAAAAATTTCTTGCTTTTTTACGAAACGAACGGTTGAATCGCTCTACTTCTCGTTGCGAAGGAATGCAACGTTCCGTTGCGGTAGAATCAACCGCCGATGGAATTTTCCTCTCCACAAAAAAGGGAACTTGCCCGCGCGGGCGGCGGCAGCGCCCCTTCCGCAGGCGGGGCGGTGGATTTTTCTGTACGGCGCGCATTTTTGCTTGCCTGCCCCGCCCCTTCCGTGCTATCATGTCCGTAACGGCAAAAACGGAGAAACCATGGAAGAAAAGACAAACGCACTGCGCCAATTCGACAAACAAAAACTGCCCTATGCCTGCCGCAGCTACGACCCCGAAGAGACGCGCGGGGAAGAGGTGGCGCGCCTTTTGGGGCTTGACCCCGCTTCGGTCTTCAAAACGCTGGTGACCGTCGGCGCGAGCAGGCGGAATTATGTGTTCATGATCCCCGTCTGCCGCGAGCTCGACCTGAAAAAGGCGGCGAAGGCGGCGGGCGAAAAGAGCGTGCAGATGCTGCCCGCAAAAGAACTGCTGCCGCTGACGGGCTATGTGCACGGCGGCTGTTCGCCCGTGGGGATGAAAAAATTGTTTAAAACGTTTATCGACGCAAGCGCCGAACCGTTCGCCACGATCGCGTTCAGCGCGGGAAGGCGCGGCTTGCAGGTGCAGACGGAGCTTGCCTCGCTCGCAAAGCTCATCCCCTTCACCTTCGCCGAACTGACCGTCTGACCCTTGAACCAAAACGCCCCGCCGCAGAGCTCTGCGGCGGGGTTTTGTGTTTGTTGCCCTTTCCGCCGCCTGCGCCGCGGCGTTTTGCCGCCGCGCCTTACAGCACTTTGGAAAGGAAATCTTTGAGCCGCTCGTTCTGCGGGTCGCCGAAGATCTGCTGCGGCGTGCCCTGCTCCTGTATCTTGCCGCCGTCCATGAAGAGGACGCGCGTCGCCACTTCGCGCGCAAAACCCATCTCGTGCGTGACGATGACCATCGTCATGCCCTCGTCGGCAAGCTCTTTGATGAGTTCAAGCACTTCGCCGACCATTTCAGGGTCGAGCGCGGACGTCGGTTCGTCGAACAGCATCACCTTCGGGTTCATTGCGAGCGCGCGCACGATGGCGATGCGCTGGCGCTGCCCGCCCGAAAGGGTGGACGGGTACACGCTCGCCTTATCCGCAAGCCCGATACGGGTGAGAAGGGAAAAAGCCTTTTCCTTCGCTTCTTTTTCGATTTTCGCAACGCTCGTTTCAATTACAATACTTTTATCTTTATCTTTTCCGAACAGTTGTCTGAATTTTAACTTGCGCAATGCCGCCTTTTGCTTTTTGAGCCGTTTTTTTGCAATCGTGACAGGCGCAAACATAATATTGTCTAATACGGTAAGATTGTTAAACAAGTTGAAGTGTTGGAAAACCATACCCATTTTCTGTCTGAACTCATTGATATTTTTAGC
>CASDPE010000183.1 GCA_949282395.1 uncultured Bacillota bacterium | reverse complement strand
AGGGCGTGCGGGCAAAGGCGGTGGTTCTTGGCAGCTTTGCCGAGGAGGACATCATCGCGCGGGTGATGGAGCGGGGCGCGAAGTATTACCTCATCAAGCCCGTCCGCCCGCAGCAGGTGGCGGAGCGGGTAAAGGAGCTGTTCGCGGAAAACCTGCCGCAGGGCGGCGGGCAGGTGCGCGAAAAGCGCGGCGTTCCGCTGGAAGAAAAGATCAGCGCCATCTTTATCTCCATCGGCATCCCGCCGCACATCAAGGGCTATGCCTACCTGCGGGAAGGCATCCGCCTTGCGGTGGAAGACCCTTCCATCATCAACAGCGTCACCAAGCGGCTGTATCCCGCCATTGCCGAAAAGTTCGGCACGAGCGCGAGCAAAGTAGAGCGCGCCATCCGCCACGGCATCGAAGTGGCATGGAACCGCCAGCGGACGGAGGCGATCAACGCCGTGTTCGGCGTGCGCGTGTACATCGGCAACGAAAAGCCGACCAACAGCGAGTTCATCGCCCTTGTTGCCGATAAACTCCTTTTGGAAGAGCTTTCCGACAATACGTAAACAAACAGGGCGGCGCCCCGCGGGAATATCTCCCGCGGGGCGCCGCCCGCATTCTGCGCCGTCCGCCGCGCCGCGGCGGTTTTTTATTGCCTGTTTTCGTCGCTTTGCCCGCTCACGGGGCGCACGGCGGCGATGACCGCCGCAAGGTCGCCTTCCTCTCCGTCGTCGCCGCAGTAGGTGCCTGCGATAAACGTCTTTTTCCCGAGCCCTTCGGGGTGCTTGCGCTCGATCGCCGCGGCGAGCACGTTCACGGCAAGGCTCAGCAGCAGGATCGCCGCCGAAATGCCCGATACGATCCAGGGCAGCGCGCTGTGCTGGTGCGCCGCCGTCAGGAAAAAGATGACGGTGAGCGCGGTCGCCGCCAGCTGCGTTGCAAGTTTGACGATGACCAGCAGCCGCCGTATGCGCGGGCGGGGCTTGCCTTTGAGGTTGACGCGGTAGCTGATAAAGGTGATTGCCGCGGTGAGCAGCAAAACGGTGCCGACCAGCGCCAGCAGCGCGATGCCGAGCGGGCTTTCAAAGGCGAGGAAGTAATACAGCGCATACGCGGTGTACGCCGCATAGCCGAAGAGCATGATGCAGCTGAAAGCGAATTTCGTCTTGTTGATGTGCCGTTTGAAGCCCATAGTCCGCTCCGCGCGCGGTTTTCCGCGCGCTTTTACTATACACGGAAAGCCGCCGTTTTGCAACCGATTTGGGCAAGGGAATTTTTTCTTTGCGGAATAAGGCGCAAAATTTGTTTACAATGCCCGCATTTGCGTGATATAATACATGCATTACGAAAAATTTGTCGGTAGGGAGCGAAAGGTGCCATGGCATCGGTCACGATCAATGAAAAGCTGTGCAAGGGCTGCGGGCTGTGCGCGAACGCCTGCCCGAAAAAGGTCATCTCTATGAGCGAGCACAAAATGAACGCAAACGGCTATCTGGTGGCGGAGGCGGTGAACCCGCAAAACTGCATCGGCTGCGCCTTCTGCGCCATTATGTGCCCAGATCTGGCGATCACGGTGGAGAAATAGGGTTCACGAAAAAAGTTTTGAAAGAGACAAAACTTTTTTCCGTGATTTGAGAGACAACCGAATGTTCGCCGCGATATTACGCGGCTCTGCATTCGTTTTTCTCTCTGCGCCGCGCGCTTTAAAGGCTCTCGATTATAAGAGCGCGGCGCATTCACTCTTTCCGAATTGAGTCGCAGGTATGCGACAATTTGGGTGCGCTTAGCCAAAATTGCGATTTTGGCACGCGCAGTTGATTATTAAAATAATAACTCGCGCAAGCAAAACCACGCTTTTGCGTTAGCGCACCCCTGTTTGCGCGTAAGCGCTCATGCAGGAAAGGTGAATGCGCGGCATTTCTATAATGGTGTGCCCTGAAAAATGCCGCGCAGAGGAAAACCTCCGCGGTCAGCGGCGGAAGCCGCGTGCCCGTGGGGTTGTCTTAAAATCGCAGCAAACCGCAGCCGACAGCTCGGCGAGGTTTGCGCGAGCAACAATTTCCTGCAAAAGCAAAAACCACGCTTTTTGCTTTTGCACACTGCACCGCGTGGGCGGTGTGACGGAAGAGGGTGAATTTTTGCCCGTTCTATGATACGTAGCCCTTAAAAAGGGCAAAAAGAGGGAGAAACCGTTGCCGAGCGGCAATAGCCGCGAACAACGGTGTCGCCCTGAGATCACGACGATGCGGCAGCTTCGCCGCCGTCAACTTCGCCGATTTTGCATAAATGTCTGTAAGCAGCCGCTTCGCAAAATCGGCTTCGTTAGCCGCAGCGCCTTTGCGCGAGAAACGTGTGAACGAGGTATTTTATGAGTAAAATTTTATTACACGGAACAGAAGCGATCTGCGAAGGCGCGCTGCGCAACGGCTGCCGCGCGTTCTTCGGCTATCCGATCACCCCGCAGAACGAAGTGCCGGAGTATATGTCCGTCAAAATGCCGCAGGTGGGCGGTGTGTTCGTGCAGGCGGAATCGGAAGTCGCCGCCATCAACATGGTGTACGGCGCGGGCGGCGCGGGCGTGCGCGCCATGACCAGCTCGTCCAGCCCCGGCGTCAGCCTCAAACAGGAGGGCATTTCGTACATCGCCTGTGCGCGCATCCCCTGCGTGGTCGTCAACGTGATGCGTGCGGGCCCGGGCTTGGGCGGCATCCAGCCCGCGCAGGGCGACTATTTCCAGGCGACCAAGGGCGGCGGGCACGGCGACTACCACCTCATCGTGCTGGCGCCTTCCTCGGTGCAGGAAGCCTGCGACTTCACCTATCAGGCGTTCGACCTTTCGGATAAGTACCGCGTGCCCGCGATGATCCTTGCGGACGGCATGATCGGGCAGCTGATGGAGCCGGTCGAACTGCCGCCCATGCGCAGCCTTTCGGATATCCCCAAAAAGGAATGGGCGACGGACGGCAGGTACGGCGAAAAGCGGCGCATCCTCAATTCGCTGCTCATCGAGCCGGATGTGTTGGAACCGCACGTGAACGCGCTCGCCGCCACGTACGAAGAGATCAAAAAGAACGAGACGCGCTGCGAATGCTACAAAACGGAGGACGCCGAGATCGTGCTCACCGCGTACGGCACCGTCGCGCGCATCTGCAAGAGCGCTGCCGACCGCCTGCGCGAGCAGGGCATCAAGGCGGGCTGCATCCGCCCGATCACGGTGTTCCCCTTCCCCGAAGCGGAATATGCCGCCGTGGCGGCGCAGCCGCAGGTGAAGGCGTTCCTCGATGTGGAACTTTCGCTCGGGCAGATGGTGGAGGACGTGCGCCTCTCCGTCGCAGGAAAAAAGCCTGTATTTTTCTACGGCAGGACGGGCGGCAACGTTCCGAGCGAGGAAGAGATCGTCGAACAGGCGAAGATCGCGCTCGCCCGCGTGAAGGAGGGAGTATGAAAGTTTTTGAAAAGACAAAGATGCTCACCGACGCGCACATGCACTATTGCCCTGGGTGTACCCACGGGATCGTGCACCGCATCGTCGCCGAAAGCATCGAAGAGCTCGGGTTGCAGGAAAAGTGCATCGGCATCGCGCCCGTCGGGTGCGCGGTGTTCGCGTACAATT
>CASDPE010000182.1 GCA_949282395.1 uncultured Bacillota bacterium | reverse complement strand
GCAAAGCGTGGCGGCTGAACGGGGAAGGGCGCCTGTTTTTTTCGGCGAATATCACAAAAAACGGTATATAATATCATGCGCGAAGCACTTGCGCGGCGGGGCGGATTCTGCTATAATGGTAAGAAAGTGAACGTTCGCTTTATCCGTCGCGGCGGGGCATGCCGCGCGGCAAAGGAGTGGAAAGGAAATGGACGGAAAAATTCTCGTAGAACGGCTGCTCGCCTACGCGCGGGCGCACCTGCACCTGCGCGAAGAGGACGAGATGTACGCCCGCAACGCGCTGCTGACGTTTCTGCGCCTGCCTTCGCCGGGCAAGGCGGAGGAGGGGTACGTCGTGCCCGATTCCCCCGACGAGCTCGCCGAGGCGGTCGCCGCCTACGCCCTTGAAAACGGGCTGTGCGCGGAAGGGGAGGAGGAGCGCTTCTGGGTGGATATCTTCGGCGCGCTTTCGCCGCTGCCCTCGGTCGTCAACGACGAGTTCGCGCGCATCGAAAAGGAGCGCGGCGCGCAGGCGGCGTGCGACTATCTGTACGACCTGAGCGTCAAAAACGGGTACGTGCGCGCGTCGGCGATCGCCCGCAACCTCAAATGGGAATACGACGACGGCAAATGCGGGCTGGAGATCACCGTCAACCTCTCCAAACCCGAAAAGAACAATAAAGAGATCGCCAAGCTGCTCACCGCGCCGAAAGGGGAAAAGTACCCCGCCTGCGCGCTCTGCAAAGAAAACGAGGGCTTCGCGGGCACGGCGACGCACCCGCCGCGGCGCAACATCCGCACCATCCGCATGACCATCGGCGGCGAACCGTGGTTCTTGCAGTATTCGCCGTATGCGTATTACGACGAGCACTGCATCGCCATCAACGAGCAGCATGTGCCCATGAACGTGGGCGTGCGCACGCCCGTAAAGCTGCTGGACTTTGTCGACCGCCTGCCCAATTACTTTATCGGCAGCAACGCGTCGCTCCCCATCGTCGGCGGCTCCATCCTCAACCACGAACATTTCCAGGGCGGGCTGCACCTGATGCCCATGCACCGCGCGAAGATCCGCAAGGCGTATAAAAGCGACGCCTTCCCCGGGCTTTCGGTCGGCATCCTTGAATGGTACAACAGCGCCGTGCAGTTTTCGGGCACGAGCCGCGCGGAAGTGGCGGCGTTTGCGGCTAAGGTCATCGAAGAGTGGAAGAACTTTGACTGCCCCGCGTGCGACATCCTGAGCCATACGGGCGATACGCCGCACAACGCGAGCTCGCCCATCTGCCGCAAGGTCGGCGATACATATGTTTTCACCCTCATCCTGCGCAACAACCGCACGAACGAGGAGTTCCCGGACGGCATTTTCCACGTCCATCCCGAATACCTGAACATCAAAAGCGAGGGCATCGGGCTGATCGAGGCGATGGGGCTGTTCATCCTGCCGCCCCGCCTCAAATGGCAGTTCGGCGAGATCGAGGCGATCCTCTGCGGCGAAGCGGAATACGACCCCGCCGCGCTCTCAGACCCCGAAAACGACCTGTACATCCACCGCGATATGGTGGCGCAGCTCATGAAGGGCGGGCGCGCCGCCACCCGTGCGGAGGCGGAAGCGCGCGTGCGTGGGCATGTCAACCGCGTCTGCGCGGGGATCCTCGGCAACACGGCTGTATTCAAAAACGATAAAAACGGCAGGGCGGGCTTTGCGGCGTTCATGCAAAAGCTCGGTCTGGAGGAGGCATGAGCTATGGAAAACACGGAACGGCAGCGCACGGAAGGCTTTCTGCGCGTATTCGGCGCGCAGCCGCAGCTGCGCGTGAGCGCGGCGGGGCGCATCAACCTCATCGGCGAACACGTCGATTACTGCGGCGGTAAAGTGTTCCCCGCGTCGCTGAACCTCAACTGCACGGTGTACGCCCGCCTCAACGGGAAGGGCGTCATCAACGTGTATGCGGACGACCTTGACGAGAACGCGCCGCTTGAGATCGCGCGCATCGACGGGTACAGGCACATCAAATGGGGCAAATACCAGGCGGGCGTGGCGTATGTTTTGCAGCAGAAGGGCGTGCCGCTTGTCGGGTGCGACCTGTATTACAGCTGCACGGTGCCTTTCGGCAGCGGGCTGTCTTCTTCCGCCGCCATCGAAGTCGCCACCGCGGTCACCCTCTGCGAGCTGACGGGCACGCCGTATGACCTGAAAGAGCTCGCCGTCCTTTCGCAGAAGGCGGAAAACGAATACTGCGGCGTGAACTGCGGCATCATGGATCAGTTCGCCTCGGCAATGGGCAAAAAGGACAAAGCCATTCTGCTGGACTGCAAAACGCTGGAATACGAGTACGTCCCCCTGGAGCTGGGCGGGTACGAGCTGATCGTCGCCAACTGCAACAAACCGCACGCTTTGGTCGAAAGCAAGTACAACGAACGCCGCGCCGAAGTGGAGGAAGCGCTCGCAAAACTGCAAACGGTCTATAAAAACGTGACCTGCCTCGCCGAAGTCACCCCCGAAATGTTCGAGAGCGCGAAGGGCGTTCTGGAAGGCAAGATCCGTGACCGCGCCGAGCACGTCGTGTACGAATGCGCGCGCGTGCAGGAAGCTGCCGCCGCGCTCAAAAAGGGCGAGATCGAAAAGCTCGCCGCCCTCATCAACGCCTCGCACGACAGCCTCTCCAAACTGTACGAGGTCACGGGCAGGGAGCCGGACGCGCTCGCCTATGCGGCGCGGGAGCAGGAAGGCTGCATCGGCTCGCGCATGATCGGCGCGGGGTTCGGCGGCTGCACGATCAGCCTTGTAAAAAAGGAGTGCGCGGAGGCGTTCAAAGCCAAGGTCGGCGCGGCGTACAGAGCTGCGGTCGGCTACGATGCGAGCTTCTATGATACGAGCGTCGAGGACGGCGTGACCGTCCGGAAATTATAAGAGGAGGCATTGTCATGCAGAACATTCTCGTAACGGGCGGCGCCGGTTTTATCGGCAGCCATACGCTGGTTGAACTTCTGGAACGCGGCTACGGCGTCACGGTCGTGGATAACCTCGCCAATTCCAGCGAGGAATCGCTTGCACGCGTGCAGAAGATCACGGGCAAGGCGGTAAAATTTTACAATGCGGACATCCGTGACCGCGCGGCGATGGAAACGATCTTTTCCGGAAGCAAGTTTGACGCGGTCATCCACTTCGCGGGGCTGAAGGCGGTGGGCGAAAGCTGCGAAAAGCCGCTTGAATATTACGACAACAACCTGTACGGCACGCTGGTGCTGTTGGAAACGATGCGCGCGCACAACGTGAAAAAGATCGTGTTCTCCTCGTCGGCAACGGTGTACGGCACCCCCGAAGTGCTGCCGCTCACCGAAAGCTGCAAGGTCGGCGGCACCACCAACCCGTACGGCACGAGCAAATACTTCCAGGAGATCATGCTCACCGACCTGTGGAAGGCGGATAAGGAGTGGAACGTCATCCTGCTGCGCTATTTCAACCCCGTCGGCGCGCATGCGAGCGGGCTGATCGGCGAGGATCCGAAGGGCATCCCCAACAACCTCATGCCCTATGTGGCGCAGGTCGCGAGCGGCAAGCTCAAAAAGATCAACGTGTTCGGCGACGATTACCCGACCAAGGACGGTACGGGCGTGCGCGACTACATCCACGTCGTAGACCTTGCGCGCGGGCACATCGCCGC
>CASDPE010000181.1 GCA_949282395.1 uncultured Bacillota bacterium | reverse complement strand
ACCTGCATGATGATACCTGTTGTGAGCCACTGAGAAGACTTCTGAGGCGGGCTTCACGAATTTAGCTATTACGTCCCGACCGACGTTGCCAAGACTCTCTCATGGCACGAGAGACGCTGTCCCTCAGTGACTCGGGACCCTGCGCGCAGAGCTCGTCTAACCTGCCGAGGGAAAGGTAGTGCGCGTCTATGTACTCCTTGGCGCGCAGATACGTTTCGTTGGGAGAGAGGTACTTTTCCTCCCCGCCCGAAAGAAGGCGCAAATACAGGCTCAGAATGGTGTTTGCCAGCCCTTTGCACGCCTCGTCGCCGTAGCGCCGCCCTTCGCGCGCCTCGCGCACGAGCGCGCGGAAGAGATAGGCGAAGTCTTCGGCATACCCCGCCGAAGAGAGCACGGGAGAGGCGCCCGCTTCCAGCGGCCTGTCTTCGGCGGCGCGGCTGAATTTTAAGTTGTTCACCGCAAAAAACAGGAAGGAAAACCCCTCCTCCGTCCGCTCGGCGTGCACCGTGCCCGCATTGTACAGCACAAGGTCGCCCTGCCGCACGGCGTAGCCCGCGCCGTCGGCAAAAACTTCGCCGCCGCCCTCCGTCACATACAGCAGTTCGCAGAAGGGATGGCTGTGCGGCTGTTCGCTCCAATGCGCGGTGAACCGCAGCTCGCCCGCGTACAGCAGCTTCGGCTTCAGCCCGTTCGCGCTTTCGCGGCGGATGATAAGATGTTTGCGCACGTCCGAATCGGCGCGGCAGATGCTCTTCATGCCTCTATTATACCGCACCTTTTGCGAAAAATCTACCGTGCGCGCAAAATATTCGCGTTTTGCTGCGAAAAAAAAGCAAATTTGCACCTTGCGCCCGCACCGCTTTTGCGCTATCATGAAACTGCGCGGAAAGGGCGCAAATACAAACATATGCCCGCGCGGCACGCGCGGAGCGGGAGGATCGTTTATGAAACCGAAGATCGGCATACGCCCCGTCATTGACGGCAGATGGTTCGGCGTGCGCGAAAGCCTGGAAGAACAGACCATGAACATGGCAAAGACCGCAAAAAAGCTGATTGAAAGCAACATCTTTTACGCGGACGGCACCCCTGCCGAAGCCGTCATCGCCGACACGACCATCGGCGGCGGCGCGGAGGCGGCAAAATGCGCGGAGAAGTTCGCGGGGGAAAACGTGTGCGCCACGCTGACCGTGACCCCCTGCTGGTGCTACGGCAGCGAGACGATGGACATCGACCCGCTCACCGTGAAAGCCGTTTGGGGCTTTAACGGCACCGAACGCCCCGGCGCGGTGTACCTTGCCGCCGCCATGGCACTGCACGCGCAGCGCGGGCTGCCCGCCTTCGCCATTTACGGCAGAGACGTGCAGGACGCGGACATGAGCGGCGTCACCCCCGACGTGGAGGAAAAGATCCTGCGCTTTGCGCGCTGCGCGCTCGCCGTGGGGCAGATGCGCAACAAGGCGTACGTGAACATCGGCTCCGTCGCCATGGGCATCGGCGGCAGTTACTGCGACGTGAACGCGATGCAGCGCTACTTCGGCATCCGCGCCGAATGGGTAGACATGACCGAGATCGTGCGCCGCATGGAGCTGGGCATCTACGATAAAAAAGAGTACGAAAAAGAGCTGAAATGGATCAAAGCGCGCTGCAACGAAGGCAAAGACTGGAACGGCGAAGCGTTCGGCATGAAAGATTTTACCGCCAAAGAGCGGGAACAGCAATGGGAGTTCGTCGCCAAAATGACGCTCATCGTGCGCGACATCCTGCTCGGCAACCCCGCGCTGGACGAGATCGGCTGGCACGAAGAGGCGCTGGGCAGGAACGGCATCCTCGGCGGGTTCCAGGGGCAGCGCATGTGGACGGACTACTTCCCCAACGGTGACTTCACCGAGGCGATGCTCAACACGACCTTCGGCTGGAGCGGCAAAAAAGAGCCCTTCCCGCTCGCGACGGAAAACGACGGCTGCAACGGGCTTGCGATGCTCTTTTGCAAACTGCTGACGGGGCGCGCGTCCGTATTCGCCGACGTGCGCACCTATTGGAGCCCCGCCTCGGTGGAGCGCATCACGGGCTGGCAGCCCGACGGCGCGGCGGCGGAAGGGGTCATCCATCTGCTCAACAGCGGCGCGGCGGCGCTGGACGGCACGGGCGCCTGCAAAGACGAAAACGGCGCGCCGGTCATGAAACGCTGGTGGGAAGTGACCGATAAAGACATCGACGCCATGCTCGGCGCCACCAAATGGTGCAGCGCCAACCGCGGCTACTTCCGCGGCGGCGGGTACTCCTCCTCCTTCGATACCGCGGGCGGCATGCCCGTGACGCTGGTGCGCATCAACAACGTGGACGGCATCGGGTACGTGATGCAGATCGCCGAAGGGCAGACCGTTTCCCTCCCCGCAGACGTGAACAAGACCCTGCTCGACCGCACCGACCGCACCTGGCCTTCGACCTGGTTCGTTCCCCGCCTGACGGGCAAAGACGCGTTCAAAGACGTGTACAGCGTGATGGCGAACTGGGGCGCGAACCACGGCGCATTCACCTACGGGCACATCGGCAAAGAGCTCATCACCCTTGCGAGCATGCTGCGCATCCCCGTTTCGCTGCACAACGTGCCCGAAGAGGAGATCTACCGCCCGCACGCGTGGAGCAGCTTCGGCACCAAAGAGCCCGAAAGCGCCGACTACCGCGCCTGCGCGCACTACAAGCCGCTGTACAGGTAGACCGCCGCGCGGCGCTGATAAAGACAACCGAAAAACGGCCCGATGTACGCCTTGCTTCCGCAAGCCCGTACATCGGGTCGTTCTTTTTTTTGATCGGCGCAGGCGGGAAAACCGCCTGCCCCATGGCGTTTTGCTCAGCCGATCACCTGCACGGCGCGGAGCACTTCTTCGTCACCGATCGTCCTTCCGCCGCCGAGAACGACCGCCATCTGCGGCTCGTCCGCGATCGCCACATCCACTTGCAGCGCGCGCGAAAAATAGTCGTCCATGCCGATGATGCGCGCCGTTCCGCCCGAAAGGCGGATGCCGTTGTGCCAGATGACCGCCGAGACCTCTGCCGGGAGTTTGGCGATCACCATGCTCGTATACGCGATGACCTTATCCGCGAACAGCTTGACGCAGCCGAAAATATCCTCGGACGTGACGGCGAGCGAACGCGGGCGCCCGCTCTGGATATCCCTGCCGTTGACGATCATGCTCTCGTTGTCGCTTTCATACAGGCTGCCGATGGTCATTTTCAGCTTTTCGCTGGTCTGCAGACCAATCTTCAGCCCGAAATTCTGCGCGATGCAGTCGATGATCTGGCTGTCGATGTTGCCGCCGCCGATGTTCAGCCCGATGCCCGCGATGACGCCGTCCAGCGAAAACGCGGCGATGTTCGTATTGCCGCCGCCCATATCCACGACAAACACCGGCTCCGTTTCGCTCAGCGGCATGTTCTGCCCCAGCGCGGAGAGGAACGGGACTTCGACGAAGCACACCGACCCGATGCCGCAGGCGGACGCGAGCCGCCTGTACTTATCCAGCAGTTCGCCCTGCGCGCCGCAGGGCACGGAAAAGAGCGCTTCCGCCTTGCGCGCGCGCGAACGCGTCACGCCGATCTTCCCCAAAAAGTACGAAAGCATCACCGCCGCCATCTCTTCGTTGACAATGTCTGCCTCGAATA
>CASDPE010000180.1 GCA_949282395.1 uncultured Bacillota bacterium | reverse complement strand
CAACCAGGCAGACAGGTTTTGCAGCTATATGGACGAATTGTTCGGCGAGGACGGGATGCGCCAGTGCAAGGCGGTCGTCCAGCGCCTCAAACTCAATGCATAGCGGAGCGTAACAGCGAGGGCGGCGGGTGCGCCGCAGAGGTGGTTTTATGGCAGAAAGCAAAGAAAAACCTTCCAAAGCAGGAAAGACTTCCAGATCAAGGCTGATCCTGTACATTGTCGGGCCTGCCGTTGTCGGCATTGCGGTGCTGCTGATCGTGCTGTTCGCACTCATTGCGGGCGGCGCGGTCGACGCCACGCAGACAAAGCTCGTCTTTGCGTCCGCCTCGGAGGAGTTCGTCTACGACGGTACGGCGCACACCGATACGGAATGGACGCTTGTCGACGGGGAACTGCGCGAAGGGCATAAGGCGGACGTCGTCGTTTCGGGCAGCCTTACCGACGTCGGCAGCGCGGAAAATTCCTTCTCCGTGACCATCAAAGACGAGAACGGCGCAGACGTCACCGATTATTATGAGATCGAATACCAGCCCGGTACGCTCACGGTCGAAAAGGCGTCCCTCTTCCTCTCTTCCGCCACGGCGGAAAAGGTGTATGACGGGCTGCCCTTCACTGCCGAAAGCTATACGGTGCTCAGCGGCACGCTCGCCGACGGGCACACGATCGAGGCGACGTACGGCGCGGGCATCCTGAACGCGGGTTCGGTGCTCAACGAGTTCGCGGTGCGCATTTTCGACGCAGAGGGAGAGGACAAAACATACAATTACGACTTACAGCTCACCGCGGGGGTTCTGACCGTCACGCGGCGCCCGCTCACCCTGCGTTCGGGCAGCGATGAAAAGGTGTACGACGGCGAGGAACTCACGAAAAAGACGTGTGAGCTGACCGAAGGCGAATTGGTGGAAGGGCACGAGCTTTCGTATGAGGTGACGGGCAGCCGCACCGACGCGGGCGAGAGCGAAAACACCTTTACGGCGACCGTGCTGGACGCAAACGGCACAGACATCGGGGAGAATTACGAACTCACCCTGGAAAAGGGCACGCTCACCATCACGCCGCGCCCGATCACGGTGCGCTCGGAAAGCGACAAAAAGGTGTATGACGGCGCCGCCCTGGCAAGGGAAGAGATCACGGCAGCTTCTTGGTCGCAGCTGGTCGAAGGGCATGCGATCGTTGCGGATTTCACGGGCAGCCGCACCGACGCGGGCAGCAGTGACAATACGTTTACGGCGGTCATCCGTGCGGAGGACGGCGAAGGCGCGGACGTAACAAAAAACTACGATGTGACGATCGAGTACGGCACGCTCACCGTAGAAAAGCGCCCGATCACGGTCACAGCGGCGGACGGGAACAAGCCATATGACGGGCAGCCGCTCGTGATCGAAGGGGAGCCGTTTAAAGTGACTTCCACAGAGGATCCGCCGCTTGTCGAAGGGCATACGATCGAGGTGACGATCGAAGGGTACGCCTCTGCCGATGTGTACGACAACAAACCCAACAAGATCACGGATGTGCGCATCACGGAGGAGGATGCGCTGACGGGCGAGCTGACGGACGTTACGGGCAATTATGCGATCGAAAGGGTAAACGGTACGCTCACCATCTCGCCGCGTGAACTGACGGTCGGATCGGGCACGGACGAAAAACCGTACGACGGCATTCCGTTGACCATGGATGGAGTCACGTACGATCCCGAACAGCTCGTCGAAGGGCATAAACTTTCGTATGAGGTGACGGGCAGCCAGACGAATGTAGGCAGTAGCGACAATACCTTTACCGTTGCCGTGTTCGATCAGAACAATAACAACGTGAGCGGCAATTATACGATCAAAAAGCAAACGGGCACGCTCACCGTTACGCCGCGCGTGCTTACCCTGCGTTCGGGAAAAGGTACCAAACCGTACGACGGCACGGCGCTGACAAACAACACGGTCAGTGAGAGCGTGGGCACGCTCGCGAAAGGGCAGCGGGTCGATGCGGTTGTGACGGGCAGCCAGACGGACGCGGGCAGCAGCGACAATACGTTTACGGCGGTCATCCGCGGTGCAGACGGAGCAGACGTAACGTCGAACTACACGCTCACGTGCGAATACGGCACGCTCACCGTTACGCCGCGGCAGCTTTCCATTCTTACGAGCACCCGCTATTTTGATTATGACGGGCAGCCGCATGGCGGAGAGGCGCGTGACGCAAGCAGCGGCGCCGTGTACTGGCAGTGCTCCGAAGATACGCCCTTGCTGCAAGGGCATACGGTAGCGGCGATCGAAATGCCGCAGACGGTGACGGACGTGATACGGTCGTATCCGGCAGACGATAGCGGGGCGGAAGGCACGGTCACGGGGTTGCCGAACTATGTTTCGTACATCCGCATTGAAGACGGAACCAGAAAGGACGTGACGGCAAATTACGAGATCGAGTATTATGAAGGGTTGCTGATCGTCAACCCGCGCCCGATCACGGTGCATTCGCTCGGCGCCTCTAAACCGTACAACGGCGACCCGCTTACGAGGAATGAATGGGAGTTCTCTTCCTTCCTCTTGCCGCTGTCCGGGCACGTGCCCCACGTGACCATCACGGGCTCGCGTACCGAGGTTGGGGAAAGCCCGAACACCATTGCAGACGTCACCATCACCGAAGGCGAGAACGGCAGGTCGGTCACGCACAATTATAAGATCCAAAAGGTGGAAGACCCGCTGATCGTCACCGAGGCTACCGGCAGCGGCGGCAGCGGCGGCGGCGGCGGTGAGCTCCCGGGCGGAAGCAGCGGGCTGGATACGTCCGGCAGCATAAGCGGCGGAGGGAACGGAAGCGGCACCCCGTCGCTTGCCCTGAGCCTGTATTCCGCACAGAGCGGAAAGGTGTATCTGCGGCTGCTCAGCCACGGCAATTACACGGGGCGCGGCTGGGATCCGGCGTCGGACTACCCGGGGCGTTTGGACGGCACGTACAGCATGAACTACCTTACGGGCGCCGCGCTTGCCTCTGCGGGGTACCAGAAAACCTTCCTGTCGCTGAAAGTTTATTGTTCAGACTATTACATCCCGTATTATCCCGCGATGGGCAAAGCCGAGGATTACACGGTGCAGACGAGCGACGTGTGGTACAAAAGCGGCAACGGGGAGAACTACAACGCCTATTCGCTGTACAGCTATCTGTATGACGCCGTAACGGACGAGGCGATCGAAGCCGGCCTCGGTGCGTATGCCTCAGTCGAAGAAGAGTATCATGCCTATGTTAACAAAATGTATCTTGCAACAAGCGGCATGAGTGAGGAGCTTCAAAGTTATTTTACAAGCGAGATCGCCGCGAAAGGGCTGAACGAGGGCGACATCTGGGAAAGGATCAAAAAGGTTGCAGCATACATACAGACCGCCGCAGAGTACGATTTGGATTACAATACAGCGCTGGACGACGAACCGGATGTCATCTACGCCTTTTTGAAGCAGTATAAAAAAGGCGTGTGCCGGCACTATGCGAGCGCCGCAACGATGCTGTTCCGCATGCTCGGCATCCCCGCGCGCTACACGCAGGGGTATGTCGCCGATGCCGAGGCGAACGAGTGGGTGGACGTGATGAGCACCAACGCGCACGCCTGGGTCGAGGTGTATATCGGCGGCATCGGCTGGGTGCAGGTCGAAGTCACGGGCGGCGGCCCCGGCTTCGGCGAAGGCGGCGGACAGGGCGGCGAACAAGGCG
>CASDPE010000179.1 GCA_949282395.1 uncultured Bacillota bacterium | reverse complement strand
GTGCGCGAATGCGGCTTTGTGCCCTTCGGCGGGGCGGCGGGCGAGCGCATCGGCTGCGTCTGCGTGCGGCAGGGCGGGGCGCGCGCCCCGCATACGGTTTAAAAAACAGGGCAAAACGATATGGAAACGAACAAAAGCGATGTGATCCTGCGCGGGCTGGTCTGCGGCGGCGAAGTTTCGCTCGCCGTGGCGGATACCACGCAGCTGGTGAACGAGGCGATCCGCGTGCACGGGCTTTCGCCGCTCTCTGCGGCGGCGCTGGGGCGCACGCTCACGGCGGCGGCGTACATGTGCTCTTCGCTCAAAGAAGAGCGCGGCGCGCTCTCCGTCACGATAAAGGGGGACGGCGTCGGCGGCACCGTCTGCGTCAGCGGAGACAAGCAGCTGCACATGCGCGGGTACATAGACGACCCGCACGCAGACCTTCCGCCCAACGCGCAGGGCAAGCTGGACGTGGGCGGCTGCATCGGCAGGCACGGAACGCTCACCGTGGTGCGCGACGACGGCGACGCCGTTCCGTTCGTCGGCACTACGGAGCTGGTCAGCGGCGAGGTGGGCGAAGATCTTGCCGCCTATTTCGCATACAGCGAACAGCGCCCCACAGCGGTCGCCGTCGGGGTGAAGATCGGAACGGACGGCGCTTGCCTCGGCGCGGGCGGCGTGTTTTTGCAGCCCATGCCGGGCGCTTCCGAGGAGAGCGTCGCCTATGTCGAACGCATGATCGGCAAGTTCGGCGCGGTCAGCTCGCTCCTGGAAAGGATGACGGCGCAGGAACTTTTGCGCGCGTATTTTGGGGAAGAGGCGGCGGAAAGTTTTTACGCGCTCCGCCCCGTATATAAGTGCAATTGCAGCAGAGATTATATAGAGGGGCTGCTTGCGGCGATGGGGGAGGCGGAGCTGCGTTCCATCCTGCGCGAACAGGGGAAGATCGCCGTTCACTGCCATTACTGCAATACAGACTACGTGTTCACGGAAGAGGACGTGCGGCGGATGCTTGCTGCGCGGGGGAAGGAGAAAGATGGAGCAAAAGACGATACCGTTTGACATGAGCGAAGACATGCTGGTGCGCATGTACAACGCGTTGTTTGAAGCGTGCGACTACTTCGGCGCGCTGCGCTATCTCCACAAAAAGATCGAAATGTTCGGCGGCGACGCGGACGATTACCTTGCGCTGGCGGAAGCCTACGACGATATGGAACTGTTCGATCTTTCCGCCGACAGCTGGTTCCGCTATCTTGACGTGTGCGAAGAGGACGAGCGCGTCGAGGCGTACGAAGGGCTGTACCATTGCTATTACCACCTCGGCAACGACATGATGCAGGCGTTCTATTATAAAATGTTGAAAGAGGAACGCGAACGGCTGGGTGAGATCTCCGAAGACGCGGAGTATTTTATGGACGAGGAAGAGCCGCCCGCAGAGGACAAGCGCGGCAAGCGGCTGCGGCTCGTATGGCCGCCGGAGAAGGCGGATCATTCGCCAGACATCGCCGAAGGGGTCGCGGCGCTGCGGTGCGGGGAATACGAAAGGGCGGCCGAACTCTTTTCCCGCGTGCCGGATGAAGCGCCCGACGCGAAGCAGGCGCAGAACTACCTTGCCGTCGCCTATCTTCTGGGCGGTAGGCCCGAAGAGGCGGAAAAGACCTGCCTCTCCCTTTTGGAGCGCGACAAAGACGACGTGCAGGCGCTGTGCACGTATGCGGCGCTTTTGACCGAGCTGGAGCGGCAGGCAGAGAGCCGCGCCGTGGCGGAGCGGCTCGCAAAGATCCCGATGAGCGACCCTGACGAGATGTACAAGGCCGCCACCGTCTGCTGCGAAAACGGGCTGTGCCGCGTCGGGTACGAGTATTTCAAGAAAGTCGAAGAAGAGGCGGGCAACGACCTGACGCTGATGTATTTCAAGGCGGTCGCGGCGCTGCGCTGCGGCGAAGTGCACGCAAGCAAAGTGGCGCTCGGGGAACTGCTTGACTGCAAGCCGTCCGCCGCCGTCGCGCGCTACGCCTTCCGCGAAGTCGCGCGCTATGAAAGCGAGGGCGGGCAGATGCCCG
The DNA here is from genome assembly GCA_949282395.1 of uncultured Bacillota bacterium. Lineage (GTDB taxonomy): Bacteria > Bacillota > Clostridia > Christensenellales > Borkfalkiaceae > Borkfalkia. The sequence goes on along the minus strand of CASDPE010000179.1, from coordinate 1,653 downwards.
CGATCAATTTCTTCTACCGCGTTCCCGAATCCGAGCGGATGAGCCGCATGCACCTTCTGGCGATGCTCGCGCAGCTCCCGCGCGAGGCGCTGCGCTCCTATTGCGAAGATGCGGACATCACAGAACTTCTCGAATGGAGCCTTGACGAGGGGAACGGGAACGAGAGCGAATTGCCGCTTATCGGGCTGACCGTCGCCGTGCGCGCGGGGTATGAAGAGTTCTGGCGCGGGGCGATGCTCAGCATTTCGGTGGGCGAGGCGGCGAAGATGCAAACGCTGTGCGAGCTGTGCTCGCTGAACAAGCCGTTTGAGCTGGGGATGTGTTTTGCGGGCTTCTACCGCCCGATCGCATTCAACGCGCTGCGCACGGGCAGGGTGAAGCACATGGCGTTCGTGCGCGCATACGGCAAGTGCGTGTCGCGCTTCGTGCCGCTCGGGATCGGCTCGTCGGAGGCGTTCCGCCGCGCGGCGGTCAGGGTGTACGCGGCGCTGGAGCGCGAGGGCATGCTCGGCGCGGCAAAGGATGAAGACAGCCTTGCCTGCGCGATCTTCCTTGCGGCGCGCGCGGGCGGCAGAAGGGTGCGCGACGCGCTGCGCCTGTTCGGCGCCAAAACGGCGACGGTCGGCGCGATCTTACAGGCGGTGCGCGGCGGGCAAGCCGCGCAGGAGGCGGCTGCGGCGGATGCTTCCGCAAAGGATGAGGAAACGGCGGCTTCCGCCGCGGAACAGGGCGCGGAGGGCGCCACGGAGGGCGAGGATGAAACTCATTGATCTGGACGCGGTCTTTAACCGCGCCATGGAGCGCGAGCTGATCGCGCATGCGGGCGAGCGCACGGAGGAGGAGTGGGAGCGCGCCATTGCCGAAGCGTACGCCGCGTTCGGCAGAACGCCGCTCAAAGAGCTGGGCAAAACGCCCGTGCAGTACTTCGCGGAAATGGGCGACGCGCAGCTGTGCGAAACGCTCAAAGAGTACATATTGCAGGGGGTGCCCGTGCCCGATTTTCTGAGCGCGGAGCTCTCGTCGCGCGGGGCGTTCCCCGAACTTTTGGCGCTGCTGAACGAGACGGACGAGGAATTGGTGCTGTACGCGCTGGACGCGCTCGGCGCCGACCGCCGCGCCCTGCCGCGCTATGCCGAAATGCTCGGCGAAGAGGGGTACGACGCGCATGTCAAAGACCACCTTGCCGAACTTCTGAAAGAGCGTGCGGACGAGGTCGTCGAACCGATGCTCGCTCTTGCAAAGGGAGAGAATGCGCCTTACGCGCTGGAAGTGCTTTCAAAGGTCTCCGCGCGCGACGGGCGGGTGTTCGACGCGCTGCTTTCCGCCTTCCGCGGCGCAGACGAGGAGGAGCTGCCGCTGTATGCGGGGTACCTCGCCTCTTACGGCGATGAGCGCGCGCTGCCCGCGCTGCTTGCCGAGATCGAGCGGGAGGACGTCGGGTTCGTCGCCTTCCAGGAGCTGAAATACGCCATCGAAGCGCTGGGCGGCGAGTACGAAAAGGAGCGCGACTTCTCTTCGGACGAGGCGTATAAAACGATCATGGCGGCGACGGCGGGCGCAGACATCTTCGGCAGGGCGAAGCGGAAATAATGCAAAAGGGGCGGGCGCGTGCCCGCGGAGGATACGGATGGAGATCTTGGTCATCGGGCTGGG
>CASDPE010000178.1 GCA_949282395.1 uncultured Bacillota bacterium | reverse complement strand
TTCATATAAAACATTATAATATGAAAAGGACGGGGTGGATCGTTCCGCCCCGTTTTTAAAAATATGTAAACTAACGATTCGGAGGTTGTTTTTTCTATGAAGAAGATGACGATCGACGGCAACACAGCCGCCAGCCACGTCGCCTACGCCTTTTCGGAAGTCGCGGCGATCTACCCCATCACGCCTTCTTCGCCCATGGCGGAAGTCGCCGACGAATGGGCGACCGCAGGGCGCGTGAACATGTTCGGGCAGAAGCTGCGCCTTGCCGAGATGCAGAGCGAAGGCGGCGCCGCAGGCGCGGTGCACGGCTCCCTTTCCGCCGGCGCGCTGACCACGACGTACACGGCGAGCCAGGGGCTTTTGCTCATGATCCCGAACATGTACAAGATCGCGGGCGAACTGCTGCCCACCGTCTTCCACGTTTCCGCCCGCGCGATCGCGGCGCACTCGCTGAACATCTTCGGCGACCATCAGGACGTGATGGCATGCCGCCAGACGGGCTTTGCGATGCTCGCTTCGGGCTCGGTGCAGGAAGTTATGGATCTCGCGCTCGTCGCGCACCTCTCCACGCTCAAAGCGAAGGTGCCGTTCCTGCACTTCTTTGACGGGTTCCGCACCTCGCACGAAGTTTCCAAGATCGACGTCATCGACTACGACGAGATGAAAGCGCTTGTGGACATGAAGGACATCGAAGACTTCCGCTCCCGCGCGCTCAACCCCGAACACCCCATCCAGAAAGGTACGGCGCAGAACGGCGATACCTACTTCCAGAACCGTGAAACGGCGAACAAATACTACCTCGCCACCCCTGCCATCGTCACCGAGATGATGGAAAAGGTGAACAAACTCACGGGACGCAGCTACCACCTGTTCGACTACTGCGGCGCACCCGACGCGGAAAACGTCGTCGTCATCATGGGCAGCGGCGCGGACGCGATGGAAGAGACCATCAACCGCATGAACAAAGAAGGGCACAAAGTCGGCCTCATCAAAGTGCGCCTCTACCGCCCGTTCGTGACCGACGCGTTCATCGCAGCCATCCCCAAGACCTGCAAAAAGATCGCCGTGCTCGACCGCACGAAGGAGCCCGGCTCCCTCGGCGAACCGCTCTACCTCGACGTGTGCTCGGCGCTGTTTGAGAAGAATATCACGAACATCAAAGTGGTCGGCGGCAGGTACGGGCTCGGCTCCAAAGAGTTCAACCCCTCCATGTGCTACGCGGTGTACAAGAACCTCGAACAGAAGGAGCCGAAGAACCACTTCACCGTCGGTATCTACGACGATCTGACGAACACCTCGCTCGACTTCTCCGAAAAATACGACGCGGCACCCGAAGGCGCCATCTCCTGCAAGTTCTACGGGCTCGGCTCGGACGGCACCGTCGGCGCGAACAAAGATTCCATCAAGATCATCGGCGACCACACCGACATGTATGCGCAGGCATACTTCTTCTATGACTCCAAAAAGTCGGGCGGCATCACGGTGTCGCACCTGCGCTTCGGCAAGACGCCCATCCAGAGCTCGTACCTCATCGACAGCGCAGACTTCGTCGCCTGCCACAACCCTTCGTACATCACCCGTTACGACATGCTCTCCGACATCAAAGAGGGTGGCAAGTTCCTTTTGAACTCGCAGTGGACGACGATGGACGAGCTGGAAAAGAACCTGCCCGCCAAAGTCAAACAGCAGATCGCGAAAAAGCATCTCAAATTCTACAACATCGACGCGATCAAGATCGCCATGGACATCGGGCTGAACGGCAAGACGAGCACGATCATGCAGTCTGCGTTCTTCTACATCAACGATTCCATCATGCCCTACGACCAGGCTTCGGACTACATGAAGAAAGCCGTGTTCAAGAAGTTCTCGCGCAAGGGCGACGCGGTCGTCAACATGAACTACGCCGCCATCGATTCCGCGAAGGCGCAGCTGCAGGAAGTCAACTACCCCGCAAGCTGGGCGAAGGCGACCGAGGGCGCGCCGATGGTGAAAGTTGCGGACAATGAATACTTCAAGAACGTTGTGCATCCCATCCTCGTGCTCGAAGGCGACAAGCTGCCGACTTCCGCATTCAACGCGGACGGCTCCGTGCCCGTCGGCACCACCAAGTTTGAAAAGCGCGGCGTCGCCGTCAAAGTGCCGAAGTGGGTCGCCGAAAACTGCATCCAGTGCAACCAGTGCTCCTTCGTCTGCCCGCACGCGTGCATCCGCCCCGTGGTCATCGACGACGCGACCGAGAAGCCCGCTTCCTTTGAAACGAAGCCCACGACGGGCATCAAGGGCACGCAGTTCCGCATGCAGGTCTCTCCTTTGGACTGCATGGGCTGCGGCGTGTGCGCGAACGTCTGCCCCGGCATGAAGGGCAACAAGGCGCTCGTGATGGTGCCGCTGGAAGAGGTCGTGGACGCAGACGCGAAGAATTGGGAATTCGCGCAGGAAGTCAAGCAGGCGGATACCTCCGCGATCAAGCGCACGACGGTCAAGGGCAGCCAGTTCAACCAGCCGCTGTTTGAGTTCTCGGGCGCATGCGCGGGCTGCGGCGAGACCCCGTACGTCAAGGTCGTGACCCAGATGTTCGGCGACCGCATGGTCATCGCCAACGCCACGGGCTGCTCCTCCATTTACGGCGGTTCCTCCCCTACCTGCCCGTACACCACGAACAAACAGGGCCACGGCCCCGCTTGGGCGAACAGCCTGTTCGAGGATAACGCAGAATTCGGCTACGGCATGAACCTTGCGTACAGCGCGCGCCGCAACAAGCTCGCCGCGGAAGTGAAAGAGCTTGCCGAAAACGGCTGGAAAGATTACGCCGAAGGCAAAGCCGCCTGCGAAGAATGGCTCGCCAACATGGAAGACGCCGAGGGCAGCAAGGCTGCCGCCGCCAAGCTGGTCGCCGCCATCGAAGGCTGCAAAGACTGCGGCTGCGGCGCCGACGCGCTCTGCAAAGAGATCTATGCCGCCAAAGACTGCCTCGTCAAGAAGTCTGTATGGATCTTCGGCGGCGACGGCTGGGCGTACGACATCGGTTACGGCGGGTTGGACCACGTGCTGGCTTCCGACGAAGACGTGAACGTGCTCGTGCTCGACACCGAGGTATACTCCAACACGGGCGGACAGGCGTCCAAATCCACGCCGACCGGCTCCGTCGCGAAGTTCGCTTCCTCGGGTAAGCGCGTCAAGAAGAAAGACCTCGGCATGATGGCGATGAGCTACGGCTATGTGTACGTCGCACAGGTTTCCATGGGCGCGAACAAACAGCAGTTCCTCAACGCGATCATCGAAGCGGAAAAATACCACGGACCTTCGCTGATCATCGCGTACGCGCCCTGCATCAACCACGGCATCAACATGAGCAAGAGCCAGGACGAAGAGAAGCGCGCGGTCGACTGCGGCTACTGGCAGCTGTACCGTTACAACCCCGCTCTGAAAGAAGAGGGCAAGAACCCCTTCACGCTGGACAGCAAGGAGCCGACGGGCGATTACCAGGCGTTCATCCTCGGCGAGACCCGTTACTCCTCGCTGAAAAAGACGCAGCCCGAAGCGGCGGAAAAACTCTTCAAGGAAAACGAAGAAGAGAGCAAAGCCCGCTACGAAGGGTACAAAAAGCTGGCGGAAAAAGAATAAACCCTAACACAAAAAAGGGAGCGGACAGATGTCCGCTCCCTTTTTTGTATGAAGCGTAGCGGCGCGCCCCGAAAGGGGCGCG
>CASDPE010000177.1 GCA_949282395.1 uncultured Bacillota bacterium | reverse complement strand
GTGGGTGACGGCGCTGCTTGCGCTCGAACACATCCGCCGCGGCGTGCCGCACGGCGGGTGCTGGTTCGTGCCCTGCGCCGATCCGGACGGCGCCGCGCTCGCCCTGCGCGGAGAGGCGTTTTTGCGGGCTCTTCCGCCCGCCCGCGCCGCCTTTTTGCGGCGGGTGAACGGCGGCGGCAGCTTCGCTTTATGGAAGGCGAACGCAAACGCCGTCGACCTGAACGTCAATTTTGCCGCCGATTGGGGGATGGGCGTGCGCAACGTGCGTGCGCCCGCGCCCGAAAATTACATCGGCGCCGCTCCCTTTTCGGAGCCGGAAACGCGCGCCCTGCGTGATTTTACCCTCGAAGTTTCCCCCGCAGCCACGGTCAGCTACCACACGAAGGGGGAAGAGATCTATTGGTATTTCGGGCAGCGGGGCGTGGCGAAGCGGCGCGGCGGCGCGCTCGCCCGTGCGCTCGCGCGGGAAACGGGGTATGCCGTCAAACGCACTGCGGGCAGCTGCGGCGGGTACAAAGATTGGTGCATTCAGGCGCTGGGCATCCCCGCGTTTACGGTGGAGGCAGGCAGCGACGCTGCCGTGCATCCGCTTGGCGGGGCGCAGTTTGCGGATATCCTGCGGGCGAACGCGAACGTGCCCGCCGTTCTTTCGGAGGAATTATGGAAGAGAAGATAAAATTTATGCGCGCGGCGCTCAGGCGCGCAAAAAAAGGGCTTGCCGAAGGCGAAGTGCCCGTCGGCGCCGTCGTCGTGTTTGAGGGGAAGGTCATCGGCTCGGGCTACAACCGCCGCGCAAAGACGCAGCTGGCAAGCTCGCATGCCGAAATGTACGCCATCGACCGCGCCTGCAAAAAATTAAAGAGCTGGCGGCTGGACGGGTGCGACCTGTACGTCACGCTGGAGCCTTGCCCCATGTGCATGGGCGCGGCGCTCAACGCGCGCATCCGTAAAGTGTATTTCGGCGCGTATGAGCAGAAGGGCAGGTCGATGACCGAAGAACTTGCGGCAAGCAACCTGCTGAACCACACGCTGGAAACGGAGGGCGGCGTGCTGGGCGAAGAGTGTTCGCAGCTTTTGAGCGGGTTTTTCCGCCAAATGCGCGAGCGCACCGCCGCAGAGCGGCGCGCGGAAAGCGGCGCGGGGCTGCCCGCCGCAGAGCGGGGCGAAGCGGAATAATTTTCCGTCGGGCGGCGCGAAACGGTTGACTATTTCGCGCAAACAAATTACAATAGATACTGTGCGTACGGGCAGCAGGGGAAACTGCGGTGAACGTTGCGGGCATCCCGCAAAAGCGCACGGGGGAATGGCAGACGGAACGTTTTGCCACGGCTTTTATTTCATTACGGAAAAGCCGTCGTAACTTGTATTCTTAGAACGGTAAAGCTGCGGTATGCGCAAAGGAGCGCATAGCGTTTTTTCGGAGGTACACATGATAACGCACGGCAACGAGATCAAACTGTTTGCGGGCAATTCCAACCGCCCCCTCGCGGAGGCGATCGCCAAAAAGCTCAACACCGAGCTCGGCGGCGTGGAAGTGGGCCGTTTTTCGGACGGAGAGACCTCCGTGCACCTGGATGAAACGGTGCGCGGCAGGGATCTCTTTATTATTCAGTCCACGTCCGCACCCGTCAACGACAATCTGATGGAACTGCTGATCATGATCGACGCGGCGCGGCGCGCAAGCGCGGGGCGCATCACGGCGGTCATGCCCTATTTCGGGTACGCCCGTCAGGACAGGAAGGCGCGCTCGCGCGATCCCATCACCGCGAAGCTCGTTGCCGACCTCATCACCGCCGCCGGGGCAGACAGGGTGCTGACCATGGACTTGCACGCGGCGCAGATCCAGGGCTTTTTCAACATCCCGCTCGATCACCTTTTGGGCGGGCCTACGCTCTACAATTATTTCCGCAGCAAAAAGATCATCGACGAGAATTTCGTCGTCGTTTCTCCCGATATCGGTTCGGTGACGCGCGCACGCAACGTCGCCATGAAGCTGAACTGCCAGATGGCGATCATCGATAAGCGCCGCCCCAAGGCGAACGTGATGGAGGTCATGAACATCATCGGCGACATCGAGGGCAAAAAGTGCCTGATGATCGACGACATGATCGATACGGCGGGCACCATCTGCCAGGGCGCAAAGGCGCTGATGGACAACGGCGCGAAGGAAGTGTACGCGGGCTGCACGCACGCCGTGTTCAGCGGCCCCGCCATCGAACGGCTCGCCGAGGCGCCCATCAAAGAGCTTGCCGTGCTCAACACCATCGACCTGCCGCCCGAAAAGAAGCTGGATAAGATCACCGTCATCTCCGTGGCGGATATCTTTGCCGCGGCGATCGAAAACGTGTACCTTGATAAGCCGATGTCGAAGATCTACGACTGAGTTCACGAAAAAAGTTTTGAGCTGACAAAACTTTTTTCCGTGAGCTGAGGGAGACACCATTGTTCGCGGCATTCGCCGCTCGGCAACGGTTTCTCCCTCGCGGCGTCATCTTTTGGGGCACGCCATTATAAAAATGCCGCCGCTTCACCCTTTTCCGTAACGCTTTCCACAAAGCGCAAGGGGCAAAAGGCAAAAATGTGATTTTGCCTTTTGCAAAAAATTAGTGGGTTCACGAAAAAAGTTTTGAAAGAGACAAAACTTTTTTCCGTGATTTGAGAGACAACCGAATGTTCGCCGCGACTTTGCGCGGCTCTGCATTCGTTTTTCTCTTTTTGCGCGATTTTTAAGGGCTTCTCCTATTAAAAAATCGCGCAAATTCACTCTTTCCGAATTGAGTCGCAAGTATGCGACAATTTGGGGGCGCTTTTTCAAAGACGTGGCTTTGAAACGCGCAATCTATTATTTAAAACTACTTATTGTTTAAAACGCGATTTTGAAGCGCGCAATTTATTATAGGAGCAACAATTTACGGTCGGAACCTGCCGCGTTTTATAAAACGCGGCGTTCGCGCGTATTGCGGTATTGCGGTATTGCGGCGCGCTTTTACGGAGCAGCGGTCATGTATCTCATCGTAGGGCTGGGAAATCCCGAAAAAAAGTATGAAACGACCTTCCACAACCTCGGCTTCCTCGCCGTGGGCGAGGCGGCGGAACGGCTGGGTGTAAAATTCAAAAAAAAGGAGTGCGAGGCGTCCGTCGCCGAAGCGAACGTCGGCGGGGAAAAGGTCATCCTCGCCCGCCCCGTCACGTATATGAACGCCTCGGGCAGGGCGGTGAAGCAGCTTCTTGCCAAGTACAAATGCGACCTTTCGCACCTTTTGGTCATCTATGACGATTACGACCTGCCCAAGGGGAAGCTCCGCATCCGTGCGGGCGGCAGCGCGGGCACGCACAACGGCATGCGCAGCATCCTCGCCGAGATCGGCAGCGGCGATTTTGCCCGCATCCGCATCGGCATCCGCGACCCCGAGGTGAACATCCCCATCATCAATTACGTGCTGGCGAACATACGGCAGGAGGACTATCCGCTCTTTGCGGACGCCTGTTCCGCTGCCGCTGACGCCGCCGTCGCGTTTGTAAAGTGCGGCGACATCGCGCAGGTGATGACCCGCTTCAACCCTGCGCACGAATCCCGATAAGCGCCCTCGTGCGGGGCGGTGAACTTGCCATGCCCAAGAATTTTTTCAACCCCGATAACCTCGGCGGGGATTGCCTCGCCTTAGAAAACGACCTCCGCCTCGGCACGCCGATGGCGGTTTTCGGCGTTTCGGACGCCTACAAGGCGCTGCTTGCG
>CASDPE010000176.1 GCA_949282395.1 uncultured Bacillota bacterium | reverse complement strand
CACGGTGATGCTGGAGGTCTCCGCGCGCGACGACGCGGCGGTGCGCCGGATCACGCTGCTGGCCCGGCGCGAGGGACAGCAGGCCGAAATCCGCAGTTACGACTATCCGGCGGAACCGGCCCGCGCCGAGGTGCGCGAGCTGGTCCCGTTCCGGCTGACTCCGCGCGATTTCCCGGTCGGCAGCACGGTGGAGGTCGGCGCGGCGGCGTTCGACTTCCGGCCCGGCGGCGAACCGGGGACGGCGCCGGGACTGACGATTCATGTGACCGATCCGCTGGAGGAGCTGCGCCGCGCCGCTTCCGACCGGGGGGACGGGCGGCTCTACAAATTGCTGTTCGCGGTGCTGGACAAACAGGAGGCGGCGCGCAGTTTCGTCACCGCCCGGCTCCGGAATTTCCGCTACAACGACGCGCGCACGCTTCACAACCGCCAGCGGGAGATCGCCCGGCTCAGCAAATCCACCCGGCCGCTGGTAAAGGCGATGCGGTACGTCTTTGTGTTGTCGGCGGCGGTGAGGGCGACTTCGAACAGCGTCGTCATATCACCGACGTTCCCGTCTGCGCGGTAGGGGTATTCGCGCTCGCTGTAAGCGGCGAATACGGAGTATGTGCCCTGCGTGCCCTCGTACAGGTTGCTGCGGTATTCGGAAACATAGTCCGTAAGGTCGGCTTCTGCCGAGCAGCCCGTCAGGGCAAGGATGCCCGCAGCGGCGGCGAGCGCCGCCAGTGCGGCAAAGAAACGTCTTTTCATGCGATCACCTTCCCGTTTTGTTGCTTTTCAGTCTATTTGTATTGTGTTTCGGCGCTGAAAATGCCTGCTTGCCGAAATTATTTTCCGCCATAAGGTTGCATTTTTTCTTTGCGTGTGCTAAAATAAATAAAATTAAGGAAGAGGAGGCGCGCGGAGTCGATCCGCTGTGAAGTCCGGGGTGGGTAAACTGATCGCAAAAACAGCGGCGGCAACGCTTGCTTTCATCTTGGCGGCTCTATTGCTGTTCCTCGGCGTCTGCAGCCTTTGCTTCCCGTCTGTTATGGTCGGTCTGACGAACGGGCTCGGCTTGGAGCGCTCTTGTGCGGCGTACAGCGTGAACCTGTATGAACAGACGGGTGACGTTGCAGACCTTGCAAACGCGGTGGAGCGCAGTTATTTTACGGCGGAAACGGCGCAGGACTTTGCGCGCGTTGCACAGCTGGGCGAACAGTTGCAGGCGCATGAGGATTATGACGCATACTGTGCGGAGCAGGGGGCTGATTCTGCCAGCGGTGAATTTACCGATTACGACGCATACATTACCGCGCTTATAGAGAGCGCGCGTGCGCATGCCGCGGCGTAAGCCGCCGCTTGGGCACGCTGTTTTTTATCTTCGTTTTCAAAATTTTACCATATAATAAACAGGACAAGGAGAATTGCTTATGAACAAGATCGTGCAGGAAGGGCTTACGTTTGACGACGTTCTGTTGATCCCCGGTGAATCGGATGTGTTGCCGTCCGAGGTGGATCTTTCCACGCAGCTGACGGAAGGCATCCGTCTGAACATCCCGCTCATGAGCTCGGCGATGGATACCGTCACCGAAAGCAAGCTGGCGATCGCCATTGCACGCGAAGGCGGCATCGGCATCGTTCATAAGAACATGACCATTGAAGAACAGGCGAGCCAGGTCGATAAGGTAAAACGCAGCGAGCACGGCGTCATCACCGACCCGTTCTTCCTTGCTCCCGATAACAGTGTGCGCGAAGCCGTCGCCCTGATGGAGCGCTATAAGATCAGCGGCGTGCCCATCACCAAAAACGGGAAGCTCGTCGGCATCCTCACCAACCGCGACCTCCGCTTTGAATCCAACTACGATCAGCCCATCGACAATGTGATGACTAAAAAGAACCTTGTCACCGCGCCCGTCGGCACGTCGCTGGAAGAGGCGCAGAAGATCCTCGGCAAGCACCGCATCGAAAAGCTGCCCATCGTGGACAAAGACGGGTACCTCAAAGGGCTGATCACGATCAAAGACATCGAAAAGAGCATCCAATACCCCAATTCCGCGCGCGACAAAAACGGCAGGCTGCTTGCGGGCGCTGCGGTCGGCAGGGCGGCAAACACGATGGAGCGCATCGCGGCGCTGGTCGCCGCCAAAGTGGACGTGATCGTCGTCGACACGGCGCACGGGCACAGCAGAGGGGTCATCGAAGAAGTTTCGCAGATCAAGGCAAAATATCCGAACCTTGCCGTCATCGCCGGCAATGTGGCGACCCCCGAGGCGACGGAGGCGCTCATCGACGCGGGCGCGGACGTCGTGAAAGTCGGCATCGGCCCCGGCTCCATCTGCACCACGCGCGTGGTGGCGGGCATCGGCATGCCGCAGCTTACGGCGGTCATGCAGTGCGCGGAAATGGCGGATAAAAAGGGCAAGCGCGTCATCGCCGACGGCGGCATCAAATACAGCGGCGATATCGTCAAGGCGCTCGGTGCGGGCGCGTCCGTCGTCATGATCGGCAGCCTGTTCGCGGGCACGCTTGAAAGCCCCGGCGAGATCGAGATCTACCAGGGCAGGAATTTCAAGGTCTACCGCGGCATGGGCTCGCTCGGCGCGATGGCGGCGGGCGGGAACGACCGCTATTTCCAGGAAAACAACAAACAGTTCGTGCCGGAAGGCGTGGAAGGGCGCGTGCCGTACCGCGGCAGGCTGGCGGATATCGTCTATCAGATGGTCGGCGGCATCCGTGCGGGCATGGGGTATTGCGGTATGCGCAACATCGAAGAACTGCGCAAAAAGGCGCGCTTTGTGCGCATCACCAACGCATCGCTCATCGAAAGCCACCCGCACGACATTTCCATTACGAAGGAATCGCCCAATTACAGCCCGCGCGGGCTGTAAAAGGCAGGAATGTACCGCCGCGGCGGTACATTCTTTCATAGCACGGGGAAAATGAGGGAAACAGTACGGCGGAGAAAACTATGCAGCATCAAAAAGTTTTAGTCCTTGATTTCGGCGGGCAGTACAATCAGCTCATTGCGCGCAGGGTGCGCGATCTGAAAGTATACTGCGACCTGCGCCCCTGTGATATGACCGTTGAAGAGATCAGGGCGTATGCGCCCGTCGGCATCATCTTTACGGGCGGGCCGAACAGCGTGTACGACCCCGCTTCCCCGCATATTGACAGGGCGGTTTTCGATCTCGGCATCCCCGTTCTCGGCATTTGCTACGGCTGCCAGCTCATCGCCTATACGCTGGGCGGAAAGGTGGAGCATGCCGCAGCGAGCGAGTACGGCAAGCGCACGTTCGCCTTTACAAAGCCGAACGAGCTTTCCTGCGGGATCCCCGAAAAAAGCGTGTGCTGGATGAGCCACACCGACCACGTGACGGAAGTCCCTGCGGGGTTTGCGGTGTTTGCCTCCACGCAAAGCTGCCCCGTGACAGTGTTCGGCAGCGACGAAAAAAAGATCTACGGCATCCAGTTCCATCCCGAAGTGGTGCACTCCGAGTACGGCAACAAGATGCTTGAAAACTTTTTGTACCGCGTCTGCGGGGCGAAGGGCGACTGGACGATGAAAAATTACGTCGCCGAGCAGGTCGCCGCCATCCGCAAAAAAGTGGGCAATAAAAGAGTGCTTTGCGCCATGTCCGGCGGGGTAGATTCCGCCGTCGCGGCGACGCTCATCCACCGCGCGGTCGGTGACAGGCTCACCTGCGTGTTCGTCGATCACGGGCTGCACCGCAAAAACGAGCCGGAGGAGGTCTAT
>CASDPE010000175.1 GCA_949282395.1 uncultured Bacillota bacterium | reverse complement strand
AATTACGGCGCGCGGCCGACGTTCGGCGATGCGCGTGTGGTTTTAGAGGCGTATTTTGCAGGCTTTAACGGCGACCTGTACGGCAGGGAGCTGACTGTCTTTTTTGATTTTTACATCCGCCCCGTGCGGAAATTTGAAAATGCGGAAGAGCTTGCGGCGCAGCTTTCCCGCGATCTGGAGAGGATACAATGATCAGATTCGGGCCGAGCGGCAACAGTGAAAGTTTTTATGCGGCGGGCTATTCGCATACGGAAGAGTCGGCGGCGTTCGTCAAGGGGATGGGGCTGGATTGCTTTGAATATTCCTTCGGGCGCGGCGTGCGCATGACGGAGGCAAAGGCGCGCTCGATCGGCGCGGCGTTCGCCGAGCAGGGGGTGGAGATCAGCGTGCACGCGCCCTATTACATAAACTTTGCGAACCCCGCCGAAGAGAGCGCGGAAAATTCATACCGCTATGTGCTGGAAAGCGGCAGGGTACTGGCGCAGATGGGCGGCAGGCGCTGCGTGTTCCACAGCGCCACGCAGGGGAAACTTCCCCGTGAAGAGGCGATCTCGCTGACGGAAACGCGGCTCAAAGTTTTATGCGAACAGATTTATGCGGCGGGGCTTGACGGGCTGCTGTTCTGCCCCGAAACGATGGGCAAAACGGCGCAGATCGGCACGCTGGAAGAGGTGGTGCGCTTTTGCAAGATCGACAAAGTGTTCCTGCCCGCCGTCGATTTCGGGCATCTGAACGCGCGCGAACAGGGCAGCCTGCGCACGGAGCAGGACTATCTTGACCGTCTCGAATACATGATAGCGGAGCTCGGGTATGAGCGCGTGAAGCACTTTCACGTGCACTTTTCCAAGATCCAATACGGCGGGAAGGGGGAAATACGCCACCTGACTTTCGCCGATACGGAGTACGGCCCGGAATTTGCGCCGCTTGCCGCAGCGCTCGTCAAGCTGAAATTGGAGCCGTATATCGTCAGCGAGTCGGCGGGTACGCAGGCAGAGGATGCGCTCGCCATGAAGCGGCTGTACGAGCAGGCAGCGGCAAAGGGGTAAACCCGCGCACGGCACATAAAAGCGCGCACGGCACACCCGCGCCCCGCCCCGCATGCAGGAAAATGCGGCGTTTGCGCATAAAGGCTATGGAGATATTTGACTTGCGCCGCAAAATCTGCTAAAATATTTATATGGACTTTACGAAAAAGGTATTTCGGGAAGTCGGTGCGGATGCAATGCTTACGGAGAGCGAAGATCTCCGCTTTTACCTGACGGGATACCCGAGCACTTTCGGGTTTGTGTATACGGACGCGCAGGAGAGCATTTTATTTACCGATCCGCGCTATGCCGAGAGTGCGAAAGCCGCCATGAAGGGGCAGTACATCGGGGTAGAGATCGCAAGATCGGCAGACGCCGTTCTCGATTATATAAAGAGCAAAAAGATCAGAAAACTTGCCGTGCCCTTTGCGCGCACAACGCTGCCGCAGATGGCGCAGCTGAAAAAGCGCGGGTTCAAAGCGGTAGACAGTATGCCCGCCTTTACCGCCGCCATGGAGCGGAAGACGGACGCGGAACTTGCGCTTATCGCGCGCGCCTGCACGATCGCGGAAGAGGCGTATATCCGCCTTCTGGGGCAGCTGAAAGAGGGGATGACCGAGCAGGATACGGCGGCGCTGCTTGAATACGAGATGCGGCGCTGCGGCGCTGAGGATCGCTCCTTTGAAACGATCGCCGCGTTCGGCGCAAACTCTTCGGTGCCGCATCACCGCCCCGATCATACGGCGCTCAGAAAAGGCATGCCCGTTCTGCTTGATTTCGGCTGCAAAGCGGGCGGCTATTGTTCGGATATCACACGCACGTTCCTGTTCGGGAAGAACGGTGACGGCACATTCGCGGAAGCCTATGCAGCCGTGCTCGGGGCGCACAGCGCCGCGCTTGACGGGGTGCGTGCGGGCATGTCCGGCGCGGAGGCGGACGGCATTGCGCGCAGTTTTTTACGCGCGCGCGGGCTGGATAAGTTTTTCACCCATTCGCTCGGGCACGGGATCGGCGTCAACATCCATGAAAGCCCGACGCTCGGACCCTCGGGCAAGGGTGCTTTGCAAGAAGGTATGGTCTTTTCCATCGAGCCGGGTGTGTATTTTGAAGGCAGGTTCGGCATCCGCATCGAAGATACGGTGCACCTCACCGCGGGCGGTGCGGTCAGTTTTATGAAGACGGATAAAAAGCTGACGGTTTTGTAAACGTCGGTCGCAAATATCAAAAATCAATTGTAAGGAGAAACAGGAATATGGTTATGGCAGGCGACGTCAGAAAGGGCGTCACGATCGAGTACAATGGGAACGTCTATGTCGTTGTGGATTTTCAGCACGTCAAACCCGGTAAGGGCGCGGCGTTCGTCCGCACGAGGCTGAAAAACGTTGTTACGGGCGCGGTGCTCGAACAGACGTTCAACCCCTCTGAAAAGCTGGAAAACGCGCACATCGAAACCAAAAAGATGACCTATTCCTACAACGACGGCGAGCTGTATTGGTTCATGGACGAAGAGTACAACCTGACGCCGCTCAATCATGATCAGGTCGAAGACGCGCTGCGCTTCATCAAGGAAAACGACCCCGTCACCGTCCGTTTTTATAAGGGCGCGGCGTTCTCGGTCGAATGCGAAAACTTTGTTGAATTGAAAATCGTGGAAGCGGAGCCCGGCGTCAAGGGGAACACGGCGACCAACGCGACCAAAACGGCTACGCTGGAAACGGGCGCCAAGATCCAGGTGCCGATGTTCGTCGAAGAGGGTGAAACGATCCGCGTCGATACCCGCACGGGCGAGTACATGGAGCGCGTGAAGTAAGCAAGCCGCATAAACGTGAAGCCGTGCAAGAGCCTTGCGCGGCTTTTTAAACGGAGAAAAGGATATGAGGGCTGTTGTACAGCGCGTGACGCACGCGAGGCTGTCTGTGGGGGAAGAGCTCGTTTCTGTGATCGGGCAGGGCTTGGCGGTATACCTCGGCATATCCCCGCAAGACACGGCAGGCAGTGCTGCGGCAATGGCGAAAAAGCTCGCCGCACTGCGTATTTTTTCGGATGAGGCGGGCAAGATGAACCGCAGCGTGCAGGATGTGGGCGGCGAAGTGCTGCTCATATCGCAATTTACGCTGTACGGCGACTGCACCCACGGCAACCGCCCGAGTTTTACCGCCGCCGCGCGCCCCGAAACGGCTGCACCGCTGTATGAGGAAACGGCGAAGCGGCTTGCCGCGCTTGGCGTGCCTGTCAAGACGGGCGTTTTCGGCGCCGACATGCACATCGAGCAGGGGAACGACGGGCCCGTTACGATCGTTTACGAATGCTGAGGCTGAAAAATGAAGATCCGATATCTTGGCACGGCGGCGGCAGAGGGCTTCCCCGCCGTGTTTTGCAACTGTGAATATTGCAGGGCGGCGCGCGCCGATCTTGCGCACGAACGCAGAACGCGTTCGCAGGCGCTCATAGACGACGTGCTTCTCATCGATTTTCCGCCCGATAGCTATTTCCATGCGCTGGAATACGGCGTCGACCTTTCGGCGGTGCGCGCGCTGCTGGTCACCCATTCGCACACAGACCATTTTTACGCGCAGGAATTTGTCAACCGTGGCTATAAATTTGCAAGCGGGATGCGCGAACCCGTGCTGGATATCTACGGCAACGATGAAGTGCGGGCGGTGTTTGAAGAGGGCACCCGCCGCGAACTGCGAAGCGACGTGGCGAAGGGGCTGCG
>CASDPE010000174.1 GCA_949282395.1 uncultured Bacillota bacterium | reverse complement strand
CCCGAAAACAGCGCCGCGCCCGAAAACAGCGCCGCGCCTGTAAACAGCGCCTCGCCCGCAGACAGCGCCGCGCCTGCCGCAAGCGGGCAGGCGCCCGCCGCGGCGAAGGCGCCCGCAGAGAAAAAACGCAGGGGCGCGCGCATCTTTTCGGACGGCTATGCGGTCTGGATGATCCGCGTCATCCTGCTGGTGCTGCTCACGCTGGCGGGGCTGGTCGTTTCGCTCACCTCGTTCGGGTCGTTCACGGCGCTCACGGAAGCGGGCAGGCGGCATTGGGAGGGCGTGGCGTTTGCCTACGTCACCGTCGGCATCGCGGCGGCGCTGATCTTTTCCATGGTGATGAAGGTGTTCGTCGCCAAAAGTTTTTCGGGCAAGATCGTCTGGTACGCGGTGGATACGGTGCTTTTAACGGCGCTGACCCTCTTTTCGGAGGCGTATGCCTACCTTGCGTATGCGGTCGTGCTGTCCGAATTTTACCTTTCCGCGCCGTCGCTGCGCGACGACGCGATCATGTTCGGCGTCAATTTCGGGCTGTATACGGTCACGAACATCGTCTTTTTCGCCATACGGCGCGAACTTGCGGACGCATTCGCCATTTCCTCGGAGTATTTTACGGCGCTCACGGTCTGCATCCTGCACTTTGTCATCTTCAACTTCGCCATGATCGTATGGCGCAAGAACAGGCAGATCGAAGAGAACCTGCGCGAGCTGGAAGAGAGCCGCAACGAACTTCTGCACGCCTACGACAAATTGGAAGAGGCGACCGTCATCGAAGAGCGCAACCGCATCGCCAAGGATATCCACGATACGGCGGGGCACTCGCTGACGACGGTCATCATGCAGACGGAGGCGGCGCGGCTCGCCATCGAAAAGGATCCGCAGAAGGCGAAGCAGTGCATCGCGGCGGCGAACGTGCAGGCGAAAAACTGTTTGGAACAGCTGCGCGCGAGCGTGCACCTCTTATCCGGCAAGCGCGACAACGTTACGCTGAAAGAGTATCTTGAAAACATTTTGGAAGAATCCGCCGCGGGTACGGAGCTGCGCATGCGCAGCATCATTGACGACATCGAACTCACCGACGAGGCGGAGCGCTTTGTGGCGAACGCGCTGCACGAATGCCTCGCCAACGGCATCCGCCACGGCGGCGGCACGGCGTTTTTGTTCGAACTCAAAGACGAAGGGAACTATGTGGAATTCCTCTTTTCGGATAACGGGAAGGGGATCGGGCGCGAAGCGTTCCGGGAAGGGTTCGGGCTTTCGGGCATGCGCGCGCGGGCGGAAGCGCTCGGCGGCATGATCAATTTCTCCTCCGAAGAGGGGGAAGGGTTTGAAGTCAGGCTCAGCCTGCCGCGCAGCGTCAAGCGCGAAAAAGACAGGAGCGAAACGGTATGAAGATCAAAGTCATGATCGTAGACGATCAGGCGATCCTTTCCGAAGGGATCCGCAGCGTGCTCGCCTCATCGGACGAGCTGGACGTCATCGCCACGGCGGAAAACGGGCAGGAAGCGCTCGCCCTCATGGAGCAGGACGTGCCGGACGTGGTGCTGCTCGATATCCGCATGCCCGTCATGAACGGCGTCGTCACCACGGGCGAGATCAAAAAACGTTACCCGAACGTCAAAGTGCTCATCCTCACCACCTTTGACGACAGCGACTATATTTTGAGCGCGCTCAACAACGGCGCGTGCGGCTATCTTTTGAAGGATATCAGCGCCACCGCCCTTGTGGATGCGGTGAAAAACGCCTACGCGGGCGATACCATCCTGCCCGCGAAGATCGCCCGCAAGATCACGGACGCGGCGAAGATGGTCACCTCCGACCGCGAGATCCGCCTGCGCAAGGCGTTCGGGCTCTCCGACAGGGAAACGGAGATCGCCGTCATGCTGTTCGACGGGTTCAACAACCGCCAGATCGCCTCGGCGCTGGGGCTATCGGACGGAACGGCGCGCAATTATATCTCCGCCATCTACCTCAAACTCGGCAGCGACAACCGCGGCGAAGCCATCGCGAAAATGAAGGAAGTTTTGAGCCGTTGACGGTAAAAAACGCCCGTATATGCGGAAACTTTTTTTCTGCGCCTCCCGTACAGGGAAGGCGCATTTTTCATCGGGCGGGCGGCTGGGTGCCGTACAGCGGCACGGTAAATTAACGTTCACTTTTTTTGCCGCAGGGCTTGAAAAACGCAATACGTTGTGATAAAATAGGGTCAAACCGAAAAGCCGCCGAGGCGCAGGTTTTGGCGGTGCGGCGCGTTTTTGTGCGGCGTTTTGCCCGCACGGCGTGCGCCGGAGGAGGGGTGTTATGGGGATCGAATGGATCATCGTGATCGCCGTTGCGTGTGCGGCGGTCGCCGCGCTGGCGGTCGGGCTCGGCGTGTCCGCCGCAAAAAAGAACCGCCGCCGCAGGGAAGCGGAGGCGGAGGCTTGGCGCGCCGCCGAACAGGCGGCACGGCAGGCGGAACCCGCCGAAGCCGAAGAAAAGCAGGTGGAAGAACCCGCCGAAACAGCGGAAAAGCAGGCAGAGGAACCTGCCGTGCAGGCAGCACAGCAGGCGGAACCCGCCGAAACAGCGGAAAAGCAGGCGGAAGAACCCGCCGTAACCGAACAAAAGGCGGCGGAGGGAAAGGCGGCGCCGAAGGCTCGGCGCACCATTCTGTACCGCATGGAATACAGTTACAGCGCAAAGCTGTACCAATCTTCCCCCGAACAAAAGGAATTTTACGGCGCGATCGTGCAGGAAGCGCGTTCTTTTCCGAAGGTCAGGCGCGCCGTAAGCTGGCGGCAGGAGCGCATTTACGCGGGCAGGAAAAAACTTGCGCTGCTCGTTTTCCGCGGCAAGCGGCTGTGCATCGCGCTGGCGCTCGACCCCGAAGAATGGGAAGAGACAAAGTACCACGGCATAGACGTCGGCGACGTCAAACGGTACGAAAAGACGCCCATGATGCTGCGCATCACCTCTGCGCGCAAGGCAAAATATGCGTGCGCGCTGCTGCGCATTGCGGCGGAGCGCGCGGAACTTGCCCGCGAGGAAGTGCCCGCCGAAGAATTGGATCTGCCGTACCGCACCACCGAGGAACTGCTCGGCGCGGGGCTGATCCGTATGATCGCAAGCGGCAAAGGCGCAGAGGGCGACGTGTATGAAAAGGCGTCCGTCGGCGCGATGATCCGCGAAAAAATTTCGCTGGGCGAGGCGCGCACCCTGATCTCGGACGAGGAGGCAAAGCGCATTCTCGAAGAGAACACCGAACCCTCCGCCGCGGCAGAATTTGCAGGGGGAGAGGAACAGGCCGCTCCCGATGCGGCGGAGCCCGCAGTGCTTCTTGCGGGCAAACAGCCCGCCGCCGCTCTGCCTCCGCCCGCCGAAAGGAAGGGCTTGCCCGCACCCGACGGGCAGGGGGAACGGGCGAAAGAGCCGCCCGCAGGGAAGGAGGAGGCGCGCAGCGTGCGCGGGCACGTCAACATCGATACGCTTGCGGCGCACTTTGAACCGTACGCGCATGTTACGCCGGCGGCAATGAAGGCGAAAAAGCTCGTTCCCGCGCGCGTCACGCGCGTAAAGGTGCTTGCGCGCGGCGTGCTGGATAAGCCGCTGTTCGTCGAGGCGCAGGATTTTTCTCTGGACGCCGTAAAAATGATCCTGCTCGTCGGAGGCAGGGTGAAACGCAAATGACCCGTGCTCTCCGCGCATGCGGTCGCAGGCAGGCGGCGCGCCCGTTTCGGGCGCGCCGTTTTTCGGTCTTTTTGCCCCTTTTATTTTAAGGGTACGCGGGGGCGGCGGCTCTTTTGCAAGGGATAAAGCGGAGCGCCCGTTCATATAGTATACCGATGAATGCGGACAGGGCGGAATGCGGCAAAGTATGCCGCGTATTGGCGGTG
>CASDPE010000173.1 GCA_949282395.1 uncultured Bacillota bacterium | reverse complement strand
CCTCCCCCAACTTCACCCCCGCGTTTGCAAGCAGGACGAGGGTGTGGTAAAAGAGGTCTGCACATTCGCCGACGATCTCTTCTTTGCTGCCGTTTTTGGCGGCGATGACAAGTTCGACGGCCTCTTCGCCCGCCTTTTTGGCGATCTTATCCACGCCCTTTTCAAAGAGGTAGGCGGTGTAGCTGCCCTCTTCGGGATTTTGCTTCCTGTCTTCAATGATGCGTTCGAGCTGCCCGAGCATTTCAACGCCCGCGCCGCATTCTTTGACGGGCGTAAAAAAGCAGGAATAGTTGCCCGTATGGCACGCCGCGCCCGTCTGTTCGACTTTGAGCAGAACGCAGTCTTTATCGCAGTCGAGGAAGATGCCGCGCACCTTTTGCAGGTGCCCGCTCTCCTCGCCTTTTTTCCACAATTTGCGGCGCGAACGGCTCCAATAGTGCGCGTAGCCCGTTTCCAGCGTCTTTTGGTACGCTTCGGCGTTCATGTACGCCTGCATGAGCACCTCGCCGCTCGCATAGTCCTGTGCGACGGCGCAGACCAGCCCGTTCTCATCCCATTTCAGTTCTTCCATATCAAATCCTCCGCACGGGGATACCGCGCTGTGCAAGATACTCTTTCAGCTCCTTCATGCCGATCTCGTTGAAGTGGAACAGCGACGCCGCAAGCGCCGCGTCCGCCTTTCCTTCGGTGAGCACCTCGGCAAAATCCTGCATCTTTCCCGCGCCGCCCGAGGCGATGACGGGGATGTTGACCGCCTCCGCCGCCGCGCGGGTGAGCGCAATGTCGTACCCCGCTTTGGTGCCGTCTCTGTCCATGCTCGTCAAAAGCACTTCGCCCGCGCCGAGCGCGGCGCCCTTTACGATCCATTCGATCGCGTCCAGCCCCGTGTTCACCCTGCCGCCGTTGCGGTACACGTCCCAGCCGCCCGCGGCGTTGCGCTTGGCGTCCACCGCCAGAACGACGCACTGCGAACCGAACGTCTGCGCGGCTTCGGTGATGAGCGCGGGGTTCTGGATCGCCGCGGAATTGACGGCGATCTTATCCGCGCCCGCGGCAAGCAGTTCGCGGAAATCCGCAACGGTGCGGATACCGCCGCCCACGGTGAGCGGAAGAAAGACCTGTTCGCTGGCGCGGGAAAGAATATCCACGGCGGTCTTGCGCCCGTCCGACGAGGCGGTGATATCCAGAAACACGATCTCGTCCGCGCCGATCGAATCATACGCGCGGGCGATCTCTACGGGGTCGCCCGCGTCTACAAGGTCAACAAAGTTGACCCCTTTTACCACCCTGCCCCTGTCGATATCCAGGCAGGGAATGATGCGTTTTGCAAGCAAAATCTTTCTCCTTGCCGCAGGCGCTTACGCAAATTTTGCAAGCGCCTCTTTCAGGTCGATCGCGCCGTCGTAAATGGCTTTGCCGAGCACCGCGCCGTACACGCCCGCTTCGGAAAGGTTGGCAAGGTCGTTCATGGACGAAATGCCGCCCGAAGCGATGATCTTCAGCCCCGTCTCCTTCTGCATGCGCACCGTTTCGGAAACGTTCGCGCCCATCATCGCGCCGTCTTTGGCGATGTCGGTGAACAGCGCATAGCGGATGCCCATGCACTTGCACTTTTTGCCGAAGGTGACGGCGGAGATGTCCGTCGTCTCCGTCCAGCCCTTGACGGCGAACATGCCGCCCTTCGCGTCGATACCGGCGACGATCTTTTCGGGGAATTCGTAGGTCGCCAGCGCAAATTCGTCCGGGTCATACGCCGCCATCGTGCCGATGACGGCGCAGTCCGCCCCCGCGTTCAGGCGGCGGCGGATATCCGCGATGCGGCGCAAGCCCCCGCCGCTCTGGATGCGCAGCTGCGGAAAGCGCGTTTTGATCGCTTCCACAACGGAATCGATGCCGCTCTCCCCCGTAAACGCACCCGAAAGATCGACGATGTGCAGCCACTCCGCCCCCGCCTCCGCCCAGCGTTCGGCGCAGGCGAGCGGGTCGCCGTAATCCGTCACCTTGCTCTTGTCGCCGTGCAGAAGCCGCACGGCACGCCCGTCCAAAATATCGATCGCAGGATAAAGAACCATCTTTCGCCTCCTTCCTTATTTTACATACCGACAAAGTTTTTGAGCAGCCGCAGCCCCGCCGCGCCGCTCTTTTCGGGGTGGAACTGCACCCCGTACACGTTGCCCGCAAAAATAGCGGACGGATATACGCCGTGATAATCCGTTTCGGCGCAGACGTACCGCTGCCCGCACACGGCGCGGTAGCTGTGCACAAAATAGAAGCGCGTGCCCTCTTCGATGCCGTGAAACAGCGGCGTTTGCAGCGCGCGCACCTCGTTCCAGCCGATCTGCGGGATCTTGCCCTGCGTAAAGCGGTCGCACCGCCCGCGGATGAAGCCCAGCCCCGCGTGCTCGCCCTCCTCGCTGCCCGCTTCCAGCAGAAGCTGCATGCCGAGGCAGATGCCGAGCATCTTCATATCCTTCGCACGCCCGCGCAGGTATGTATCCAGCCCGCGCGCGGAAAGCTGTTCCATGCCCGCGCCGAACGCGCCCACGCCAGGCAGGATGAGTTTGTCGCACCCGTCCAGCACCGCTTTTTCGCCCGAAATACAGGCGGCGGCGCCCACGGCTTCCAGCGCCTTCTGCACCGAGCGGAGGTTCCCCAGCCCGTAGTCAACGATGCCGATCACTTACAGCACCCCTTTGGAAGACGGCACCTTGTCGGAGACGATCTTCACCGCGTCCTGCAAACATTTTGCAACGCCCTTGAAGATACACTCCGCCTCGTGGTGCATGTTCCCGCCCGAAAGAAGGTCGATGTACAGGTTCACGCCCGCGTTGAAGGCGAAGGCGCGCCAGAACTCCTCCACAAGCTCGGCGTCGAATTCGCCGATCTTGCCCGAAAGCTTCGCCCTGAAGTTGAGGAAGGGCCTGCCCGAAATGTCCAGCGCGATCTGCGCGCAGCATTCGTCCATGGGCACGACGCGGTCGGCAAAGCGGGCGATGCCCTTTTTGTCGCCGAGCGCCTCTTTCAGCGCCTGCCCGAGGCAGATGCCCACGTCCTCCACGCTGTGGTGGAAGTCGACCTCCGTATCGCCCTTGCAGGCGACGGAAAGATCCAGCCCCGCGTGCACCGCCAGAAGTTCAAGCATGTGGTTGAAGAACCCGACGCCCGTCTGCACGGAATTTACGCCGCTGCCGTCCAGATCGACGGAAAGCTCCACTTTGGTTTCGCGCGTTTCGCGCCTGATCTCTGCCTTTCTCATTTCTCCTCCAAACGGATACGCACCGCGTTCGCGTGCGCACCGAGCTGCTCGTTTTCCGCGAGGCGGACGACGTCCTCCCCGTCTTTGCGCAGCGCCCTTTCCGTATAGCGGATGACGCTCATCTTCCGCAAAAAGGTGCCGCGGTTGAGCGCCTCAAAAAAGCGCGCCGTGCCGCCCGTGGGCAGCGTGTGGTCAGGCCCGGCAAAATAGTCGCCGAGCGGTTCGCTCGTCCACCGCCCCATGAACACCGCGCCCGCGTTGCGGATCTTTTGCAGAAGTTCCCCGCAGTTCTCCGTTGCAAGCTCCAGATGTTCGGGCGCGATCGCATTGGCGAGCGCGCACGCCTCGTCCAGATCCTTTACAAGGATGATGCCGCCCGCGTTCTGCACGGAGTACTCCGCGATCTCTCTGCGCGGCAGAAGGCGCACCTGCCGCGAAACTTCGGCAGCGACCTTTTCCGCAAAGGCAAGGTCGGGCGTGAGCAGGATGGCGCGGGCGAGCTTGTCATGCTCCGCCTGCGAAAGGATGTCCGCCGCGACGAACTTCGGATCCTGCGCGCTGTCCGCAATGATGAGGATCTCGGAAGGTCCCGCGAGCATGTCGATCCCCACCTGCCCGTACACCTCTT
>CASDPE010000172.1 GCA_949282395.1 uncultured Bacillota bacterium | reverse complement strand
AGATTGTATTTAGAGTGGATACCGTCGCAAGACGGCTGATGCGGCAGTAATTTAGTAGAATTTATATTATTTGAGAGGTTGAGCCGAAAATCATAAACCATGTACAACGGCAAAAGGCGGAGTCCATACGGGCTCCGCCTTTCTTACTTTTTGTATAACTCATCTAGTAATAAAAATAATCCGAACGTCTTGCGAATTACGAAGAAGTTCGAATTATTCCAAAATGGCTGGGGTAGCTGGATTCGAACCAACGAATGACGGAGTCAGAGTCCGTTGCCTTACCGCTTGGCGACACCCCAATATTTGATTGCTTTGCTATTTTAGCAAAGTTTTTTGCTTTTTACAAGCGTTTTTGCGGCAGTTTTGCGATTTTTTTCAGTTTTTTTCGCAATGCCGCCGTTAGCCGCCGCATACCGCTGTAGCCGCCTGAAAACAAACCGAAAAGAACGGCACCGCTCCTGCAAAAGCGCCGCGCGCCTGTAAAGGCGCGCGGCAGGTACATCAATACTTCTGTTTGCGGATGCTGCCGTCCTTTTTGTGGATGGTGATGTTGCCGTCCTGATTTTCCGCGAGCTTTTTGGCGTAGGCGATCGCCTCTGCCTGGGTATCGAACAGCTTGATCGCCTTTTCCCCCTTGGCAAACTTGACCTGCCACTTGCCGTCCGGGCGGTGCGCCACATGGTAATTTTTTACGGCGGGCTGCTTCTTTTCGGAAGCCTCTTCCTTTGCGGCTGCCTCTTCCGCCGCGGGCTTTTCCTTGGCGGGCGCGGGCTGCGCCTTCTTTTCCGCGGGCTTTGCCTCCGCTTTTGCGGGAGCCGCCTTCTTTTCTGCGGGCTTTGCCTCCTTGGCGGGGACGACGGGCTTCGCCTCCGCTTTCACGGCGGGAGCGGGCGCCGCCTGTACAGGCTGCGCCTGCGCGGGCTTTGCAGGAGCGGGCTGCGCAGCGGGAGCCGCGGGCGCGGCTTTGCCCTGCTTTTTGGCGAGCTTTGCCTGCCGTTTCGCCTCTTTGGCGGCGAGTTTTTCCGCCTTTTTCCTTGCCTTGGCTTCGGCCTTCGCTTTCTTCTTTTCTTCTTTGGTCATGATATGCTCCTCTCCGCCGCGCTGCGGCGGATAAAATTTATTCGGTTTTCAGCCGCCGTATCCCGTATAGGGCGGAGGCGGCGGCGCGTACATGGCTGCCTGCTGCGCTTTCAGCGCGCGGCGCAGGCGGGATAAACAGATCGCCTGCAACACAACGGCGGCGGCGCACACCGCGCACAGCGCCGCTCCGACGGCGGCGACCGCGCCATACGCTGCCCCCGTCAGAAAGAGAAACCCGCTTTGCAGCGAATGAAAAAAGATGAGGAAAAGCAGCGTCACCGCCAATGCTATGACGGAAAAGACGATCACGAGCACGCACATCGTTGAAACGCGGCGGCGCAGTTCTCCTTTTGCCGCGGCGCGCACCTGATAGATGCCCGCCCCGAGGCAGACCCCCGCCAGCACCGCCCCCACCGCGAGGGCAGCGATGCAGAACGCGTACAAAACGACCAGCGCCAGCACCGCAGGCGCAACGTCCGCGTCCAACGGCTGCGTCCAGAACTGTAACCCCAGGATGAACAGCACAAACAGAAGCGCCGCAAACACGAAGGCGGCGATCCCCAGCCAGCCTGCCGCGCCCAGCAGGCGGCGAAGCCCCTTTTCCATATCCTCTTCCCCCTTTTGTTACAGTATACCATCCTTCCCCGTCTCTGTCAAGAACTTTCCCGGATCGCCCCGCCGTACCCGCCCGAAAAAGCCGAAAGCGCCCTTCCCGTACGGGAAGGGCGCAAAACACGGTTTCTTATTCCAAAACAGCCTTGATGCGGCGGATGCCGCTCGCGGAGGACTGCTCCTTCACGATCTTAAAGTGCCCCAGCTCGCCCGTGCTCTTTGCGTGCGGGCCGCCGCACATTTCGCGGGAGAACGTGCCGATGGAGTACGTTTTTACGACGTCACCGTACTTATTGTCGAACACGCCGACGATGCCCTCGTCGCGCGCCTGCCGGTACGGCATCTCTTCATACACGACGGGGATATCCTCTTTGATCTTTTCGTTGACGAGGTCCTCGACCGCTTTGATCTCTTCCTGCGTCATGGGGCGGGCGAAGTTGAAGTCGAACCGCAGCCGTTCGGGGGTGATGTTGCTGCCCTTCTGGTTGACGTCGGGCGAAAGCACGGCTTTGAGCGCGGCGTTTAAAAGGTGTGTTGCGGTGTGCAGGCGGGTCGTCATCACGCCCGTATCCGCAAGACCGCCCTTGAACTCGCCCGCCGCCTGTGCGTGGCTCTTTTCCTGATGCTCTTTGAAGGCTTCGGCAAAGCCCGCCTCGTCTACGCTCAGCCCGTGCTCCGCGGCAAGTTCCACGGTCAGCTCCAGCGGGAAGCCGTACGTATCGTACAGTTTGAACGCCGCTTTGCCGCCGATGCTGCTTTCGGGCACGTAGGCGGGATCCTGCTTTGCCATGAACTCGTTCTTGCGCGCGATGCCCGCAAGCGTCTTTTCAAACTCCTTCATGCCCTTTTCGAGGGTGGATTCGAACCGCTCGATCTCGCGGTCGATCTCGGTGAGGATGTACTCCTCCTTTTCGGGCAGGAGCGGGTACGCCTCGTTGTACACCTCTTCGATGAACACCTTTGCGACGCCGAGCATCTCTTTGCCGTCGACGCCGAGCGAACGGCACCAGCGGATGGCGCGGCGGAGCAGCCTGCGCAGGATGTAGCCCGCGCCCGTGTTCGAAGGCAGGATGCCGTTCACGTCGCCGATGAGCATGACGGCGGTGCGGGTGTGGTCGGCTACGATGCGCATCGCTTTCTGCGCCTCGCCCCCGTCGTCGTAGCGTTTGCCCGTGACCCTTTCAAGATACCCGATCGCGCCCGCGAACAGGTCGGTCTTGTACCCGTCCGTCAGCCCGTTCAGAAAGGCGAGCATGCGATCCAGCCCGAAGCCCGTATCCACGTTCTTGTTTTCCAGCGGCACGTACCCTTCCGCCGTCTTTTTGTACTGCATGTACACGTCGTTGCCGATCTCTACATACCTGCCGCAGGGGCAGTTGATGTCGCACGGCGTGCGCCCGCATTCCTGGTCGGTGACGGGGTAGAACCACTCGTTGTCGGGGCCGCAGGGGGTGCCGACGGTGCCTTCCAGCTCCCACCAGTTGTTAGACTTGTCCAAGTAATAGATGTGCTCGGGCTTTATGCCGAGGCCGATCAGAAGCTGCGCCGTTTCGTCGTCGCGCGGGGCGGATTCGTTGCCCGCGAACACGGTGGAGCAGATCTTGTCCTTATCCAGCCCGAACACCTTTGTGAGCAGTTCGAAGCTCCACGCCGTCTTTTCCTTTTTGAAATAGTCGCCCAGCGACCAGTTGCCCATCATCTCAAAAAAGGTGAAGTGCGACGCGTCGCCGACGGATTCGATGTCTACCGTGCGCACGCAGCCCTGCACGTTGCAAAGGCGCTTGCCCGCGGGATGCGGCTGCCCCAAAAGATAGGGCATGAGCGGCTGCATGCCCGCCACGTTGAACATGACGCCCGTGGTGCCGTCGCCGATGAGCGAAACGCCGCCGATGTTCACATGCCCCTTGCTCTCGTAAAATTTTATCCACGCGCTGCGCAGTTCTTTGGATGTGATCTTCATCTTGCTTTACTCCTTGTGCTCCTTCCCGTCATTTCCCTCTGTATCCGCGAGAAGCTCCGCCGCCTGCGCTTCCACCGGTGCGGCAGGCTTCTCCTCGGCCTCCGCCTCTTCGGGGAGCGCGCCCGCAACGGGGAACAGCTCCTCTTCCCTGCATTCGAATTTTTCGCCCGTCAGCTTTTCAAGCGCGGCTTCCAGCTTATGGATCCTGCATTTGAGGGCGCGGATCTCTTCGGCGTTGGGGTCGACCTTCTCTTGCAGAAGGTCGGGCTTTTCGC
>CASDPE010000171.1 GCA_949282395.1 uncultured Bacillota bacterium | reverse complement strand
ACACGGCGGGCTACTCCACGGCGGGCAACAACGGGCATATGTGCATCGGGCTTGCCGTTTCCGACGATCCGACGGGGCCGTTCGAATGCTACAACGAGCCGCTCGTGTTCAGCAATCAGACGAACGTGACGGAGGACGGCAAAAATCTGAACGACGCGGGCTGGAACGACATCGACCCGACCGCATGGGTCACCTCGGAAGGGGAGATGTACGTTGCGTGGGGCAACACGAACTCTTTCATGTGTCAGGTCGAAATGGTCGAAAGCACAGACAACGGCACAAGCTACCCCGTTGAGCTGGAGATCGTCGATCAGAGCGTGAAGCATGAAACGGGCAAGATCGTCACCACAGACGACCCCGTCTTCTACCAATACGGCTATGCGGACATCGAAAAAGTTGCCGACATCATGCAGATCGACCTCTGGCGGCAGAACACGGCGAACAACACCTTTACCGAAGCGCCGTACCTGTACGCGCGCGACACCGACGGCGACGGCGCCGAGGACAGGTATTACATGTTCTACGCCGCAGGCTGGCGCGAGGCGCTCGCATACAGCTATGTGGATGTTGACAGCCCCGACGGGCTTTGGGAAGACGTGTGGAACTACGGCAACCGCCTGATGGATCCGACGGCGACGTCGAACACCAACCACCCCGCCGTCTTCGATTTCGGCGGCAAGACGTACATGATCTACCACAACGGCTCGCTGCCTTACGGCTGCGGCTACCGCCGCGTGGCGAACATTGCGGAGCTGGAATTCAGCGACAGCGGGTTCATCAATTTCGTTGCCGAAAATTCGACGGGGCTGGACGGCGTGAACAGCAAGATCACGCAAAGCGGTATCCCCATCGGGCACCTGTACACCGTCAATTCGCACAACGACATGTATTATCCCATCAACCTGCCCACCTTCTGGAAGGCTGCGTCCGCCTTTGAAAACGAGGACGACGCGCTGTGGGAGATCGAGGCGGCAAAGTACGTTCCCGCAGGGATGAACGCCGATTCGTACGTGTCCATCCAGGCGTACAACATGGCGGGGCTGTACCTGACGTATGATATCGCCACGGGCAAAGTCGTCATCACGCAGGACGACGAGCGCGACGGCACCCCCGAATCGGACGCCTTGCAGGCTCGCATGTCCTTCAAGACGCTCGCGGGCGAAAACGGCGTGGGCGTGATGTTCCAATGCGTTGCCGATGAAGACTTTTACCTCGCCATCGTAGACGGCGAGCTGGTCGTAACGGACGGCGCCACGGCGGCGCAGCGCACCTTCCGCGTGCAGACGCAGACGGCGAACCGTTCCGCAACGTATACGTACAACGAAGGCGTTGCCATAGCGTAAAGCAGGGCGGTGCGGGCGCATAGCCCCGCAACGGCGGAAAAGAAAAAAGGAAGCCCTTCGGCGCATGCGCCGAAGGGCTGCTTTGTACAGGGGCGTACGGGCGGTCACTTTGCCTCTTCCGCATAGCGGCGGAACAGCGCGTCCCACGCGGGGAACTTCCGCTTCAAAGAGAGGGGTGCGCCGTCCGCGCCGATAAAGCAGTGGCTGCTTTCGCCCGTGCAGCGCAGGGCGCCCGTCGCCTCGTCCCGTATTTCATAGGCAAGCTCGAACCGCACGCCCGTGTAGCGGGTCAGGCGGACGGCGACCGCAACGGTCTCGGGGAAGCGCGTCATGCTTTTGTACTGCGCCGAAACGGAGAGCACGGGGCTGAGGATGCCGTCCTTTTCCATCACGTCGTACCCGAGCCCCATCTGTTCGAGCATGTCTACGCGCGCCTCCTCCATCCAGCGGATGTAGTTGGAGTGGTGCACGATCTTCATCGTATCCGTTTCGTAGTACTGCGCCTTGTGGCGGTAGGGGGCAAAGGGCATGGCTGTTTCTCCTTTTTTTGCGGCGAAGGCGCTTTTGCCGCCCGCCGCGTCGTAAAAAGTATAGCACGCGCGGGGCGTTCTGTCAACGCAAATTTCCGTGAAAGGGTCTGCGCGAATGGGTTGACGTGCCGCGCCCCGCGTGCTACAATATTGCATATGGAAACACTTTCCGATCTTTCCAAAAAATTCGGCATCAACGTCGAATACGCCTCGGTCGCGTTTTACCCCGTGTTCCGCGCCGGGGTGGCGGGCTGCCGCGTTCTTCTCGTATCCGATGAAAACACCTGCCGTTATGCCGCACCTTTTGCGGAAAAGCTGCGCGGGTACGGCATTGCTGCGGAAGAGTTCGTCCTGCCCGCGCGCGAACCCGTCGCCGACGAGGCGACGTGCGCCACCGTGGAGGCGCGCGCAAAGGGGGCGTGCGACTATGTGCTCGCCGTGGGGGCGGGCACGATCAACGACATCGTGAAATACGTCACCTTCCGCCTCGGGCTGCCTTGCGGGGTGCTCGCGACGGCGGCGAGTATGGACGGTTACGCTTCGGGCGTTACGCCGCTCATCCGAAAGGGGGTCAAGGTCACGGAGAATGCGCACACCGTACGCGACATCCTTCTCGATACCGAGATCCTGCGCACCGCGCCGCCGCCGATGACGGGCGCGGGCGTGGGGGATATCCTCGCCAAATACTGCTGCCTGACCGATTGGAAACTTGCTTCGCTGCTCAAAGGCGAGGCGGTCGACGCGGACGCCATGGCGCTCATGCGCGGCGCGCTGGAAGGCTGCGTCGCCGCTCTGCCCGCCATCCGCGCGGGCGGGAGCGCGGGGCTGGGCGAACTGATGCGCGCGCTGCTCGTTTCGGGGTACGCCATGGTGCTCGCGGGCAATTCCCGCCCCGCAAGCGGGGCGGAGCACCACATGTCGCACTTTTTGGAGATGGACTTTCTGCGCCGCGGCAAGCCCGTTCCGCTGCACGGCATAAAGGTGGGGCTGGGCACCCTCGTTTCGCTGCACTTGTACAAGCGCATCGCCGCTTTGCAGGAGGAGTTCGCGGGCAAGGCGCAGGCGGCGGCGCTCGCCGTGCCGCTCCCTTCGCCCGAATTTCCGCCAAGAAACCCGCGGGAAGCGCCCTGGCCGGTCGTTCCACGCCCTCCGAAGCAGCCGAAGCATCCGAAGCATCCGATGGAATCGATGGAATCGGTCGGGGAGGCTGGGAATCGGGCTCGCGGGGTTCGCTGGGTTCGCTGGTCTCGTTTTCCTTGGATCGCGCCAATCGCTCCGCGCCTTTCTGCCGAATTTCCGCCAAGAAATCCGCAGGAAGCGGCTTGGGAGGAGGTGCGGGAGCGGAGCTCGCGGGTTTGATAGGAGGCGCGGAAGAAGACTTCACCGACTTGTCAGAAACGGCCTTGGAAGGCTCGGAAGCGTCGGTTTCTTCCTTGGATCGGGCCATTCGCTCGGCGCCTTTCTGCCGGATCTCGGCCAAGAAATCAACGGGCGGGCGATAGCTCGCTGCTGGCTCCGCGTTGGAGGCCTCCGAGCCACGCGAACTCCACGAATCCTGCTTCGCAACGGGCTTCGCCGACTGCGGCGGCGGTGGCGGCGGCGCTTTCTTCTCCACCGAAGGCTTCGCGGCCTGCGGAATGGGCGGCGGCGTCTTCTTCTCCACCGAAAGATCGGGTTGCGAAATGGTCGAAGCACTGGGCTTCTTGCTCTTCTCTGAGGACAGATCGGAATGGACGGAGCTCTTCAGACTGCTGGCGTTGCTGCTTCGAAGATGGGCACGATCCAAAGAGTCGTCGTAGTCGGTCGGGAGCGGTGAAAACTCGTCTTCGTAGAGGGCGCAGGACGAGGAGAGACGGATGCTCGGCTGCAGAATCGAGCTCCTTGCGAATGTAGAAAAAATCGACATCGATTCATTCGCTGGAGCAGCCGAGCGAGGCACGGAGGCACGATGATGAACCTCGATGGAGGATTTAGGAACGATAGACACAAATTCTTTCTCTAACACGGAAGTCTGCGGTTGAAACCACGCGCTATTACATACATCCATTTCTATA
>CASDPE010000170.1 GCA_949282395.1 uncultured Bacillota bacterium | reverse complement strand
CACATCGCCGCCACGGGCGGCGTGCTCGCGGGCGGCTGTGCGGAGAACATGGTGCGCGTCGGCATCGGGCTGTACGGCTATCTGCCGCAGGGGTTCACCCTGCCGCGGGGCACGCTGCTGCCCGCGATGCGCGTGGAGGCTACGGTCGCGGCGTGCCGCCGGTATGTGCGCGGCGGCGCGGGCTACGGCGGCCATACGCCGCAGGCGGAGCGGCTGTATACGCTGCGCTGCGGGTATGCGGACGGGCTGCTGCGTGAAAACGCGCCCTTTCCGCTGTGCATGGACGCCGCCGTCTGCGAAGGCGCGGCGCAAAAATACGAAGCGCTGCCCGTGTTGGAGGACGCCGCCGCGTATGCGGAGGCGCACGGCACGATCGCCTATGAAGTTCTGGCGGGCGCGGGGCGGCGCGCGGTGAAGGTGTATGAAGGATAAACGGGAACTGCGCCGCCGCATGAAGGCGGTGCGGGCAAAGATCGCGGAGAGGGACGCTGCGGACGCGGCGATCTGCGCCGCCGTGCTCGCCATGCCCGAAGTCGCGGAGGCGGAAAGCGTGTTCGTGTACAAGTCCTTCGGCACGGAGGCGGATACGGGCGGCATCATTGCGGCGCTGCTCCGTGCGGGCAAGGCGGTGTATCTGCCCCGCGTGAACGGGGCGGAGATGTGCGCCGTCCGCTATACGGGGCAGGCGCTTGCCTGCGGCGCATACGGGATCGAAGAGCCGTGCGGCGCGCCCTTTGCCGGCTGCCCGCAGGTGTGCCTGACGCCCCTGCTTGCGGCGGATGAAGATTTTCGCCGCCTCGGGTACGGGGGCGGGTATTACGACAGGTATTTCGCGCGCGAAGGGCGCGCGGCGTATAAGATCGGTATTTGTTACGACCGGCAACGGATAAAAAGCATTCCCGCCGAAGAGCACGACGCGCTGCTGGACGCCGTCGTTACGGACAAGCGCGTGCTGCGGCGGGAAAAGACGGAGGAACGATGAAACAGAAACTTTCGCGTATCGGGTGGGAGCTCCTGGAATACCTGCGCAGGATGGTCACCCCCTTTATCCTGAACCTGATGTTCGGCATCACCATGCTCGCGGTGCTTGCGATCGGCATCCCCGCGCTGGAAGGGGTGCTCATGGTGCTGTTGTTTGCGGGCTGCTGCGCGGCGGGGCTCATGTACATGCGCGCGGCGGGCGAAACGGCGTACAAAATGAAGGAGATCGGCGCGGCACGCAGGGGCGAAGCTGCGGGCGATGCGGAGGAGAATGTTACGACGGCGCACGGCAAATACCGCCCGTCCAAGGAATACCGCCCGTACAAAGGCGTGGTCATCGCCCTTTTCGTCTGCCTGATGCCGCTGATCCTCATCTTTGTGGGGGCGCTGGCGAACAACACCGCCGCGCGCGTTACCATGACTTTTGCCTGCGGCTGGGCGTACGATCCCGTGCTGTGGCTGGGCAGGCTGGTCGGCGGCGAGCTGGGCAGCGCTGCCATGAATTCGCTCATGTGGTGGGGGCTGATCCTCATCGCCGTGTACGTCGGTCTGTGCACGCTGGGCTATGAGCTGGGCGCGAACCGCGAACGCCGCCGCCGCGCCATGCTCGAAGAGCGTTCGGAGCGCATCGAAGAGCAGAAGCAGGCGCGGTTGGAGCGCATCGAAGAGCAGCGGCAGCGCAACCGCGCGCGCGAAGAACAGAAGAAGCAGACGGGCGCCAAAACGGGCAAAAAGTAGGGGAAAACGTGAGGATCATCGGAGGGAAATACCGCGGCAGAAAGCTGGCGGAGTTCAAAGGTCGCGACATCCGCCCCACGTCAGACAGGGTGCGGGAAGCGCTCTTCAACATCCTCGCACCCGAAATTTCGGGCGCGAACGTGCTGGATATGTTCTGCGGCAGCGGCGGGGTAGGGCTGGAAGCGCTCTCGCGCGGGGCTGACCTTGTGGTGTTCAACGACGTTTCGAAGGACAGCCTTGCCGTGCTGCGCAAAAACCTGTCTCTTCTGCGCGCCGACGCGCAGGTGTACGACCTCGATTTCCGCCTGCTGCCCGCACGCCTGCATGTGACGTTCGACGTCATCTACATCGACCCGCCCTATAAAAGCGGGTTCGGCGAAGAGGCGCTGCGCCTTGTGGCGGAGCGCGGGCTGCTGAACGCGGGCGGCGTCGCCGTTTTGGAGAGCGACGCGCCCTTTACGGGAGAGATCGGCGGGCTTACCCGCTACGACGAGCGCAGGTACGGCATCGCCTGCCTGACTTTTTTTGAAAACAGATAGCATCGGAAGACGGGCACGGGCGCTTTTTGCACCTGCCCGAAGGAGCCGTCATGAAAAAGTGCGTTTTTGCGGGCACGTTCGACCCGCCCACGCTGGGGCACAAAGACATCGTTTTGAAATGTTTGGAGTTGTTTGACGAGGTGATCGTCGCCATCCTCATCAACCCGAACAAAAAGCCGCTCTTTTCGGAGGAGGCGCGCCTTGCCATGCTCCAAAAGGTGTTCGCCGCGTACAAAAACGTGCGCGTGCTCGCCTATGACGGGCTGACGGTCGACCTTTTGCAGCGCGAAGGGGCGAAGTTTTACGTGCGCGGCATCCGCAACGGCACCGATTACGATTACGAGGCGCAGCTCAATTACATCAACAGGGACATGTATAAGGACATGGTCACCGTGTTCCTGCCCACGCGGCAGGAGTTTCTGCACATCAGTTCCACGCTCGTCAAAGACGCGCTGCGCTTCGGCAAGAGCGTGGACAAGTACGTTCCGCAGGAGATCAGGGGGGATCTGAAAAAATACTTGCAAGAGGCGAAGAACAATGTTTAAACGCGAAGAACTCATCCCCTCCGCAGAGGAGATCCTGGAACGGCTCCCCCTTCCTGCCGGGCTGAAAAAGATCAAGGCGGAGCGCGACGCGCTCGCGTCCGAAGTCATCCGCGGCGAAACGGATAAACTGCTGCTCATCATCGGGCCGTGCTCCGCGCACGAAAGCAAGCCCGTGCTCGACTATGTGGAGCGGCTCGGCAAACTCAACGAACGCGTGAAGGACAGGGTCGTGCTCGTCCCGCGCATCTACACGAACAAGCCGCGCACAAAGGGCGTGGGGTACAAGGGGATGTTCACCCAGCCCGACCCGCGCAGCCGCGAGGATATCCTGAAAGGCATCCTCACCATACGGCAGCTGCACATCGACGCGATCGGCGCGAGCGGGCTTTCCGCCGCCGACGAAATGCTGTACCCCGAAAACTATGCGTATATGGAAGATCTTCTGACATACATCGCCATCGGCGCGCGTTCGAGCGAGAATCAGATGCACAGGCTGGTCGCCAGCGGCATCGAACTGCCCGTCGGCATCAAAAACCCGATGAGCGGGTCCGTTCCCGTTTTGCTGAACTCGATCTACGCGGCGCAGAGCGGCGGGCAGGTGTTCAAGTACCAGAACTGGCAGGTGCGCACAACGGGGAACGAGCTGGCGCACGCGGTGCTCCGCGGCGCGGTGGACGGGTACGGCAACGATATACCGAATTTCCATTATGAAACGGTGATGAAGGTCATCGAAGGATATTCGCGGACGGGACTGAAACATCCCGCCATCATCATCGATACGAACCACTCCAATTCTGGGAAACAGTTCAAACAGCAGATCCGTATCGTGGAGGAGGTGCTCGGCAACCGTCTCTATGACAAGGATTTCAAAAAATACGTGAAAGGGTTCATGATCGAGAGTTTCATCGAGGAAGGCTGCCAGAAGGAGGACGTCGTGTACGGAAAGTCCATCACCGACCCCTGCCTCGGTTGGGCGGATACGGAGCGCCTTGTGCTTGACATTGCGGAGAAGGTGTGAAGATGGAACAGGATCGGGGCGCGGCGTGCGCCGAAGAGCGGGTCGCCTATCTCGGGCCGGACGGCAGTTATTCGTCGCTGGCGGCGCGGGCGCTCTGCCCGCAGGCGCAG
>CASDPE010000169.1 GCA_949282395.1 uncultured Bacillota bacterium | reverse complement strand
CGCTCCTCGCCGAAGGCGTAGCCCTGCGTATAATCCCCGCGGTTGTAGGCGCGTTTGAGCGCAGACAGATCGGCGGCAAGCGCCCCTTTCCCCGCGTCCGCAAAGATATCCCTGTAATACTGCACGGCAGCCCCGACGTAAGCCGCCGAGCGCATCCTGCCCTCGATCTTGAAGGAGGCAACGCCCGCCTGCGCAAGCTGCTTCACCCGCTCCCCCACGCACAGATCGGAGAGCGACAGCGCATAGGAAGACGACCCGAACCCCTTGCGGTCTGCGGTATAGCGCTTGCGGCAGGGTTGCTTGCACAGCCCGCGGTTGCCGCTGTTGCCTCCCGCAAAGGAAGAGAGGTAGCACTGCCCCGAAAAACAGGTGCACAGCGCGCCCTGCACGAACACTTCCGTTTCGATCTCTTTGCAGACGGCGGCAATGTCGGCAAGCGGCGTTTCCCGCGCGAGGATCGCGCGCGAAAACCCGCACCGCTTGGCGAGCCGCGCACCGTACGCGTTGCAGACGCCCGCCTGCGTAGAAAGGTGCAGCACCATCTGCGGGCATTGGCGTTTCAGCTCAGCGCCCAAAAACAGATCCTGTATGATGAGCGCGTCCGCCCCTGCGTTCCACGCCGCCTCCGCACTTGCAAAAAAGGCGGGCAGCTCGCTCTCTTTGACGAGCGTGTTCAGTGCAACATGCACGCGCGCGCCCAGAATATGCGCATGGCGGACGAGCTCTTTGAGCCGCTCCGGCGTAAAATTGGCGGCGTTTGCGCGCGCGGAAAAGCCGCGCAGCCCCACATAGACCGCGTCCGCCCCCGCATTCAGCGCGGCGAAAAACGCCGCTTCGTCGCCCGCAGGCGCCAAGACCTCACACATGCTTCCATTTTATCATCTTTTGCGGCGTTTGAAAAGGGTTTTGCGGCAAAAAAAACTTTACGCCGCAGCAATCCCGCGGAAGCCCTCGCAGAAGCGCTGCGCCAATGCCGCCGCGCACCGCACCAAAACCGCCGCCCGCAAAAACACGGCAGCCATGCGGCTGCCGTGCTGAAAACAACTTTCTATTTTCCTTTCTTCTTTTCGGCGAGGATGTGCATGGCGCATTCGATGCGCTTTTTCATCATCGCGCAGGTGATGCCGTACGGCACGTCTATATCGCCGTTGTAATGGTAGTTGTTCGCGCTGCAGCCGCCGCTGCAAATGAACTTTGCAAAACAGCCGTCGCATTTTTTGCGGGTGAACAGGCAGGACGTTCTGAACTTCCCGCGGAGGGCGGCGTCTACCTTCCCTTCAAACACATTGCCCATGCGAAAATCCGTATCCCCCGCGAATTGGTGGCAGGGATAGATATCGCCGTTCGGCAAAACGGAGAGGTACTCGTTGCCCGCGCCGCAGGCGCTCACCCGCTTGGAAAGGCAGGGACCGCCTTCCAAGTCGATGTCAAAATGGAAAAAGCCGAACCCTCTCCCCTCACGCAAGCGCTGCAGATACGCGTCGCACAGCACGTCGTATTCCTCGCAGATGCGCGGCAGCATCGCCTCGGTGATGGCAAGTTCGGGGATATCGGTGACGACGGGCTCCATCGAAATGCTTTGGAACCCGCAGTCCGCCAAAAAGAGCACGTCCTTGGAAAAATCAAGGTTTTTGGCGGTATAGGTGCCGCGCACATAGTACTTTTTATCGCCGCGCTTTTTTACGAACTCCTGAATGTTTTTGAAGCACAGATCGAAGCTGCCCTTGCCGTTCACCGTTTTGCGCACGGCGTCGTGCACCTCGGGTCTGCCGTCCAAGCTGAGCACGACGTTTTCAAATTCCTCGTTCAAAAAGTCCGCGATCTCGCCTTTGAGCAGCACGCCGTTCGTGGTGAGGGTGAACAGGAATTTTTTGCCGCGCTTTGCCGCCTCCGCCTTGCCGTAGAGCACCGTCTTTTTTACGACGTCGAAGTTCATCAGCGGCTCGCCGCCGAAAAAGTCCGTTTCCAGCACGCGGCGGCTGCCCGAATTTTCGATGAGGAAGTCAACGGCGCGCTTTGCCGTTTCAAAGGACATGAACTGCCGCGGCGCATGGTACGCGCCCTCGTCGGCAAAACAGTACTTGCAGCGCAGGTTGCAGTCATGGCAGATGTGCAGGCACAGCGCCTTCACCTCTTCCGGTTTTGCGGGGCAGATGGAGGGCTCCGGCGCGAACAGCAGCCCCTCCCGCTCCAGCTCGGCAAAGTCCTCTTCATACGCCCTGCGTTCGGCGGCGGGAACATCCGCCGTACCCTGCCCGAGCTTCATGCCGGTTACGCGCGCATCTGTGATGTATTCGCAGTTTTTGAGTTCTTCGGTTAAAATGGCGACATCGCGCACAAGATTCATTTCCCGCGCCGCTGTGTTGACCGCCGCATAGGCGGTGCTGCGCAGCCAGTGATCTGCCGGAAGCGACACCAGCCACGACGGGAAATCCACTGCAATTTCACGAATGGGGAATTCAAACAGCACCTGCGTGAGAATTTCCTTGATGTCGGTTTCGTTCAGTTCCAGACAGTTGACCGGCAGCACCGGAACGGTGTATTTCTCGCTTAATTCGTCCGCAAGCTGTCTGGCGCTGTCTGACTGGGGATAGGTGCAGTTTAAAAGGACGATGAACGGTTTTTGCAGCTCTTTGAGTTCTGCAATGACGCGTTCCTCGGCTTCTTCATACTCCTCGCGCGGGATGTCGGAAATACTGCCGTCGGTTGTAATAACAAGCCCTATGGTGGAATGTTCGGTAATGACCTTGCGCGTGCCGATTTCTGCCGCCTGATTAAACGGGATTTCGTGGTCAAACCACGGTGTGCGCACCATGCGCGGTTTGTCGCCCTCGACATAACCCAAAGAACTCGGCACGATATAACCGACGCAGTCAATCATGCGCACCGAAAAGCTGGCGTTGTCCGGCAGCTGGACTTCGACGGCGTTTTCCGGGATAAACTTCGGCTCGGTCGTCATAATCGTCCGCCCGGCAGAGGACTGCGGCAGTTCATCGACGGCGCGGTCATGCATAGCGTCGTTTTCAATGTTGGGAAGTACCAGCGTATCCATAAACCGTTTGATGAAGGTGGATTTTCCCGTGCGCACCGGGCCGACCACGCCGACATAAATGTCGCCCTGCGTGCGCTCGGCAATATCTTTATAAATGCTGTTTTCCATTTTTATTCCCTCCTCAGACTCGCGGAATCAGCAGTTTGCATTTTTCCGAAACCACATCGCCCTCAAGCCCGTTTTCCGTCATGATGGCTGCGGCTGTTGTGTTGTAGCGCCGGGCAATGTCCCAAACGCTTTCACCCGCCTGCGAAAAATAAATCGTCAGTGCCGCGGTCTTTTTTGTTTTTCGGTTTTCCTCGTCAATGCCGAGGCTCGTCACAATTTGCTCGGTTACGCGGGTAAACACCAGCGCGTGCACATCCAGCTCCACACGGACATCAAGCTTATCTTCAGCGTTCATCAAGAAATTGATGCCGGTCGCGGTAATGTGCGGCGTACATAAAAGCGTGCCTCCGGTATTCGCCGTTGCCCGTGAATAGGTAAACTCAAAGCTGCGCTGTGCAAATCCCCACTCGCCCTCGCGGTCACGGTAAAGCACAGCGACTGCGACTTCGCCTGTAATGCGGAGCTCATTTTCTGCCGCCGCAGCGGTATACTGCACGCCCACGCAGCGGACATCGGCGATTTCAGCCATATTGCTGCCGGAAAGGTCAAGCGTGCCGCGACAAAGGTAGGTATCGGTGAATCTGTCGCAGATGCGCCGCAGTTCCACCGGATTTTGTTGAACCTGCATTTCATACTGCGTGGAATAGGCGTCTAAGATCACATTTGTATCAAAATCCTGATACAATTCCACACTTGCACAGACGGTTACCGTGGCATCTAAAAGCCGCAGTGCGCCGCTTGACACCGTAAGCTCAACATCCGCCGTGCAGTCTTCCTCTGCGCCGTCGATTTCCATGATTTGGCTTATGGGCATGGTATGCTCCATGGTTTGCAGACTGCCGTCGTCCCCATCGGGAATATATAAGGTATGCAGTGTAAGCTCCCCTTTTAAGAGTGCTTTGCCGGAAACCAGCTTAACACTTTCCAGCTGCGCTGTGGCTTCACTGCGCACAAGCTGAGCAATTGAGGGCTTGGCGTTGCCGATTTCGCGCGTTTCATTTACGGTCAACAATTTTTCGGCGCAGCCTGCAAGGCTGCTGACTGTCAATTTCTTTTTGCGGGTCTGCACCCCTGCACCGTCGCAGTCGCAAATGATTTCGCCGGGTTCTTTGCAATATGCCTTAAAGCTTACGGAAATACTGCCGTGAACATCCATTTTGCGCGGGGAC
>CASDPE010000168.1 GCA_949282395.1 uncultured Bacillota bacterium | reverse complement strand
GTATTCTTCGGGCAGGTTTTCGCCTTCGGGCGCGATCTCTGCGGCGGTAAAGCCGTAAAAGCGCAGCAGCCAGTCCGCCTGGTACAGCCTGTGCTCGCGCAGCAGCCCCGTGCAGGTGCTCGGCAGGGAGGCGTGCCGCACCACGGGCACGTACGCCGAATAGTACACCCGTTTGAGCGAAAAGCGGCGGTACATCGCCTCGCTCAGCCGCAGGATCTGCGAATCCGTTTCGGGCGACGCGCCGACGATCATCTGCGTGGTCTGCCCGGCGGGGAGCACGGTGCGCCTTTTTGCCGCCGCGTCCTCCGCCTTTTCTTCGGCGAGCTGCTTCATGGGCAGCAGCACGCTCTCCTTGCTCTTTTGCGGCGCCAGCAGCAAAAGGCTCTTTTCGGAGGGCAGTTCGATGTTGTAACTCATGCGGTCGGCGTACCGCGCCGCGCGCGAAATGAGCCGCCTGTCCGCATGCGGGATGCCCTTCAAATGGATGTAGCCGTTGAAGTTGTACACCTTGCGCAGGCGGACGATCGTGTCCGTCATGCGCTCCATCGTATAGTCGGGCGAGCGCTCCACGGCGGAGGAGAGGAACAGCCCTTCGATGTAATTGCGCTTGTAAAACGCCATGACCAGCTCGCACAGCTCTTCGGGCGTGGCGGAGGCGCGCGGCACATCCGCGTCCGCACGGTTGGGGCAGTACAGGCAGTTGTACATGCAGCGGTTGCTCAACAGGATCTTCAAAAGCGAAATGCACCGCCCGTCCGGCGTAAAGGAGTGGCAGATCCCCGCCGCATAGCCGTTCCCGATCCCGCCCGCCCTGTTTGCGCGGGCGGAACCGGAGGAAGAGCAGGATACGTCGTACTTCGCGCTCTCCGTTAAAATTTTCAGCCGTTCGGCGTCGATCATTGCCCCCTCCGCTCCGCCAAGGAAGTGAATTCACTGCCATTATAGCGCGCCTTCGGCAAAAAGTCAAACATTTGTTCGTATTTTTTCGCGGCACAGTGAAAAAACCGTGCCGGGAAATTTTGCCTTGTTCCGTGCGGGAAGGGGCGTTTCCGCTCATTCCGTGCGCAGTCTGCGAAAAATAAATGAAAATTTCACTTGCCTTTCATATTGTTATGGCTGTATAATAATATTGCGCATGTATAATAAAGAAAACTGCGGCGCTTTGCCGCTCTTTCCGCCAGCGGCGGAAGGGGAGAGAAAGGAGAATACGGATGAAAGTTCTGATCGTGGATGACGAAAAGATGATCCGCGACGTGCTGCGCGAGTACGTCGAGTTTGAAGGGAACGAGGCGTTTGAAGCGGAGGACGGCTTGCAGGCGGTGCGCATGTGCAAAGACGCGGATTTTGACATCGTGCTGATGGACGTGATGATGCCGGGGCTGGACGGGTTTTCCGCCGTCAAAGAGATCCGCAAATACAAGGATATCCCCGTCATCATGCTCTCTGCGCGCGGGGAGGAGTACGACAAGCTGTTCGGCTTTGAAGTGGGCGCGGACGACTATGTGACCAAGCCCTTTTCCCCCAAGGAAGTGATGGCGCGCATCGCGGCGGTGACCAAGCGGCACCGCGCGGGCATGGCGCAGCCCGCGCGCGAGACGTATAAGTTCGAGGGGCTGGAGATCGACATGAAGGGGCGCAACGTCTTTGTGGACGGCGAAAAGCTGGAGCTGACGCCCAAGGAGTACGAGCTGCTGTTCTACCTTGTCCGCAACAACGGCATCGCGCTTTCGCGCGAAAAGCTCCTCTCCGACGTGTGGGGGTTCGACTTTTTCGGCGACGACCGCACGGTGGATACGCACATCAAGATGCTGCGCAGCAGCCTGGGCGAATACCGCAAATTCATCGTAACGCTGCGCGGGATGGGGTATAAATTCGAAGCATGACCAAGCTGAACGCAAAGCGCTTTCACAGTATCAACTTCATATTGTGGGTGTACTTTCTTGTGTTCGCCGTCTTTATCCTGCTGCTCACATGGGTCTTTCAGATGGCGCTCCTGCGCGTGTTTTACCACAGCGAGGCGGAGCGCGACCTCGATTCCAACGGCAGGCAGGTCTGCGACGAGATGAAGATCTACCTCGCCTTTGACGCCGCCATCGGTTCTGGCGACGAGCACGCGCAGCTCGCCGAAGAGATCAACCGCTACATCGAGCAGACGCAAAGCGAACATCCCGAAATACGGATCTTCGTGTTCGGCGGGAGGGGCGAACTGCTCTATCCTCTGCTTGACGGGGCGGAAGAAGAGCGCCTTGAAGGCATGCCGGATATCGATACGTTCCGTGCCGTGCTCGGCGCGGGGCAGGGCGAAAACGGGCAGATGTGCGTGCGGCTGAGCGACGATTACTACGCCTATGCCTCGCGCGTGGACGTGCCCCTTTCGGGCAGGCCGCTTTCGGCGACGGATACGGGCGAGCGCTATGTGTACATCAGCTATTCCATGCTGCTTGCCAACAGCGCGTTCGGCACCATGCAGTGGGAGCTGATCCTCATCTCCGTCATCGTCATCTTTCTGGCGCTGTTCATTTCGGCGCTGCTCTCGTCGCGCCTCACAAAGCCCATCCACCGCATCACGCAGGCGGCGCAGCGCATGGCGAAGGGAGACTTCACCGTCAACTTCAAGGGCGAATATTCGTATGCGGAGATGGACGCGCTCGCCGAAACGCTGGACTACGCGAAGGAAGAGATCGGCAAGTCTGACGAGTTGCAGCGCGAAGTGCTCGCGAACGTCA
Source organism: uncultured Bacillota bacterium (assembly GCA_949282395.1). Lineage (GTDB taxonomy): Bacteria > Bacillota > Clostridia > Christensenellales > Borkfalkiaceae > Borkfalkia. Next base: position 1,213 of record CASDPE010000168.1, on the reverse strand, counting down.
CGCACGATCTGAAAACGCCGCTCACCATGATCAAGGCGTATGCCTCCATGATCCAGGAGATCAGCGGCGCCGACCCTGCTAAACGCGAAAAGCACACGCAGGTCATCATCGACGAATCCGACAGGCTCACCGCGCTCATCAACGACGTTCTGAACCTCTCCAAGATCCGTTCGGGCATCGATACGCTCAAAGTGCGTGAATTCGACCTTTCGGAAGTCGTCGAAACGGTGCTGGAACGCTTCGGCTACCTCACCGAAACGCAGGGGTATACCATCGAACGCGGCGTCGACGCGGGGCTGTGCACCGACGCGGACATCGAAAAGATCGAACAGGTCATCTACAACCTTGTGGGGAACGCCGTCAGTTATACGGGCGACGACAAAAAGATCTCCGTCGTGCTGCGTGCGGAAGGGGATAAGATCCGCTTTGCGGTCACCGATACGGGCAAGGGCATCGCGCCCGAAGAGCGCGAATCCATCTGGGATCGCTACACCCGTTCCACCGATACGCACAAGCGCCCCGTCAAAGGCACGGGGCTGGGGCTCTCCATCGTCAAGACCATCCTCGTCAAGCACGGGTTTGCATACGGGGTAGACAGCGAGGTGGGGCACGGCAGTACCTTCTGGGTGCTGTTCCCGCTCACCGAGCGCGCAAGCTGAAATTCTGCGGCTGTGCGCGCAAGCTGAAATTCTACGGCTGTTCCCGCAAGCTGAGATCCTACGGTTATTTCCGCCGCCGCGGCGCATTTGCGCCGCGGCGGCGTTTTGCGTTTTTTGTTGTCTTTTGCGGAAAAATCGTGTATACTGTTGGTTGCAAAAGGAGCGTTTTCCGCCGCATTTTTGAACTTGGCGGAAAAAATTGTAAAAAGTTTCAACAAAACGGCTTGCTCCTGCGTTTATAATACGAGGGATCGGGATGGGCGCAAAAGAACTGGATGCGCTCCTTGTGCGCGTGGCGCAGGGGGATAACGGCGCGTTCGGACAATTTTATGAGGCGACGGCGAAGGGCGTGTTTACGTTCGCCTATTCGTATTTAGGCAACCGCGAGGACGCCGAGGACGTCATGCAGAGCGCCTACATCGCGGTCAAGCGCAGGGCGTATACCTATAAGAAGGGGACGAACGCGCGCGCGTGGCTGCTGCAGATCGTCAAAAATCTTGCGATCGACGAACTGCGCAGGCGCAGGCGGCGGGGCGAGCTGCCCGAAAACACGC
>CASDPE010000167.1 GCA_949282395.1 uncultured Bacillota bacterium | reverse complement strand
CGCCGCCCAGAGCAGCCTGCCGCCGAAAAAAGCGGCGTCCACCGCGTCGCGCAGCAGAAACCCGACGAGCGCGGCGGGCACGGACGCAAGCAGCAGGTACAGGAGCCTGCGCCCGTCTTTCAGCACCCGCAGCAGCGCGGGAAAGCAGGCGACGCACACCGAAACGAGGGTGCCCGCGTGCAGCATGATACCGAGGAACATATCCGCCCCGCCCGTATCCGCGCCGAGGATGCGCTCGAACAGGAGCAAATGCCCGCTTGAAGAGACGGGCAGAAATTCCGTGATCCCCTGCACGGCGCCCAAAACCGCCGCCTTCCAGACTTCCAAACCACGCGCCTCCGCACCTTACTGCTAATAAGTATACGGGCGGCGCGCGAAAAGTATTCGCACACGCAGAACGGGCATCGCACGCAAAAGCCGCCGCCCGAACGGACATCGCATACAAAAGCCGCCGCCCGAACGGGCGGCGGCAGGCGCGGCAGCGTTTATTCCTCTGTTTTTTGCCCGTGCAGAACCAGCCTGCGCAGCCCCATCACGATAAAGGGCACGAGCACCGCCTGCAGCACCAGCCCCAAAAGCCCCGTTTGGATCTGTGACCAGACCGCCGCGGCAGACAGCGGCGAAACGGTTTGAAACACCGCCGCCAGCAGCAGGAAGAACGCCCTGCCGCTCACCGCCGCCAAAAGCACCGCGGGGAACGCCATCCAGCCGTTTTCGGCGATCTTTTTGGAGAACAGCCCCGAAACGGCGGCAAACACCGCAAGCTCTGCCATCATGTACGGCAGGCGCGCCGCCGCGGGCATCGCATTGCCCGCAAGCGAGGTGATACAGAAACTTGCCAGCGGCGAAAGGATCCCTGCCCCAAGCCCCCAGCGCCAGCCCAAAAGGCAGCCGCCGAGCAGCACGGGCAGGTACATGGGCAGCCACCGCATGCCGCCCTGCGCCCCCGCTACAAGGTGCACCAGCTGCGGCAGCACCACCGCCAGAACGACGATGCCCGCCGAAACCAGCGTTTTGACCGTAAAACGGACGCCCGCCGCTGCATTTTTTGCACGCAATGTTCTTTCGATCATGGCTCCTCCTTCCGCGGAGCGGCACGCGCCCCGCCGTGCAAGCCCGCTTCCGCCTTCGCAAAAACAGGCTTTTACCGCTCTTATTATAGAATAAGGAAAGCGCAATGTCAAATACTTCCGCGGTATGCCATACAGGCACGGAATACAGCTGCCGCATAAAAAGCCCGCCCCTGCCGCGTGGCGGCAATATCCACACAGCGCATACCCGCACGGCGCACGAACGGCTGCCGCATAAAAATTTCCGCACAAAAAGCCCGCGGCGCATACCCGCACGGCACACGAGCGGCTGCCGCATGAAAAGCCCGCGGCGCATCCTTGCGTCGCGGGCGACTCTGTCGAGATGTATTCAGTTTTAAGAGATCTCGCTAAGACGTTCGTCTCCCGTAATGCCCATAATCGGAGCGGTTGCCGTTACAGCCTGCAGCGCCTCGGCGCCCGCCGTCTGCGGAAACGGTCTATTTTACGATCCCCTTGTTCAAAAAGTACATTGGAGTACCCTCCTGTTAAGCAAGCTTCCGCAAAAAATCGGACTTGAACATAACAGTACCTCGCTTGCCCGCCGTAGCCGCCGCCGCTTGTTCCGCTGCGAATTTCGGAACCTGTGTACGTTGCTCGGCAGCGCCCCCGCGTGAAAACCTTTTCACCACTCCGTCCCCTTGCGGCAGTCTTCCTTGTGCACATTCCCGGTGGAAACCGACGCAACCGAATTGGGGGAGAGCGCCTGCGGCGCTTCGGGCTTTTGTTGTACCGAGAGGGAATTGCTATCCTCGCTGATTTTCCCTCTTCTTGTTTCTATTATATCACAACTTTTGCCGTTGTCAAGCCCCTTTTTGAAAATTTTTAAAATTTTTTGAAAGCGCCTCTCACATTCTCCTCTGCCCGCCGCAAAAACATCCCCTCCGCGCCGAACGCGCGGAGGGGGATGCCGCCTTCTCTTTTATCGCTTAATATGCGCGGGCGAACAGCACGGTGTGCTTCGCCTTTTTGCCGCAGCAGACGCAGGTATCGGCAGGTTCGTCCTCCACGAGCACGCGCGCGGACGCAGCCGTCTGCTCCTTGATCGCGTCCTCGCATTCGCGGCAGCCGCACCAGCCCGCTTTGACGAAGTTGCCCCCTTCCACACCCGCCAGAAGCTGCGCCATGTTCTCCGCAGAAACGACGCGCTCTTCCTTGCGCTTTTTGGCAAGAGCCAGAAGGTTCGCCTGAATGTCCGTAAGCAGATGTTTGACCGTTTCGGCGGCGTTTTCAAGCGGCGCCTCCGTCTTTTCATGCGTATCGCGGCGGACGAGCACCATTTTGCCCGCCTCGATGTCGCGCGGGCCGAGCTCGATGCGCAGCGGCACGCCCTTCATCTCCCATTCGTTGAACTTCCAGCCCGGGCTGTTGTCCGTCGTGTCCGTTTCGGCGCGCACGCCCGCGGCGGCAAGCTGCGCGCGCAGCGCCTCGGCGGCTTCGAGCACGCCCTCCTTTTTCGCCGCAATGGGCACGACGATCGCCTGTACGGGCGCGACGACGGGGGGCAGGATCAGCCCGCGCGCATCGCCGTGCGCCATGATGAGCGCGCCGATGAGGCGCGTGGAAACGCCCCACGACGTCGTATAAGCGTATTTGTGCGTGCCGTCCTTATCCAGAAACTGGATGTTGAACGCCTTGGCGAAGTTCTGCCCGAGGTAGTGCGACGTGCCCGCCTGCAAACTTTTTCCGTCGTGCATCATTGCCTCCATGCCGAAGGTGGCAACGGCGCCCGCGAACTTCTCCTTTTCCGTCTTTCTGCCCGTGAACACGGGGATGGCGAGGCAGTTTTCGGCGAATTCTTTGTACACGCCGAGCATCTTCATCGTCTCTTCCATCGCCTCCTCTTCGGTGGCGTGGGCGGTGTGCCCTTCCTGCCACAAAAATTCGCTGGTGCGAAGGAAGGGGCGGGTCGTCTTGTCCCACCGCACGACGTTCGCCCACTGGTTGATGAGGATGGGCAGGTCGCGGTACGATTGCAGCCATTTGGAATACATTTCGCCGATGACCGTTTCGCTCGTCGGGCGGATGACGAGCGGCTCTGCGAGTTTTTCGCCGCCGCCGACGGTGACCACCGCGACTTCGGGCGCGAACCCTTCCACGTGCTCGGCTTCGCGCGTCATGAAGCTGTACGGGATGAGCAGCGGGAAGTACGCGTTTTTATGCCCCGTCGCCTTGAAACGGGCGTCCAGCTCCTTCTGGATGTTCTCCCAGATGGCGTAGCCGTACGGGCGGATGACCATCGTGCCCTTGACGGGCCCGTAGTCGACCAGCCCCGTTTTGAGCACCACGTCTGTATACCAACGGGGAAAATCTTCTTCGATGTCTGCGATCTGATTGACGAATTGATCCTTTGCCATGATAAAAAACCTCTGTGTTTTGTTTGCCTGTTCTGCGGACCGCCCGTCAGGTGCGCAAAGACGCGCTCTCCCAGATGACGGAGACGGAGCCGGGGCCGACGTGCGACCCGATGACCGGGCCCATGATGCTGATCTCGGCGCTGATGCCGAACGCGTTTTCCAGCAGCGCGGCGAGTTCTTCCGCCCCCGCGGGCGCGTCCGTATGCACGATGTGGAACCAATCCGCCCCTTCCCTGCGGGGCGCTTTCCGGATGCGTTCGGCGGCGCAGCGGAACGCGCCCTTCATCCCCCTGCACTTTTCAACGACGGCGAGCTTTCCGTCCGGCGTGAAATCGAGCACGGGCTTGACGGAGAGCACCGTCCCCGCGATCGCCGCCGCCTTCGATACCCTGCCGCCGCGGCAGAGGAAATTCAGGTCGTTGGCGATGATGGTATACCGCAGATGGCGGGTCATGTCCGCAAGGCGGTCATACGCCTCGCGCGCGGTGCCGCCCGCGTCGCGGATGCGCAGCG
>CASDPE010000166.1 GCA_949282395.1 uncultured Bacillota bacterium | reverse complement strand
CGCGGCGCCCGCCGTGCGCGCGGCGATCGGCGAGGAGTTCGGCTATCCCATCGGCACCAACACCGAGGGCAAGATGTTCACCGCGATGCGCATGCTCGGGTTCGATAAGGTGTTCGACGTCAACTTCGCCGCCGACCTCACCATCATGGAAGAGGCGAACGAGCTGATCGAAAGGGTGAAAGAGGGCGGCACGCTCCCCATGTTCACGAGCTGTTCTCCGGGCTGGATCCGTTTCGTGGAGTATTACTATCCCGAGCTCATCCCCAATCTTTCCACCTGCAAGTCGCCCATGCAGATGTTCGGCGCGACCGTCAAAACGTATTGGGCGCAGAAGGAGAGCATCGACCCGAAGAACATCTTCGTCGTCGGCGTCATGCCCTGCACGGCGAAGAAGTTTGAAAAGACGCGCGACCATGAAAGCGCGAGCGGCTATCCCGACGTCGACGCCGTGCTCACCACGCGCGAACTTGCGAAGATGATCAAAAACGCGGGCATCCTGTTTGGCGATCTGCCGGACGGCACCTTTGATAACCCGCTCGGCGAATTTACGGGCGCGGGCGTCATCTTCGGCGCTACGGGCGGCGTGATGGAGGCGGCGCTGCGTACCGCGGCGGAAAAGCTCACGGGCAAGCCGCTGGATAAGATCGACTTCAAGGAAGTACGCGGCATCAAGGGCATCAAAGAGGCTTCGTACGATCTGAACGGCGTCAAAGTAAAGGTCGCGGTGGCGAGCGGGCTCACCAACGCCAAACAGCTCTGCGAAAAGATCAAAAAGGGCGAGTGCGACTACACCTTTGTGGAAGTCATGTGCTGCCCGGGCGGCTGCGTCAACGGCGGCGGCCAGCCCATTCAGAGCGCCTACACCCGCAGGCAGGTCGACCTGCGCGCCAAACGCGCAAAGGCGCTGTACGATGAAGACAAAAAGGCAGGGATCCGCAAGAGCCATGAAAACCCCGCCGTCTTGCAGCTGTACAAAGATTTCTTCGGCGCGCCCGGTTCGCACCGCGCGCACGAGATCCTGCATACCGGCTATGTGAACCGCAAAAAGTAATACGTAAAAGTAATACGTATTCCAAAAAGCGCGGCGCGGAAAGGTTTTTCCGCGCCGCGCTTTTTGGCGTGGGGGCAGCCCGCTCGGGCGGGCATTGCAGAGAGCGTGGTTTACCCTCATCCGTCTGTCGGCTTTGCCGCCATCCACCTTCCCTCGTCGGAGCAGTCGGCTGCGCTCTCGCATTGCCCCAAAGGGGGGCAATGCTCGCATGCGCGCTCCGCTCCTCCTCTTCCCAAAAATCTCACTTCGTTGCGATTTTCGGGAGCCCTGTGGGGGGGAAGGTAAATGAGGACAGTATAAACCTTCCCCCTCCGCGGGGAAGGTGTCATGCGGGCGCGGCTTTTGCCGCGCCCGCATGACGGATGAGGGGAAGCGGGAAGGAACAAGGGCGGCTTTTCCCTGTCGCAAGGGCTGCTATACGCGCGGGCGGGAAAATATTACTGATTTGTAAAAATTTTGTGTGCATTCCATGAAGAATTTTTGCCCCAAGTGCTTGACTAATATGCGGGACGTATGATAAAATATAAGCAATGTTATAGCAAACCGCAGTGCGAAAGCGGCGCCGCTTTTTTTCGTATAAAATACGAAAAAAGTCAATTTATTTGGTTTGGCGGCGGCTGTAGCAGGTATGGGTTTGAAATTCTTATCTGGAGGGATAAAGATGAAAAATTGCATCAATTGCGGTGCTGAGATGCAGGATGACGTCAACTTCTGCCCCGCTTGCGGCGCTTCGCAGGTGGCTCAGGAGCAGGCGAAAACCGAAGCGCAGCCTCAGCCCCAGCAGCCCTATTACGGGCAGCCGCAGCAGCCCTACTATGGGCAGCCCCAGCCGTACGCGCAGCAGCCGTACGTACCCCAGCCGCAGGCGCAGGGCCCCGCTAAGCCCGTCAGCGGTGTGGCGATCACCGGTCTGGTCTTTGCATGTCTGACTTGGGTCTTCTGCTACATGGGTGTTATCGGCATTGCGATCGGTTTGGTCGGTCTTATCTGCTCGGCGGTCGGCGTTGCGAAGAAGCAGCAGTACCGTGCCCCCGGCATTGCGATCGCGGGCTTGATCGTCGCGTGCATCGCCGTGTTCATTACGATCATCTTGACGATCGTTTTCGGATACCTCGGTATTTTCACGATCGTTGACACGGTTGTCAAGAATCCGTACTATCCCTATTATTGATAGGCAATAGAGGAAAGGAGTTCCCGCTCTGCTTGTGCAGAGCGGGTTTTCTTTTTTTCCACAAGAGGGGGAAGGAAAAAAGGACAACATTTTCATAGAGATCCCTCGCTGGGCTCGGGATGACGGTGGAGTGGTGTGGGATGACGAAGGGGCAGGCGCGGGACGACAGAAAAGAGCGGCGCCCTTTTTGTGTCATTTCGACTGAGCGAAGCGAATGGAGAAATCTGAGCTCGAAAACCGCGAGAGCCGTATACAGTATGTTAAGCAATATCGGCTGTATCCGACCTGCGCGCGGCAGGGCAAAGACCCGTTCGACTCGCCGCCGTTCCCTCTCGGCGGCTCGCTCAGGGTGACACGGATGGAATTATTATAGAGATCCCTCGACAGGCTCGGGATGACGGTGGGGGCGGGGCGAGCGCAATACCTTCCCCCTCCGTGGGGAAGGTGCCCCGAAGGGGCGGATGAGGGGAAGCAGGATGAGTAAGGCAGCCTGTTCGGGCGAGCATTGCAGGGAGCGGGGTTTACCCTCATCCGTCTGTCAGCTTCGCCGCCATCCACCTTCCCTCGTCGGAGCAGTCGGCTGCGCTCTCGCATCGCCCCAAAGGGGCAATGCTCGCATGCGCGCTCCGCTCCTCCTCTTCCCAAAAATCTCGCAGTGCTTCGCACGCTGCGATTTTCGGGAGCCCTGTGGGGGACTATAAAAAACCGCCGCAGGGAACCCTGCGGCGGCGAACATTTGGTTGTCTCTCAAATCACGGAAAAAAGTTTTGTCTCTTTCAAAACTTTTTTCGTGAACCCTTTACCTCGTCATGCCTTCCTGTACGGCAACGGCAACGGTACAAATAAATTGACCATGTTGCCGTTGCCGCAAAAAGCGGGTTTACTTCGTCATGCCTTCCTGTACGGCAACGGCAACGGCGACGGAAGCGCCGACCATGGGGTTGTTGCCCATGCCGATCAGCCCCATCATTTCGACGTGTGCGGGAACGGAGGAAGAGCCTGCGAACTGCGCGTCGCTGTGCATCCTGCCCATCGTATCCGTCATGCCGTAGCTGGCAGGGCCTGCCGCCATGTTATCGGGGTGCAGCGTCCTGCCCGTGCCGCCGCCCGAGGCGACGGAGAAGTACTTTTTGCCGTTTTCGACCGCCCACTTTTTGTAGGTGCCCGCAACGGGGTGCTGGAACCTGGTCGGGTTGGTGGAGTTGCCCGTGATGGAAACGTCAACCTTTTCCATGATCATGATGGCGACGCCCTCGTTCACGTCGTCCGTACCGTAGCAGCGCACTTTGGCGCGCTCGCCGTCGGAGTAGGGGGTCTCTTTCACGATGGTGACTTTGCCGGTGTAGTAGTCGTACTTGGTCTGCACATAGGTAAAGCCGTTGATGCGCGAAATGATGTACGCGGCGTCTTTGCCAAGCCCGTTCAGAATGACGCGAAGGGGCTGTTTGCGCACTTTGTTGGCGTTTTTCGCGATGCCGATGGCGCCTTCCGCCGCGGCGAAGGATTCATGCCCGGCGAGGAAGCAGAAGCACTCCGTCTCTTCGCGCAGCAGCATGGCGGCGAGGTTGCCGTGCCCGAGCCCGACTTTGCGCTGGTCGGCAACGGAACCGGGGATGCAGAACGCCTGCAAGCCTTCGCCGATGGCTTCCGCCGCGTCCGCAGCCTTCGTACAGCCCTTTTTGACAGCCCTTTTTGATGGCGATCGCTGCGCCGAGGGTGTAAGCCCAGCCTGCATTTTCAAAGGCGATGGGCTGAACGCTCTTCACGATGTCGTAGGCGTCGAAGCCCTTTTCGTTGCAGATGCGCTTTGCGTCTTCAAAATCTTTGATCCCGTACTTTTTCATGACGGGCTCGATCTGCCCGATCCTTCTTTCGTAACCTTCAAACGTAACGCTCATTCCCGTTTACCTCCTTACTGTTTGCGGGGGTCGATGTACCTGACCGCCCCGTCGGCTTCCGTGAACCTGCCGTAGTGCCCCGTCGCCTTTTTCAGCGCCTCGTTCGCGTCCATGCCGCCCTTGATGAAGTCCATCATCTTGCCGAAGTTGACAAACTCATAGCCGATGACTTCGTTGTTCTTGTCCAGCGCCATGCGTTTGACGTAGCCGTCCGTCATTTCAAGGTAGCGCACGCCCTTTTCCGCCGTGGAGTACATCGTGCCGATCTGCGAACGGGTGCCTTTGCCGAGGTCTTCCAGCCCCGCGCCGATGACCAGCCCGTCCTCCGAAAAGGCGCTCTGGCTCCTGCCGTACACGATCTGTAAGAACAGTTCGCGCATGGCGGTGTTGATCGCGTCGCACACAAGGTCGGTGTTCAGCGCTTCGAGCAGCGTCTTTTTGGGCAGGATCTCCGCCGCCATCGCCGCCGAGTGCGTCATGCCCGAGCAGCCGAGCGTTTCAACGAGCGCTTCCTGAATGATGCCCTCTTTGATGTTGAGCGTCAGCTTGCACGCGCCCTGCTGCGGCGCGCACCAGCCCACGCCGTGGGTGAGCCCGGAGATATCTTTGATCTCCTTTGCCTGTACCCATTTGCCCTCTTCGGGGATGGGCGCGGGCCCGTGGTTGGGGCCTTTTGCAACGCAGATCATCTCTTCAACTTCGCGTGAAAAATGCATGTTACATCCTCCAATTAGAATTTACCGAAACAAAAATTGCCTGTTCGACCATTTAAAATTATAGCATATCCCGAAAAAATTTTCAACGCTTTGCCCGAAATTTCTTTCCGCTCGTTCAAAAAAATTGCAAACTTTTGCGTTCGGCGGGGCGGCGCGGTTTACAAAAGCGCGGCAATGTGGTACAATAACCAGCATACAGAGCAAAAACGCGTGCGCAGGCGCGCACGCAGCAAGGAGATATTTCGATGAAAAACGTAATGGACACCCTCCGCGAGCGCGGGTTCATCAAGCAGACCGTGTACGAAGAGGATCTGTACAAACTGCTCGGCAGCGAGAGCGTGCCTTTTTACATCGGGTTCGACCCGACGGCGGATTCGCTGCACGTCGGGCACTTCATGCAGCTGATCGCCATGAAGCACATGCAGATGGCGGGGCACAAGCCCATCGTGCTCATCGGCGGCGGCACGGGCATGATCGGCGACCCTTCGGGCAGGACGGACATGCGCCTGATGATGACGCGCGAGACGGTCGACTACCACTGCGAATGCTTCCGCAAACAGATGGCGCGCTTTATCGACTTTGAAGGCGAAAACGGCGCGGTCATGGTCAACAATGCGGATTGGCTTCTGAACCTCAATTACATCGACTTTCTGCGCGAGATCGGCGTGCATTTTTCGGTCAATAAGATGCTCTCGGCGGAGTGCTTCAAATCCCGCTACGAGCGCGGGCTGAGCTTTTTTGAGTTCAACTACATGCTCATGCAGGCGTATGACTTTCTGGTGCTCTACCGCAAGTACGGTTGCAAGCTCGAACTCGGCGGCGACGACCAGTGGAGCAACATCTTGGCGGGGGCAGACCTCATCCGCCGCAAGGAGCAGCAGCCCGCCTTTGCGATGACGTTCACGCTGCTCACGACTTCGGACGGGAAGAAGATGGGCAAGACGGCGAAGGGCGCCGTGTGGCTGGACGAGAACAAGACCAGCCCCTATGAATTTTACCAATATTGGCGCAACACGGAC
>CASDPE010000165.1 GCA_949282395.1 uncultured Bacillota bacterium | reverse complement strand
CTGAACAAAAAGGTTATAAGAAAATTGAAATTGATGAAGAGTATGATGAAATAGATGATTCTATGAATAATATAAATGATAATTTGAATAATACTAAAACATCTGAGGATGTGGATTGAAAGGGAGTGATAAATTGAGTGAAATAAAAAGACAGAGAGGTAGACCTAAGAAACCTGCTAAGGATTGGACTAAACCTGGAAATGAACAGTCTAAAAGTATTACTATGCAAGCAGATGAAAGTATCTTTCGTAGTAATGTGGATTCGAATCAAGAAACAGAAAATGTAATTGATGATAATCCTGTTAAAAGAAGTGTACCTAATTCTACTAAAACTAGTAGTGTTGCAAATGCAACAGAGGTGACTCATGGAAAAGGTAGCAAGCGCGCTCTTTGACGGGATCACGGACGAAGAATACGCGCGCATGACGGAGTGCTTTAAAACGACGCTGAAAAACCACCGCAAGGGCGAAGAAGTTGCCATGCCGCAGGGGCGCGTGGGCGTGGTGCACCGCGGCAGGATCAGCGTGATGAAGACGGACGAGGACGGCGCGCGCACCATCTTTGAACAGCTCGGCGAAGGGGGCGTGTTCGGCGCGATGCTGAGCGTGGCAGGCTCGGACGCGGGCCTTTTTTTGGTGGCGGAAGAGGACTGTTCGGTGCTGTACGTGGATTATGACCACATCATGAAGCGCTGCCCCAACGCCTGCGCCTACCACAGCACCATCGTGCGCAACCTGGTGCGGCTGATGGCGGAAAAGACGCAGGCGCTTTCGGAACATCTTGAGATCCTGAGCCGCCGCAGCACGCGCGAAAAGCTGCTGGCATATTTCCGCCTGCTCGCCGCCAAACACCGCAGCCAATATTTTACGCTGCCTTTTTCGCAGACCAACCTTGCGGACTACCTGTGCGTAGACCGCAGCGCCATGCTGCGCGAACTTGCGGGCATGCACCGCGACGGGCTTGTGGAGATCGACCGCCGCAACGTAAAGCTGAACCTGCATAAGGCGCTTTGAACGGGCTGAAAGGACGCCGCCGCAGGATTTCCTGCGGCTTTTTTCCACCCCTTTTTACCCGCCTTTTTTGCACAAGACCAAGGCACCGCCTACCCCCCCCGTCATCCCGAGCCCGCCAAGAGATCTCTATTTGAATATCGACAACATTTGAATAGAGATCCTTCGACTTCGCGGGGCGTTCCGCCCCGCTCCGCTCAGGATGACAAGGAAAAGCGCCAATAGGTGTAACCCCAAGCTTGCCGAGGGATCTGAGCCGAAAACATTGAAAGCCGTATGCAGTCAGTCAAGCAACACAGACTGCATACGGCTAACGCGCGAACCTACTCAGACCCGTTCGGCTACAAGGCAACTGCGTTGCCTTTTCGCTCAGGGTGACACTAAGGATATAATAATTTTACTGCGCGCGCAAAAATCGCACTTTTTGCAAGCGCACTCAATTTGCCGAAAACTTTCGGCTTTTCCGAAAAGGGGTGAATGCGTGCGATTTCTATGATCTCTCGCAAAAGGCAAAACCACGCTTTTGCCTTTTGCACTTTGCGCTTTATGGAAAGCGTGAAGGAAGAGGGTGAATTTTTGCCCGTTCTATAATACGTAGCCCTAAAAAAGGGCAAAAAGAGGGGGAAACCAACATCCCGTAAGGGTGTCGGTTTCCCCCTCAGCTCACGGCATTCCGCAGCGCCTTTGCGCGAGGAATGCGTGAAACAATGTCACGCCTGTTCCGCCGCCCTCGCCTTGACGATCTTTTCGGATTCGGCAGGCGGCACTTCTTCGTAGCGGGCAAGTTCCATGGCGAACTTGCCGCGCCCCTGCGTCATGCTGCGAAGATCCGTCGCGTACTTTTGCAGCTCTGCCTGCGGCGCTTCGGCATTCACGACCTGCATGCCGTCTACAAGGTCGATGCCCAAAATGCGCCCGCGGCGCTTGTTCATGTCGCCCATGATGTCGCCGAGGTACGCTTCGGGAATGCCGATCTTCAGCTTCATGATCGGCTCCAGAAGGACGGGGCGCGCGTTCTTCAGCCCCTCTTTGAAAGCGAGCGCGGCGGCGAGTTTGAACGCCATTTCAGAGGAATCTACGTCATGGTAACTGCCGTCGTAGAGCACGGCGCGCAGCCCCGTGACGGGGTAGCCCGCCAAAACGCCGTGCGGCAGGCATTCGGTAAGCCCCTTTTCGACGGCGGGGATGTACTGCTTGGGCACGCTGCCGCCGACGACCTCTTCGGCAAATTCAAAGGTGCTTTCGCACGGTTCAAAGCGCACTTTGCAGTGCCCGTACTGCCCGTGCCCGCCGGACTGCTTTTTGTGCTTGCCTTCCGCCTCCACCGTTTTGCGGATGGTCTCGCGGTAGGCGATCTTGGGCGTTTTGAGCACGGCGGAGACGTTGAACTTCGCCTTTAATTTTTTGTTGATGACGTCCAGCTGCGTTTCGCCCAGCCCGCTCAGGATCATTTCGCCCGTTTCGGCGTTTTTGGTGACGGTGAAGGTGCGGTCTTCCTCCGAAAGCCTGTTCAGCCCCTGGAAGATCTTATCCTCCTCGCCCTTCTTTTCGGCGTAGATCGCCATAGAGAGGACGGGGCGGGGGAAGTGGATGGGGTCGAACTTCACCTTTGCGCTTTCATCGCAGAGGGTATCGCCCGTGTTCGTGTTCGCAAGTTTGCTCACCGCGCCGATATCGCCCGCGCCCAGCTCTGCCGTGGGCTCCTGCTTTTTGCCCTTTAACAGGTAGATCTGGCTGATGCGCTCGGTCTTGCCCGTGGCGGCGTTGTAAACGGTGCTGCCCGCCTTTAAAATGCCGCGGAACACCTTCATCACGTTGAGTTTGCCGACGAAGGGGTCGACCGTCGTTTTAAAGACCTGCGCGGCAAAGGGCGCCATCGCCTTGCAGCTGATGGGGATCAGCTCCTCGCCGTCCTCGCTCTGCGCCAAAATTTCGCGCCGTTCGACGGCGTTGGGCATGTACTTTACGATCTCTTCGATGAGGTTGATGATGCCCCTGTTCTGCAGCGCCGAACCCGCCATCACGGGAATGGTGTTCACGTTGTAGATGCCCTTGCGGATGCCGCGGATGACCTCTTCCCGCGTGAGCGCGCCTTCGCCGAAGTACTTATCCAGCAGCTCTTCGTCGTTTTCGGCGGCGGTTTCGGTGAGGCTCGCCTGCATGTCGGCAAGGGTGCCCTTCATCTCGTCCGGGATGGGGATATCCTTCAGCCCCGTGCCCGTGAACTGATACGCCGCGTCCTTTAAGGCGTTGATGTAGCCGATCATCTTGTTCCCTTCCATCAAAGGGATCTGGATGGGCGCGATCTTCGCCGCGTACTTTGCTTTGAGCGCGGCGACGGTGCCCGCGTAGTCGGCATTTTCCTTATCCATGCCGTTGATGAAAATGACCATCGGGATCTTGTTTTTCAGGCAGGTGTCGATCGCCTTTTCGGCGCCCACGGTGAGCGCGCCGCTCGCGCCCGTAACGATGAGCGCGCCGCCCGCTGCGCGCAGCGCTTCGGCAAGCTCGCCTTCAAAATCGTAAAAGCCGGGCACATCAAGAAGGTTGATCTTCACATTGTCCCACATCACATAGGCGACGGAAAGAGAGATGGACATCTTGCGCGCGATCTCCTGCTCGTCGTAGTCGGTGACGGTGTTGCCTTCCGCGACCTTGCCGAGGCGGTCGGTCGCGCGGGCGTTGAACAGGATCGCCTCGCAGACGGAGGTCTTGCCCTCGCCGCTGTGCCCGATGACTGCCACGTTGCGGATATTTTCACCCTGAATGATCATAACGGTACTCCCTTATCGGCGGACAGAGGATTCAAGCGCTTGCAAGCGTCCGCCTTTTTTATTATATACCATCTCCGCGCGGTTTTCAATAGGTAAATGAAAAAAAACAGAAAAAAATGTTCTGTTTCACCGTTTTGCTTGCCTGCTCCCCCGCCAAACGGTATAATAAGAAAAAAAAGAGGAAGGAAGGCACGGCATGAAGG
>CASDPE010000164.1 GCA_949282395.1 uncultured Bacillota bacterium | reverse complement strand
GGTGGCGGGTTCGCCCGTCGTGCCCAGAATGAGCAGGGCGTCCGTACCGCCCGCGATCTGGTATTCGATCATCCGCCCGAATGCGTCAAAGTTGACGCCGCTTTCGTTGAACGGCGTGATCATCGCCGTCATCGTTCCGTGAAAGAAACCGACCATAATACTCTCTCTCCGAAATGTTTTTTTTCGCGCAAACCTCGCAAAAGGGGTGCTGCGGTTTGCGCGATTTTTAAAAGCTCTCTTACAAAAAGTCATGCGCATTCACCCTTTCGGGTGAGCCGCAAGTATGCGACAATTTGGGTGCGCTCAGGCAAAAGTGCTATTTTGCCACGCGCAATAAAATCATTACCAATAATAACCTGCAAAAGCAAAAACCACGCTTTTTGCTTTTGCACTTTACGCCGCAGGGGCGGCGCACGGAAGGGGTGAACGCGCGCGATTTCTATAATACGTAGCCCTAAATATCGCGCGCGAAGGGGAAAACCGTTCGGGTTTCCCCTCAAATCACGGCGTTTCGCAGCGCCTTTGCGCGAGAAACGCGTGAACCATTAAATGTAATTTTTTGCCGCCAGCAGTTCCGCCATCAGCACCGCGCCGCCGGCTGCGCCGCGCAGCGTGTTGTGCGAAAGGCAGACGAACTTGTAGTCGAACAAAATATCTTCGCGCAGCCTGCCGACGGAGACCGCCATGCCGTTTTCCAGCATGCGGTCGAGCTTTGCCTGCGGGCGGTCGTTCTCTTCAAAGTAGTGCAAAAACTGCTTGGGCGCGGAGGGCAGCCCCAGCTCTTGCGGCACGCCCGAAAACTCCGCCCACGCCCGCAGGATCTCCTCCTTGGAGGGCTTGTTTTCAAAGGAGACGAACACCGCCGCCGTGTGCCCGTCGGATACGGGCACGCGCAGGCACTGCGCGGTGATCTTGGGCGCAGCCGCGTTCACGATCGCGTCCCCTTCGATGTGTCCCCAAATTTTCAGCGGTTCCTGTTCGGACTTCTCCTCTTCGCCGCCGATGTAGGGGATCACGTTGTCGACGATCTCGGGCATGCGGTCAAAGGTCTTGCCCGCGCCGCTGATCGCCTGGTAGGTGCACACCGCCGCGCACTTCACGCCGTACTTTTTCAGCGGATGCAGGGCGGGCACGTAGCTTTGCAGCGAGCAGTTGCTCTTTACGGCGATGAACCCGCGCTTGGTGCCGAGGCGCTTTTTCTGCGCGGCGATGATCTCCGCGTGTTCGGGGTTGATCTCGGGGATGATCATGGGCACGTCCGGCGTTGCGCGGTGCGCCGAGTTGTTGGAGATGACGGGCACCTCCGCTTTGGCGTACTTTTCTTCGAGGGCGCGGATGTCCTCCTTTTTCATGTTCACGGCGCAGAACACGAAGTCAACGGCGGCGGCGATCTTTTCGATGTCCGCCTCGGCGTCGAATACGGTCATGTCCGCGAACGTTTCGGGAACGGGCGCGGTCATCGCCCAGCGCCCCGCCACGGCGTCGCGGTACTTTTTGCCCGCAGAGGAGGGGGAGGCGGCGAGCGCCTTTACGTGGAACCAAGGGTGGTTTTCCAAAAGCAGCAGAAAGCGCTGCCCGACCATGCCTGTTGCGCCGATGACGGCGACGTTGTAGTTTTTCATCTTTCTATTCTCCTGAAAAATGTAGTACCGAAGTCGTTTGCGCGCGTTTTGCGGCAGACAAAAGGCGCGCTGCCGCAGGGGCCGCGCGCCGTGAAAAACGGATGGGGGAATGCCGCGGGCGCGCTCTTTGCCCGCAGGTACGGGAAGGGTGCGCCGACCATAGTTCTCCACGCAGGCGGTGACAGTCGCACGGGTGTTCTCCCGTACGCCCGGCGGCGGCAGGGCGGCTCCCCATGCCGTGCCTCGGCGGAGATGCCCTTTCTCTGCGCCGCGGGGAGCCGCCCCGCGGTACGGCACAGATACTCATGCTCGTCCGCTCCTCTATGCAGCATAAGGATTTTATCATATGTACGCGCATTTGTCAAAGACTTTTTTTCGTCGGGCGGTATAAAATCATTGAAAATTTTTCGCTTTTGCGGTATAATGGGTAACAACTGTCGGTGAAACGGCGGCAACAGCTGACCCGCCTTTGGCGGAAATTCGGAGGAACTATGGCACAGGGCGAAAAGAAAGGCTTTATCGCGCGCATGCTCGAAGGCAAGGAGCGCGACGAAAATTACGCGCGCAGCACCCTGCCTACGGGGCGTTGGAGCCTTTTCTGGGATATTTTCAAGGGCAGGTTTTCCAAGCTTGTCATCGTGAACCTTCTGATCATCGTGTTCTGCATCCCGCTCATCGCGGTGTACTTTCTGCGCTACATGATGCTGGTCGGGCAGGGCTCGCTGCTCCCTTCCAACTCTCTGGGTGTGGGCTGGCCGTCCGTGCCGGACATCGCGGGGCTGGAACAGCAGATGGTGCTCTCCACGAACCTGTTGTGGGGCGCATTCATGGTCGTGGCGGCGCTGATCGCGGGCATCGGCATTTCGGGCGGCATCTACGTCATCCGCAACATGGTGTGGACGGAGGGCATCTTCGTCGCCAACGATTTCTGGCGCGGCATCAAGATCAACTTCGTCTGCGTGCTGCAATCCACCCTCTTTTACGGGATCATGCTGTACCTGTTCACCATTTCCATTGACGCTTCTTCCGTGGTCGTCGCCACGGGCAGCGGGAACAGGACGCTGATGGTCATATCGCAGGTGTTCTGTTACATTGCGATCGCACTGCTGACCATGATGTATCTGTGGATGCTGTCTATGGGCGCGAACTACAAGATCAAGTTCTTCCGCCTGCTCAAAAACGCCTTTCTGATGACGTTCGGCATGATCTTCCACAACATCTTTTTCTGCGTGCTGATGGCGATCCCCGTCATCTTCATCCTGATCGGCTCCTTCTTTGCGATGATCGGGTACCTCATCCTCATCCTGTTCGGGCTTTCGTACATGCTGCTGGTGTGGCTCGACTATTCGCAATGGGTGTTCGACAAGTACTTTGAATCCAAGCGCGAAGGCGGCAAAGTCAACCGCGGCATCTACCCCAAGGTCGGCAAGGGCGGCGCGCAGAGCAAGGCGGTGCAGCAGTACGAGGCGGAGCAGGCAGAGGCGTCCAAGATCAAATCCGACCTTGCGTCCCGCCCCATCAAGCCCATCACGGACGATCTGAAAGTGTACGAACTGCCCGACTCCTTCTCGCGCGAAGACCTGAAAAAGCTGCGCGAATCGAAAGAGGCGATCGTCGAAGACACCGCAAAGTACGCCGAAGAGCACAGGGCGGACGAAAAGTACGTCGTGTACAACGCGCGCTTCGAGCAGCCCGAAGAAGAGGAAGAAGAGAAGGGCGCCAAGGGCAAAGGCAAAAAGAAGGGCAAAAAAGAAAAGAAGAGCGGGGACGCGGAGAAGTGAGCAAAGCCTACTCCCTCCTTGCGGATCGGTTTGAATATCTCAATCAGGACTGCGGCTATGATTCATGGTCGCAGTACTTGTATGAGCGGCTCTGCGCGCAGGGCGTGCGCACGGGCAGCGGGGTGGACGCAGGCTGCGGCAGCGGCGCATTCACGCGCAGGTTCGCGGCGTACGGCTTTTCGATGACGGGTTTTGACGTGAGCGAAGAGATGCTCGCCAAGGCGGAAGAGCTTTCGCGCGGGCAGGCGCACCGCCCGCTGTATGTGCGGGCGGACGTGCGCAAAGTGAAGCTGCCGCACCGCGCGGATTTCGCATTGTGCGTCAACGACTGCCTCAACTACGTTCCCCCGCGCGGCCTGCCCGCCGCGTTCTCGCATCTGGCGGGCTGCCTGCGGGCGGGCGGCGTGCTGCTGTTCGACGTCTCTTCGCCCTACAAACTGCGCGAAGTGATCGGCGGCAACACCTTTTGCGAGGACAGGGACGAGCTCGCCTACCTCTGGTTCAACCGCCTGGAAGAAGACCGCGTGGAGATGGACATCACCCTCTTCGTGCGCGGCGAAGGCGGAACGTTCACGCGGGCGGAGGAG
>CASDPE010000163.1 GCA_949282395.1 uncultured Bacillota bacterium | reverse complement strand
GCGGAAAATCGGTCGTGGGTTCAGTAGAAAGCTGTCTATGCAAAAGAGAGCGGAAACAAACATGTTTCCGCTCTCTTTTGGTCGAGGTGACGGGACTTGAACCCACGACCTCTTGGTCCCTAACCAAGCGCGCTACCAAACTGCGCCACACCTCGAAATTATTCAGTTCAACGGGCAGGTCGTTCCACGACCTCTTGGTCCCTGCGTCGTCGCGGTCGGCTGCGTTCTCGCATCGCCCTGAAAGGGCAATGCTCGCGTGCGCGCTCCGCTCCTCCTTTTCCCAAAAATCTCACTTCGCATTCGCTCGTTGCGATTTTCGGGAGCCCTGTATAAAGCGCGCTACCAAACTGCGCCACACCTCGGATGCCGTAAATACGGGCGCCGCAAAACAGCATAATTTATTATACTACTTTTTTGAAAAAAGTAAAATGATTTTGCGGGGTTTTTCAAATTTTTTACGCCAAGCCATACGGCGAAGGCGGGGCGGCGTTTTGCCCGGCGGTGCGATACGGTACGGCAAGAGCGGCGTTTTGCCCGGCGGTGAGATACGGTACGGCAGGGCAGCGGTTTGTGCGGCAGCATATAACAAGGACGGGAAGTGCTTTGTGCTGCGGCGCGGTACAGAAGGGCAGGGGTTCGGGTGTGCGTTCGCGCCGCACTCCGTTCCGCGGCTTCTTCGCTCGTTTTTTCCGCTTGAATTTTTGAAAGGAGTATTGACAGCGCCCTGAAAAAATGGTATGATATGGATAATAAGAGAACGTTTAACGAAGGTTGAACGTAAATCAATACAGGCGGTGCCGTTTTATGAGCCAGGGGAAGAAAAAAATCACGTTGAAAGACATTGCTGCGCACACGGGGTTATCGGTCAACACCGTTTCACGCGTGCTCAACAAAAAGCCTTACTACACGCGCGAGGTGGAGGAACGGGTCACGCAGGCGTGCCGAGAGCTCGGGTACATCGCAGACAGGAACGCGTCGGGGCTGCGCAGCGGCAGCACGCGCACCATCGCCATCGCCTTTGACGATCTGGTCAACCCGTTCTACTCCTTTACGACGGACATCCTTTCGCGCATTTTTGAAGAGCACGGTTACAACACCATCATCTTTTCCAACAACGCGCGTTCGCCGTATGCGGACAACGACCTCATCCGCAGCGTGCTTTCGCGCAAGCCGGACGGCATCCTTTCCTTCCTCGAACCGGCGGAAGATACGGTCGCGTTCATCCGCGAGGCGGGCATCCCGTTCGTGATCTTCGGCAGAGACGGCTCTCCCTACGGGCTGCCCGGGGTGGACGCGGACGAGGTGTTCGGCGGGAAACTTGCGGGCGAACACCTGCTTTCCCGCGGGTACCGCAACCTTGCGTACATCGGCAGCTGGCATGACGTAAAAGTCTGTCTCGACCGCCAGCGCGGGTTTGCAGAGGCTGCGGGCGGCGCGCTCGATCCCGCGCATATCTTCTACATCCGCGAGGCGGACGTAGACGCGATCGCAGACAAGATCGCGGCGGATAAAGTCGACGGGCTGTTCTGCTTCAACGACATCATTGCGTTCGTGATGGTCGACGTGCTCGAACGCCGCGGGCTGAAAGTGGGGGAGGATTACGGCATCGTCGGGTACGACAACATCCAGCAGATGCTGCGCATGCCGCACATTCTGACCAGCGTCGACGTCGGCGTTACGGAGTTTGCACAGGAAGGGGCGCTTGCCCTTTTGGATCTGCTTTCGGGCGAGGAGCGCCCGCCGCGCCCCTCTTTCAGGCAGACGCATGTGTCCGCGCTCGTGGAAGGGCGCTCGACCCCGCGCAAGGGGTGGTAAAGCCGTCTTTTTTCCGTTTTTTCCGCGCCCGCAGCCGAACGGCTGCGGGCGCTTGCTCTATGAAAATTTTTTCAAAAAAACCGATGAAAAAAGCCCGTTCAAACCGTTGACAATTTTATTTGTATCGCTATAATATTGTTAGTAAACCTAACAATTCTTTTTTCGGGGTGCAGCGTGAACAAACGGCACATCGGCTATGCGGTGAAGTCGCTCGGCAGGCGGATCAACCAGGCGGTAGACAACATTCCCGCGATCAAGGAAAACAAAATTCTGACGGGTATTCATGTGTGGATACTCAATTTTTTGTTCCGCAATGCAGAAAAAGACGTGTTCCAGCGTGACATCGAAGCGGAATTTCACATCCGCCGCTCGACGGCGAGCGAGGTTTTGCAGGCGATGGAGAGCGGCGGGCTTTTGCGCCGCGAGCCCGTCGGCTACGACGCGCGGCTGAAAAAGATCGTGCTCACCTCCTACGCGGAGGAGATCCGCAAGCAGCTCGGCGAACAGGTCGAACGCATCGAATCGCTGCTGACGGAGGGCTTTACGCAGGAGGAGATCGGGCTGTTCTTTTCCTTTGTGGAGCGGTTCAACGCCAACCTTGAAAAACACGGCGCATGAGTTGTGCAATGCAGCGTAATGCGGCGCAATGCGCAATACGTCGCAAGAAATGTGCGATACGGCGCAACACGGCGCAATATGCAACACGGCGCATGAGCGCCGCCGCTGCGCGCATCAAAACGGTTTCAAATTTTATTCTATATAAGGAGATCACGAATGCTTTTAAAGACGTTGGCAAAAAGTGTGCGCGAGTACAAAAAGCCTTCCATCCTTTCGCCGATCTTCGTCTCTTTGGAAGTCATCCTCGAATGCCTGATGCCTCTGGTCATCGTGTGGTTTTTGGATGCGCTTGAAAGCAAGGAGACGATCGAGCAGGGCAGGCTGATGGAAGTCATCCTCGTGTACGGCGGCATCCTCATTGGGATGGCGATCCTTTCGCTCATCTGCGGCATGCTCTCGGGCAGGTTCGCGGCGCGGGCGAGCGCGGGCTATGCCAAAAACCTGCGCAAGGATATGTATTACGCCATTCAGGGCTATTCCTTTGCGAACATAGACCGCTTTTCCACCTCCTCGCTCGTGACCCGCCAGACGACGGACGTGACGAACGTGCAGATGGCGTACATGATGCTCATCCGCGTCGCCATCCGCTGCCCGCTCATGCTCATCTTTTCGCTGGTGATGGCGTTTACGGTGAACGTGACGATCTCGTTTGTCTTTTTGGCGCTGGTGCCCGTGCTTGCGGCGGTGCTGGTGTTTGTCATCTTCAAAACGCACCCCATCTTCGAGCGCGTGTTCCACAAATACGACAACATGAACCGCTCCGTGCGCGAAGACATCAAGGGCATCCGCGTCGTCAAGTCGTTCGTGCGCGAAGACTTTGAAAAGAAGAAGTTCGAAGCCTCTTCCGAAGACGTGCGCAAAGACTTCACCCTCGCCGAGCGCATCATGGCGGTCAACGGGCCTGCGATGCAGTTCTGCATCTGGCTTTCGTTCCTGCTCATCTTCCTGCTGGCGGCGATCCTCACCAACAACGCCATTCAAGCGGGCGACCTTTCGTCCACCGTTTCGGGCGGCGACCTGACGGCGCTGATCATGTACGCGTCGCAGATCCTCTCCGCCGTCATGCAGCTTTCCATGGTGCTGGTCATGATCATCATCGCCCGCACTTCGGCAGAGCGTATCGTCGCCGTGCTCAAAGAAAAGAGCAACATCGTTTCCCCCGAAAACGCGGTGAAGGAAGTGAAGGACGGCGAGATCGTGTTCGACCACGTCAGCTTCAAATACAGCGAAACGGCGGAAAAGTTCGCTTTGGCGGACGTCGACCTGCACATCAAAAGCGGGCAGACGATCGGCATCCTCGGCGGCACGGGTTCCTCCAAGTCCACGCTCGTCAACCTCATCCCGCGCCTGTATGACGCAACGGAAGGGGCTGTGTACGTCGGCGGGGTCAACGTAAAGGAGTACGACCTGGAAACGCTGCGCAACAAGGTCGCCATGGTGCTGCAAAAGAACGTGTTGTTCTCCGGTACCATCAAAGACAATCTGCGCTGGGGCAAAGAGGACGCGACGGACGATGAAATGCGGCGCGTCTGCCGCCTCGCCTGCGCGGACGACTTCATCCAGTCTTTCCCCGATAAGTACGATACGTA
>CASDPE010000162.1 GCA_949282395.1 uncultured Bacillota bacterium | reverse complement strand
AACATACCGTATCGTGAACGTCCCTGCCGAAAGCGGTCGGAACGTAAAGTCGTCTCCTATTACGTAAGACTCGGAGCCGTCTGACTTTTCTGCCGTAACTGAAAGATGTGTCATAGGATAATGACTGACCACCTCGGGCACGGCTACAGAAAACAGCTGTCCCGCTACGGAAAAGCTGATTTAAGTTCTAAAAGGAGAAGACATCATGAAGACGGTGAAAGAACTGAGCACAGAGGAAAAACTGCGCCTCATCTGCGGAAAGGGGCGCTGGCATACGGAGGATCTCGGCGGAAAGCTGCCGAACGTTATGGTGGCGGACGGCCCCGTGGGGCTGCGCATGGAGCGGAAAACCGAGGACGGAAAAACGGAGGCGATCCCCGCAGTGGCGTATCCCGCCATTCAGCTGTTGGCGAACACGTGGAGCACAGAATGCGCGCGGCAAATGGGCAAATGCCTCGCGGAGGACTGCCTCGAACGCGGCGTGGATATCCTGCTTGCGCCCGGCGTGAACATCAAGCGCGACCCGCTCAACGGGCGCAACTTCGAATATTTTTCGGAGGACCCGTACCTTGCGGGCACGATGGCGGAGAGCTATATCGGCGGCTTGCAGTCGCACGGGGTGGGCGTGTGCATCAAACACTTCTGCGCCAACAATTCCGAGTACGACCGCCTCCATCAAACGAGCGACGTAGACGAGCGCACCCTGCGCGAGATCTATTACGTACCCTTTGAGATCGCCTGCAAGGCAAAGCCCGTTTCCGTCATGTGCTCGTACAACCGCGTCAACGGCACCTATGCGGCGGAGTACAAAAAGGGATTCGACGTGCTGCGCGGCGATTTCGGCTTCGACGGCGCGATCTTCTCCGATTGGGACGCCGTGCGTGACAGAACGGCTTCGGCAAAAGCGGGGCTGGATATCGAAATGCCCTTCAATGAAGGGAACTACGAAAAATTGGTGGCGGACTACCGCGCGGGGAAGCTTTCGGACGAGGAACTGGACGCCTGCGCGGAGCGGGTGCTCAACCTCGTTGCGCGTTGCAAAGAGATGCGTAAGGGCAAAAAGGCGTCAAGCACCGAAAAGGAGCGCAGGCGCGAGGCAATGCGCATCGCCTCCGAAGGCATCGTGCTGCTGAAAAACGAGGGCGTGCTGCCGCTTGCCGAGGGGCAGTCTGTCTTCGTATGCGGTTCGTTTGCCAAGGCAACGCCGTACATGATAAGCGGCGGCGGGTCGGCTTGCGTGCGTTGGGAAGAGGAAAATTTCGACCTGCCCGAAAAACTTGCCGCGCGCGGGTTTGCCGTCGATTACGAAAAGGCGTTTTTAGTCAACGATACGGGCGCGTGGCAGAACGCGCGCACGGCGGTGTTGAAGGCGGGGCGCAGCGACGTGAACATCGTGTGCGTCGGCACGGGCGTCGGCATCGAATACGAAGACGGAGACAGGAAAACGCTTCGCCTGCCCGCCGTGCAGGAGCGCGCCATCCTCGATACGGCGGCGCAGAACCCGAATACCGTCGTCGTGCTCTTTGCGGGCAGCGCGATCGACGTATCCGCATGGGTCGATCGGGTCAAAGCCGTTGTCTATGCGGGATTCACGGGCGAGGGCGGCGACGAGGCCGTTGCCGACATCCTTACGGGGAAGGTCAACCCGAGCGGCAAACTTTCCGAAACGTTCCCGCTCTCCATTGAGGACGTGCCCGCTGCGAACACATACAAATGCGCGGGCGTCACGCGCTATCAGGACGGCTTAGACGTCGGCTACCGCTATTACGATACGTACGAGGTGCCCGTCGCGTTCCCCTTCGGGCACGGGCTGAGCTATGCCTCCTTTGCGTACAGCGGGCTGACCGCCGTCCGTGAAGGTGACATCGTAAAAGTGACGTTCGAGGTCGAAAACACTTCCGGGGCGGCGGGCAAGGAAGTTGCGCAGGTGTACGTGCGCGAATGTGCTCCGCTCGTCTACCGCCCCCTGAAGGAGCTGAAAGGCTATGCGAAAGCGGCGATCGGCGCGGGCGGGCGTAAAAAATATTGCGTGGAACTGCCGATGCGCGCGTTTGCGCACTGGTCGGCGGCGTCAGACAGGTGGGAAGTCACGGAAGGGGATTACGAGATCCTCGTCGGCGCATCCTCTGCGGATATCCGCCTGCGCGCAAAAGTCACGCTGCCTGAAATACAGTTGTAAAAGGGAAGGAACAATGTTGTTTTCGCGGGCGGATCTTACGCAATTATCGGATGAACAGAAAAAAGAGCTGATCTTCGGCGAACCGTTTTTGGAGCTTCCGCCGCCCTGCCATGCGGTGCTCGTGCTCGGCGGCGAGCCGCCGAATATGCCGGACCGCGTGCGCAGCGCCGCCGGGCTCTGCGCGCGCATCCCCGTGCAAAAGGTGATCGCCTGCGGCGGCGTCGAACGCGCGTTCGGCGGCGGAAAAGAAGCGGAGTGCGATATTCTGCGCCGCCTTTTGCGCGAGGCGGGCGTTGCGGCGGAGATCGTCGCCGAGCGCTCCTCCAAAGATACGATCGAAAACATCCTGTTTGCGTTCACGCTCATCAAAAACGATTTGTTGGCGCAAAAGCGGCTGAACGTTGCCGTCGTTACGAGCCCGTGGCACCTGCGCCGCGCGGTGGGGCTTGCCGCAGCGCTGATGCCGAAAACGGTCTCTGTGTACGGCTATCACGCCGAATACGAGGCGCAGCGGTTCGCATGGGAACGTTCCCCCGAACTTCGCGCGCGGGCGGAAAACGAACTGCGCTTTCTGCGCGAAGCCGTTGAAAGCGGCTTCGCCGAAGATTTTGAAATTTAACGGAGTGTGCAAATGCAACGCAAATTACCTGCCTATCCTCTCTGGGTCATCGACCCGGATTTCTCGGTTTGGTCAAAAAACGATATGCTCAACGGCGGTGACGCGATCTTCTGGCAGGGAACGCCCCGCCGCGCGTACGGGCTGGTACGCTTCGGCGGAAAAACGTACTGCTTTTTAGGAAGGAGGGACGACGCGCTTCCGCTCGCGCAAAAGGAAGTTGCCGTCACCGCATTTGAAACGGCTTATACCTTCGCGTGCGCGGCGTTCACTTTGAAGGTCAGCTTTCTTTCGCCGCTTTTGCCGGACGATCTGCAGATCCTTTCCTGCCCCGTCTGCTATACGCGGTACGAGCTGCGGGCAAAGGGGGCGCTGCCCGCCGATTTTTCCGTTGCGCTCGTTCTGGACGAGGAATACTGTTACAGCACAAAGCGCGCGCCCGTCGTCGGCGGCGTGCTGCCGGGCGAAAAGTACGAGGCGGCGTTCATGACGCGCCGCAGGAACCTTGTCGCGTCCGACACAAGCGATACATACGCGCCCGACCACGGGTACACCTATCTTGCGGGAGAAGAGAGCTTTTTTGTGACGGAGGCTGCCGTCAACCGCTACGTTGCGGAAGGGGCGGCAGAGTATCTGCGCAAACCGAACGAGCGCGCCTGCCTTCTGAGCGTGAACCGTGCTCCTTGCGGCTTTTTTATGGTCGCGCACGACGATCTCATCTCTGTGTTTTACTTCGGCGAATGGCTCAAAGGCTACTTTTTCCGCGACGGGAAGACCATCGCCGATGCGTTGGGCTATGCCTTTGAACACGTGGAAAAGATCCTGCGCCGGTGCAGGGCGTTCGATAAAAAGCTGAAAGAGGACTGCGCGGCGGTCGGCGAAGGGTACTACGCGCTGGCATGCGCGGCGCTCCGCCAGAGCGTGGGCGGGCACAAGCTCGTGCAAAACGCAAAGGGGGAACTGCTGTTCCTCTCCAAAGAGTGCGATTCCAACGGCTGCATCGGCACGGTAGACGTCTCCTATCCCTCTATGCCCCTCTTTCTGCTGTACGCACCCGAACTTGTCAACGCCATGATGCGCGGCATTTTCGCCTTCGCGCGGATGCCCGTCTGGACGTTCGGGTTTGCCCCGCACGATCTGGGTACCTATCCGTGGTGCAGCGGGCAGGTGTACGGCGTGCGCGAGGAAAACGATAAGTTCAACTGCGGCATGCTTGCTTTCGGCTGGGGCGAGGGAC
>CASDPE010000161.1 GCA_949282395.1 uncultured Bacillota bacterium | reverse complement strand
AAGAACGCGCCCTGGAAGAATATCGAGGAAATGGTGGCCATGGTGCGCAAGAATCCCGGCAAGTACATTGTCGGCATTACCGGGCAGGGCAACATGAGCCATGTGCCGGTCATTGCCCTGGCAAAGCACTACAACCTCAAGTTCCGCTACGTGCCCTACCGCTCCACGCCCGAGGTCATGAAGGAAATTGCGGCTGGCCGTCTGCACTTCCATGCCGATATGCCTGTTGCCCTGGCCCAGTACGAGGTCTATGGCCTTGTGCAGTTCTCGGACAGGAAGGTGGCCAATCTGAACATGCCCAACTCCGCTGACATTGGCCTCAACAAGAACTTCATCATGTGGCAGGCCTGCATTGCGCCCAAGGGAATGCCTGACGACGTCGTCAAGGTACTCGTGGATACCATGCGCGAAGTGGTGAACAGCCCCGAATACGCCGAAGCCGTGCGCAAGCTCAGCATGAACCCCTGGTGGATGGAACCGGAACAGGCGCAGGCTTTCTATGCCGAAGAATACGCCGCCGCGCACGGCTGTTCCCCGACCGTGGGGCAGATCGCGGAAAAGTTCGGGATGGACGAGGGCGAAGCCGCGTTCGTGCTCGGCTCTTCGCGCATGCCCGTCTCCATCTACGAGCAGGCGGACGGGAAGGACGAAAAGGCTGCCGAGCTTCTGGAGCGGCTGCCCGCAGCCGACGACCAGGACGACATGATCGAGCGCATCCAGCTGCGGGAGGCGATCGCAAGCCTGCCCGCGCGCGAGAAAAAGATCATCATGCTGCGCTATTTCCGCGATATGACGCAGAGCGAAGTCGCCTCGGTTATCGGCGTGTCGCAGGTGCAGATCTCGCGCATCGAAAGCCGCGTCGTCTCCGAAATGAAGCGGAAATTGGGCTGACGCCCGTTTTGCCGTTTTTTTGGGCAATGCTGCCGCGCGCGGGGAACGATCCCCGCGCTTTTGTTTGCGCGGCAGGGCGGAAGAAGTTGTAAAAATCTTGTGAAAATACCGATAAAACCGTGATTTTCTGCGCCGACGCGGGTCAGTTGGTTGCTTTTGTCTGACCGATGTGGTATACTCATCGATGAATAACCTTATAAAGAAGCAGGGCAGGAGCGGGGTATGGAAGAGGTTCAGGCAAAGAAAAAGCTGTTTTCGGCGGTGCAGCCGAGCGGCGCCGTCACCATCGGCAACTACATCGGGGCGATCCGCAATTTCGTCGCCTTGCAGGACGAATACGACTGCCTGTACGCCGTTGCCGACCTGCACGCGATCACGGTGCGGCAGGAGCCTGCGGCGCTGCGCAGAAATACGCTCTCTCTGATGGCGCTGTTCATCGCCTGCGGCGTCGACCCCGAAAAATGCGTGCTGTTCGTGCAGTCGCACGTTCCCGCGCACTGCGAACTTACGTGGGTGCTCAACACCATCACGTACCCGGGCGAGCTTTCGCGCATGACGCAGTTCAAAGACAAGAGCGCCAAACATGCGGACAACGTGAACATGGGGCTGATGGATTACCCCGTTCTGATGGTATCGGATATCCTCTTGTACCAGGCGGCGCTCGTGCCCATCGGCGCCGATCAGAAGCAGCACCTCGAACTCACGCGCGACCTTGCTATCCGCTTCAACAACCGCTACGGCGCCACCTTCACCGTGCCCGAAGGCTACTTCCCCAAGGGCAGCAGTGCGCGCATCATGAGCCTTGCCGACCCCGCGCGGAAGATGAGCAAGTCGGACGAAAACCCGAACGGCTTCGTCACGATGGACGACGACAAGGATACCGTGCTGCGCAAGTTTAAGCGCGCCGTGACCGACAGCGAGGCGGAGGTGCGTTACGACCCCGTGAACAAACCGGGGGTCTCGAACCTGCTCACGATCTACACCGCTTTCACGGGCAAGAGCACGGAGGAGGCGGAGCGCGAATTCGCGGGCAAGGGCTACGGCGATTTCAAGCTCGCCGTGGGGGAGACGGTCGCCGACGCGCTTGCGCCCGTCCGCGAAGAAAAGGCGCGCCTGCTCGCGGATAAGGGGTACCTCAACGCCGTGATGAAGCGCGGCGAAGAGGCGGCTGCGCGCATCGCCCGCAGAACGCTTTCAAAAGTGTACCGCAAAGTCGGCTTCTATACGGGGGACTGACCGTTGTTCGGGTATTTGCAGCCGGATCTTCCGTATCTGTACGTAAAGGACGGCATCCTGTACCGCGCGCTGTACTGCGGGCTCTGCAAAAGCATCGGCAGAAGCTGCGGGCAGCGGGCACGGTTCGCCCTTTCCTATGACGTCACGTTTTTATCCGCATTATTGCACAATATAGCAGGGGAGGACGTCACCGTCACCAAACAGCACTGCGTGCTGCACCCCTTTGCCAAGCGCCGCATGGCGTGCGACGACAGGCTCACGCAGGCGCTCGCCTGCCTGAATACGGTGCTCGCCTATTACAAGGCGGCGGACGACGTTGCCGACGAGCGGCGGGGGCGCGGCAGGCGGCTGCTCCTCAAAAAGGGGCTCAAACGCGCGCGCAGGCTGCACCCCGAAGCCGAGCGCATCGTGCGCGGGCACCTGCAAACGCTGTTGAAGCTCGAAAAGGCGGGCTGCGCCGTGCCAGAGCAGGCGGCGGATCCCTTCGGGCAGATGGTGGCAGACCTTTCGGACTACTGCCTCGGCGAAAAGGCGACCGAAGATACGCGCGGGCTGTGCTACGGGATCGGGAAGTGGATCTACCTGATCGACGCGCTCGACGACTACGACAAGGACAAAAAGAAGGGAAATTACAACCCCTTCCTCGCCGCATACGGCGCCGCCTCGCGCGGGGAGCTGGTGCAGGAAAACGGGGAAGAGATCGATTTCATCTTTGCGGGCGTGTTCGCGCTCAACGCCGAGCACCTGCAAAAGATACGTTTTGTTTTCAACCATGACCTGACGGACAACGTGATCCTGCGCGGCATGCCCGCGGCGACAAAGCGCGTCAGGTGCGGCTGCAAAGCCAAGCCCGAGCCCGTCCGTTTCTGAGGGCGCGGGGAAGAGGAAGAGCTATGAGCAAAAAAGACTATGAACTTCTGGGCGTTTCCGAAGACGTTTCGGACGAGGAGCTTGCCGCGCGCTACGAGGAACTCAAAAAGAAGTATTCCGAAGAACGCTTCCTGGAAGGCGAAGCGGGCAACGAGGCGGCGCGCATGCTCAACAAGATCGACGTTGCGTACAACGCGATCGTCACCGAGCGCGGCGAACGGCACGAGCGCGACGACATGGGCGCCTCTTATGCGAAAGTGGACGCCTTCATCCGCGAAGGGAAGATGAACGAGGCGCAGGCGGTGCTGGACGAGTTCAACGAACGCCCCGCCGAGTGGCACTATCTGCAATCTGCCGTATTCTATAAAAAGAATTGGGTGAACGAGAGCAAAAAACAGCTTGAGATCGCCATGCAGATGGATCCTTCCAACGAAAAATACAAGGCCGCCTATACCAAACTCAAAGACAAGATGGCGGGAGACGCGCGCCGCGCGGAGAATGCGGACGCGCAGCGCCAGAAAGTGGCGGACGACGCGCAGCAGCCGCAGGGCATGCCGTACCAGGACGAGCCGCAGCAGATGGGCGGCAGCGGGCTGTGCGAGCAGTGCGCCACCTGCTGTGCGTGCAACCTGGCTTTCAACTGTTGCATGAACGCCTGCTGCGGGTGCAGATAAGGCTGGCGGCGCAGACCCGTTTGGCACGGGCCTGCGCATCTTTTCGGCGTTGCGGGGCGGGATATGAAGCTGAAACGAAGGTCATTTCTCATAGCGCTTTCGGGCGTTTCCTGCGCGGTGGCGGTCATCTTTCTTACGTTGGGGAATTGGTTTTCCTTCCTGACGCTCGCGTGTTACCTGTTTGCGGAGGCGGCGCTGCTGCTTCCGGTCGCGGCGGGGTCGCGCCGCGCGGGGCTGATGGCGTACCTTGCGGCGGTGCTGCTCGGGTTTTTGTTCGGCGGCATCTGGAACCCGTGGCGCATGTTCCTGTTCTGCGTCTTTTTCGGGTTGCATCCGCTTGCGAACAGCATGCAGGAAAAGTGGAAACTGA
>CASDPE010000160.1 GCA_949282395.1 uncultured Bacillota bacterium | reverse complement strand
CCCCTCCGCTTCGGCAAGCATGGCGGCGCGCTGCGACGCAAGCGCCGCCTCGCCCGCGCAGAAGCCGACGAAGTAATACAGCGTGCGAGCCTCGCCTGCGGCGAGCGTGAACTTGTGCTGCAACAGCCCGCAGCGCGGGCGCACCGTCGCACAGGAGCAGGAAAGATCCTGCCTTTCTTCCAGCACGAGCGGGCGTGCAAGCCCGCCGCAGACGCCCGTAAACCTGTCTGCGTCCCCTTCAAAGGCGAACGGGCGCTCAGACGCCATCACGAACCCGTGCGGGGCGTCAAAGTGCGCATACGGGTTCTGCGAGCGGCAGAGCACGGCGCAGCTTTCGGGCAGGTACATCGTTTCGCTCGTGGTGAACGCGTTGTAATAAAAGGGCATGGCGTACCCGTCCATGCGGAACACCGTACCCGCGATCACGCCCACGCGGCGCGGGCGTGCATCCGTATTTTTGACAGTGACGCGCCATACTTCGTGCAAAAACGCGTCGGAAACGGCAT
The DNA here is from genome assembly GCA_949282395.1 of uncultured Bacillota bacterium. Taxonomy (GTDB): domain Bacteria; phylum Bacillota; class Clostridia; order Christensenellales; family Borkfalkiaceae; genus Borkfalkia. The sequence continues at coordinate 3,590 of CASDPE010000160.1, read as the reverse complement.
ACGCGGTCTCCGCCGCAATGCCCGCATGTTCGGAACGGATAAAGCTGGCGCACTGCCCGTGGCGGCAGGAATACGCGTGCACGGGCACGGCGCAGGGCGAGCCGCCCGCGTTCCAATATTCGCCCGTTTCTTCGTCGCGGAAGTAGATGACGCCGCTCTTCGGCTCGTTGAGGACGATCGCCTCAGACGTGTTTGCGACGAATTTCGCCGAAGATGCGCCCGTGTGCGTGATCTCGCACTGATAGCCGCCCTCGTTCCAGAGGAAGTTGCACCAATCTTTGCCCGTCTGCTGCCTGCATATGGTGACGGCGCCCTCTGCGGGGGCGGAAGTATATGTCCGCATAAAAACTGCTCCTTGAAAAAAGGGGGCTTCCGCCGCGGCGGAAGACCCCGTACCGATCGCTCAGACCGAGCTTCCGGGGCGGTATTCGGCGTACAGAATGATCTTGCGTTCCTGCTCTACGTTGCCTTTGAGCTGTTCAAGGATGTTGTGCATGCACTGCCTGCCGAATTCCGTTTTATCGTAGCCCATCGAAGAGATGGAGGGAGAAACATACCGCCCGATCAGACAGTCGTCGCACCCGCAGAGGGAAATATCCTGCGGGATGCGGATGCCGCGTTCGCTCAGGAACTTATACGCGCCCAGCGCCGTATAGTCGTTGACGCAGAAGATCGCCTGCGTATCGGGGTGGCGCGCCAGAATGTCTGCCGCGGCGTTGTAGCCGAACTCGGAAGAGCTGAGCATGACAACGTTCTCTTCATAGCAGCGCAACAGGCGCTCGTCAAAGGGATGCCCCGCGCGGTCAAGAAAGTACTTCATGGCGATCAGGCGCGTATCCGGCTCGATCTCCGCACGCGAGGTATCCGCGAGGAAGGCGACGCGCGTCCTGCCCTTTTTGAGCAGCTCGTTCACGAACGCCTCCACCGCGTTGACGTAGTTGATACCGACTTCAAAATTTTCGCGCCCCGGGGCGACGTTGACCACCGCAATGTCATGCGAGATGAGTTTGTTGTACTCCTTGTCCGTACAGAAGAAGCGTGACAGGTTGATGATCCCCTCGCTGCGGTGCGCGTAACAGTTGTTGTAGTAATTGACGCGGTTGTCGTTGGCGATGATGACGCTCAGCGAATACCCCGCAGGGAAGGCGACTTCATACATGCCGCGGTACACGTCGTCAAAATTGTTCAGCGTGCTGAGCAGAACGGTGACCTGCCTTGTAGAGTTCATCTTGAAGCTGCGCGCCAGAAGGTTCGGCTCGTATTCCAGCTCCTCAATGGCGCGCCGCACGCGCTCTTTTACCTCGTCGCTCACAAACTTGGTGCCGTTGATCACGTTCGACACCGTGGACGGGGCGACCCCCGCGAGCCTGGCAACATCGTTCCTGTTGACCGCTTTTCCCATGTATTCTCCCTTATTCGCTCCCTTACGGTATGATGCAAAGCGGCAGACTGCTTTTAACCTTTTACGGAATAGACGTACCGCATCCTGCCGATCGGCGCGGCGTCGCCGTTGACGTAGAACTCTGCGACGTCGAAGTCCTTTTGCAGGTTATCCGCAACTTTGATGCCCAGCGAAAACGCGCCCTGCGGCAGCGCGAGCTGCGAACGGCTGATGCGGATGCGCATGACGTTCCTCTTCACGCTGAGATCGCACATGCCCACGGGCGTGAAGCTGTTGCCGCTTATGCGGTGCAGCGACGTTTTATTGCCCTCCGGCGCGCGGTTGAGCACATACTGCATGCCGAGCCAGCCGCCCTGCGTGCCCTCGACGCCGAGGTACACGTTCATCCAGCGTTCGTCGCCCGCCTCATGCGCGGTGATATCCTCCGCCGTGCGGATGAGCAAGTACACGGAATCCCGATCCGCCGCCGCGCGCACTTCCACGATGTCATTGCGCCCGGTGTCGTTTTCCAGCACGTTCTGCCCCGACGTATCCAGCGCGTTGCGCGCGATCGTTTCCCCCGTGAAATCGCGGAAGACGGCAACGTTTTCATCGTTCCAGCCGTCAAGCCCTTTCATCAGCGAAGAGAGCTGATCGCCCGCGTCAAACGCCTTGCCTTCCCCCTCGCCCTTGTATTCGCGGATGTTGCGGATAAGGGAGAGGTAGTAGTTATCAAGATATTCCGCGCACATTTCGATATCGCGCGAAAATTCCATGTTGAAGGTATCGACGAAGTGGCAGTATTTGTCGCCGAGCACCGAACTGTTCGGCTGCTTCTGCGCGATCCATTCGTTCCAGCCCGTCACGAACACGAGGTCGACGTCATTGCTCGCATCCGCGTCCGCTTCGTTGTTGAACACGGTATCCCACTGCTGCTCGAAATTGGTGCCTTCGGCAAGCGCACGGCTACGGTCGTTTTTGCCCGTCGTATGGTCGTATCCCCTGCCCCAATTAGCATTATACACCAAATCCATATAATTTGCATCAAAATCGAAGCCGTTTTTTTGCAATTCCGCGCGATTTTCGGGCGCGAACAGCCCGGAATCGCTGAAATCGGCGAGCGGCTTGCTCGTGGCAGAGATGCCCACGTGCTGCGAAACGGATACAGACATGATGTTGCCGACCTGCGGATCGGTGTAGATATCCTGCGGATAATTCCAATCCATCCAAGGGAAGCGCCCGCTTTCGATGGCGGCGTTCGGCCACTGCGGCAGTTTGAAGTAGAAGTACGAATCGATCATCGCGTCGTTCGTCTGGCTGCCGATGATCCACGGCTTGTTCTGCTTGCCGCGGAACCAGAGCGGTTCGTATTCGGGGTACAGGCTGTACACGCTGTAATACAGGCTCTGCACGGACGTCCGCGACGTGGTGGGGTCGACGGAAGTCAAAAACAGGATCTTCGGCACGTCATACCCCTGCTTGTAGTAATCAAGCAGGATATCGAGGAAGGTATACACCTGCGAATCGTAGATGCGCCCGTTCGACGTATCGAACGCGATGAAATCCAGCCCCGCATGGATGAACAGCTCGATGTGCTTGCGGATGACCCACTCGTCGTCCGCATTGTAGTAGCCGTACAGCGGCTGCCCCCAATAATGGAAGGCGTTCATCTCCTGCGTGCCGCCGTCCGCCTCCCGCGCCAGCAGCTCGCTCATGACGGTGTGGTTCTTTTCGTAGTTGTTGCTTACGTCCTTGATCTCGCTCTGGTCGGAACCGTTCCAGAGGAAATAGAAGATGCCGACGAACTTGTTCTGTTCATACCCCGAAACGGGTGAGAACGACCTGCCCACGTCGTCCGTGGCGGCGGTCAGCGTAAAACCGTCCGTCAGCCCGTCTGAACGCTCTTCCAGCTTGCCGCTCCCGTCCGAGCAGCCAGCCAAGATGCCGAGCCCGAACGACGCCGCCAGAAGCAGCGCCGCGAGCTTTTTGCTCTTTTTCATAAACGTTTCTCCCCTGCTTTTTCCGCGGCGGGCGTGCGCCCGCCGCGGCGCTCCTTTTTTATGAGATGCTCATCGGGTCGGTGGCGTAATTCACGTCGGAGCCGGTATACCAGCTGAGGCTCGTCTGTTTCAGCCCGCGCCACTGTGCATACGTCGTAAAGGTGTTCTTCATCGTGTTGAAAATGTTTTTGCCGTACTCCGTCCACGCC
>CASDPE010000159.1 GCA_949282395.1 uncultured Bacillota bacterium | reverse complement strand
CGGTAGAAGACTTCGTCTTTGAGGGAGTCGGGCAGGTACTGCTGCCGTACCCAGCCGCCGTAGTTGTGCGGGTATTTGTAGCGCGCGCTCGCCGCCTTCGCTTCGCGGTCGCCGAAAGAGCTGTCGCGCAGATACGCGGGGATGTTGTCGTCGCGCACCTCGCGCGCGGCGCGCTTCGCCGCGTCCATCGCGATGATCACGGAGTTGGACTTTTCCGCCTCGCAGACGTAGACGATCGCGTTGGACATCGGGATCAGTCCCTCGGGCGCACCCAGCCGCTCGAAGGCGAGAAGAGCGCTCGTCGCCACCGTCATCGCGTTGGGGTCCGCCATGCCGACGTCCTCCGCCGAGTGCACGACGAGACGGCGCAGGATGACGAGCGGATCGCAGCCCCCTTCGATCAGGCGGAATGCGTAATAGAGCGCGGCGTCGGAGTCGCTCCCGCGCAGGCTCTTGCAAAAGGCGGACAGAAGATCGTAATAGGCGTCCGTGTTGTAAGAGAGCGCCTTGCGCTGGATGGACTGCTCGGCGTCGGCAAGGGTCACATGGATGCTCCCGTCCGCCGCGGGCGGCGTGGTGAGCACCGCAAGCTCGAGCGCGTTGTACGCCGTGCGCAGATCCCCCGCCGCCGTGCGCGCAATGTGCGAAAGCGCGTCCTCGTCCATTTTTACGTTGTAGGCGCGCAGCCCCTTGCGCGAGGTGAGCGCCGCCTCCAATGCGCCGCGGATCTCCGCCTCGGTCAGCCGCTTGAATTCAAACACACGGCAGCGGGAGACGATCGCGGGCGTCATGGACGCATACGGGTTTTCGGTCGTGGAGCCGATGAACAGGAGCGTACCCTGCTCAACGGCGGGCAGCAGCGAATCCATCTGCGCCTTGTTGAAGCGGTGGCACTCGTCCAGCAGCAGATAGGTGCGCTTGCCGTACAACTTGAGCGCCGTGCGCGCGTCCTCCACCGCCTTCTTTACGTCGGCGACGCCGCTCTGCACGGCGTTCAGTTTGATGAAGTTGCCGTGCGTGGTGCTCGCGATGATGTGCGCAAGCGTCGTCTTGCCGCAGCCCGGCGGTCCCCAGAAGATGCAGCTGCCCAGCCTGTCCAGTTTGATGGCACGCCGCAGAAGGCTGCCTTCCGCCACGATGTGGCTCTGCCCGATGAATTCGTCAAGGTTGGACGGCCGCATTTTTTCGGCAAGCGGCTTCGCGTCGTTTTCATTGTTGTTCAGATCAAAGAGGTCCATTCTTTCAAAATCCTGTTATTTTATCGTTTTATGTGTAGCATAGTACTTGATTTTTGTGCAAAATTCTCCTATTCGGCGATGAGTGTGCGGATTTTTTCGGCATTTTCTGTTCCGATGCGGTACCCCGCTTCGTACGCCTCGTCATAGTATCTGACCTTGTATTGGCTCAGGTCCCCCATATCCGGCTCCAGCCAAAGGTCGGTGATGCGGCGGGTACGACGGCGCTCCGCCTGCGTGCGCGCGTCGTCCATGATGTCGTATACCCGCGCCACGAGCGAAAGGACGTGCGGTACCTTCTCCGTTTCGCGGCACCTGCCGAGCACGTCGACCGCGACAACGACGTCCGCCCCCATCGCCTTGACCTGCCGTACGGGCACGCGGCAGAGCACGCCGCCGTCCACATACAGACCGCCCTCCCGCTCCACGGGGCGGAACACCGCGGGAATGGTGCCCGACGCGAGCACCGCGGAGAGCAGGTCGCCCGAAGAGAAGGTCGCCTCCTTCCCGCTCTTAATATCGACGGCGACGCAGCAGAACGGGATATGCAGCTCTTCAAAGGTGCGCGCCGCGATGTGCGCTTCCAAGAATTTGCGCGCCCGCTCCCATTTCAAAAGCCCCAGCCTGCGGATGGGACGCACGCCGAGGTCAACCACGTCGCCCGCACGGAGCGATTTAAGCGCTTCGCGCATTTCGTCCGCCGTCATTCCCGCGGCATAGCACGCGCCGATGACGCTGCCCATCGAAGAGCCCGCAAGATAGTCGGGAACGATCCCCGCTTCCTCCATCGCCTTTAAAAAACCGACGTGCGCGACGCCGCGCGCACCGCCCGCGCCGAGCGCGAATCCGAGCGTTTTCGGCATATTCTCCCCTCCGCAAAAATACAGTAGCAATATGTACGAATATCCCGTCCGACAGCACACGCCGCTTTCCGCGCGCGCACAAGAAACGGTGATGAGCAGTCAGCACACACGCTCCGCCGCCCGCAAACAAAAGAAGCCGTTCCGCGCCAAAAACCTGCGACACCGCAGACTGCCCGCAGCATTGCTCTCCGTACTTCTGCTTTTCCTGCTCTGCCTGCTCCTTACCGCCCCTGCGCGCTACGCTGAGGCGTGCATTCAGGGCATGGCATTGTGGGCAAAGGCAGTCCTGCCCGCACTCTTCCCTTTCCTTATCCTTACAGGGCTTTTGACCAAGCTGGGCGCTGCACAGAAACTCGCGGACAGACTTTCGCCCTTGACAGAGAAAATCGGATTGCCCGGCAGCGCGGCTTACTGCCTGCTCGTGAGCCTGCTTTCGGGATACCCCGTCGGCAGCCGTACCGTTGCCGACCTGCACAAAGGCGGCGCGATCACCCGCGAACAGGCAAAGCGCATGAGCGTGCTCTGCTCTACTTCGGGGCCGATGTTCCTCGTCGGGAGCGTGGGCGGCGCGATGTTCGGGAGCGCCGCCGCGGGAGCTGTCTTACTCGCCGCGCACCTGCTCGCAGTCATAGGCGTATATCTCGCATTGTACTTTACAAACCGACGAAAAAAAGGAAATATACACGCCGGACAGAAAGCCCCTGCGCCGTACGCCGGGCTGAAAAAAATAATGCCTCCGCACACCCTGCGCGTACAAAACAAAACCGCCGCGCCGCAAACGACAGCAACACCCGCATCGGAGGAGAACAAGCGCAACAAAACCGCCGCGCCGCACGCCGATACGGACGGCATCCTCGCCGCATCCGTACAGAGCGGCGTTCTGACCGTGTTGTGCGTGGGCGGGTTCATCGCCTTCTTTTTCGTGCTGATGCAGGCGCTTTCCGACCTGCACATATCGGCGCCGCTCGAATTTCTTTTTTCGCTTCCCCTCTCTGCCGCAGGCTCCGAAGGCGCCGCCGCGGGACTTACGGCAGGACTGCTGGAAGCGACGCAGGGCTGCGCCTCGATCGCGGCGAGCGGCGCGCCGCTTGCCCTGCCGCTCGCCGCGTTCACCGTGACGTTCGGCGGCGGCAGCATCCTCGCGCAGCAGCTCGCCTTCCTCAAAGGCGCGGGCGTAAAGCCGCTTGCCTTCATCGGCGTAAAAGCGTTACAGGGCGCGGCCGCCTTCCTTTTCTGCCTGCCGATCGCCCTGTTTTGCACGTTTTGAGCCGTTTATGCGGCGCATAGTACTTTATACATGCGCAAAAACCGCTCAATAACAACCAAGAAGTTTGAAATTTTTGCAATATTCTTTCAACCGACGCATCACCGCCCGCACCTCCGCGTCGGCAACGTCGCCCGCAAATTCGATGAAAAAACAGTACTCGCCCGGGCTGTTTTTGATGGGGCGGGACTCGATCTTGGTCATGTTCAGATCGAACGCCGCAAGCACTTGCAGCATCTTGACCAGCGCCCCCGGCTCGTGCGGGCAGGTCGCGGCAAAGTAGATGCGCGCGCAGTGCCGCGGCAGCGCCCCCTCCCCTTTTTTGACGAGCAGAAAGTGGGTGAAGTTCTTCGGCTCATCGGCGATGTTCCCGCCGAGAAAGGCAAACCCTTCCTCCCGCACGTGCGCGCCGACAATGCCCGCGTCCCCTTCCCGCTCCAGGCGCGCAAGGCTCTCCGCCGTGGACGGCGTTTCCACAAGCTGCGCCTGCGGCAGCCGCGCGGAGAGGAACCTGCCGCACTGCAAAAGCGCCTGCCTGTGCGAAAAGACGCGGCGGATCTGCGCAAGCTGCGTGCCCTCTTTTGCGATCAGCCTGTGCTCGATGGGCAGCACGTATTCGCATACGGCAAACAGATCTTTGCCCGCGTACAAAAGATCCAGATTCTGCGTGACCGCGCCTTGCAGCGTGTTCTCAACGGGCAGCACCGCGGCGGAAACTTCACCGCGCTCCAAAAGGTCGGCCG
>CASDPE010000158.1 GCA_949282395.1 uncultured Bacillota bacterium | reverse complement strand
ACGCGATCACGTCCTCTTTGGAGATCGTGAAAAAGCCGTCTTCGAGCAGCACTTCGGTGTAGCTCTCTACGCCGTCCGTCAGGGCGACGGTCGGCGGCGTTACGTCGATCCACAGGGCGTGGAGCGTCGTATCCCCGCTGAACACGGCAAAGGAGCCGTTCCACTTTGCTTCCTGCGAGGCGCTGTTAATGCCCCAGCCGTCAAACTGCCAGAAGATTTTTTCCACTTCGGGCACGGAGAGCAAAAAGCGCGTGTGATCCGAGAAGGTGATGGGATCGAGCGAAGAACCTTCCGCTACCGTGCCGCCTTCCGCATTGAAGGAAAGCTCCCACGCTTCTTCGATGTGGAGGGCGAACTGCTTATCCAGCCCGTTCCACTTTTCGCCCGCATCCGTCGAAGCGATCGTTACGGTCTGCGTGCCGGCGCTTGTATTCGTGTAATACGATTCAAAAGACTTATCGAACACCTGATGGTTCAGGCTCCACGAGCCTTCGTACCCCGCCGCGGCGCCCGTGAACGCATAGGAATAGAGCAGGCGCACGCTGCCGACGGTAAACCCTTCCGCCACGTAGATGTTCGAGCCGCTCACATACGCCTTTTCAGGCTGCATCGAGACGGAGAACACATAGTCCGTTACCAGATTCGCCTTCTCCCCGAACGCAATGCCGTTCACGGAGAGGAAGGTGACGCTGTTCGTGCGGGCGCCGTCGTATTCAAAGCCGATCGTGTACCCTTCCGCCAGGCGGTCGGCGATATTGGGCAGCCCCCATGCGGCTTTCTCCGCTTCCGCGGTAGCCGCGCCCTGGTCTTTGACAAGGATGTACCCGTCCGAACCGATCTGCGCCTGCGAAGGCTTTTGCGAGCCGTCGAATTTGGCGATCGTGAGCAGCTCGCCGTCGCGGTTGTCTGCGCCGACGCAAAATACGTCGCCTTCCCACCACAGGCGCAGCGTGCCCGCCTTCTGCGAACCGCTGTAATTGTTCAGGCAGGGCTGCGCGAAAAATTCTTCGCCCTGCGGAGCGCGGTAGAAGTACGCTTCGCCGCTCCAATTCGTGCCGATGTTGCAGCTCTTGCCGTAGCTGCGGATCTCGTCGCCGTATTGAACGTACACGTTCGTCCGCCAGCCCGCCGCGTTGTAGACGATGCGGAAGATCTCCGCGCCCTCCGCGTCGCGGATGACGTAGGCAAACTGCCCGCCCGCGGCTTCGCCGTTTACCGCGTCGGGGAAGGTGAATTCGATCACCGCATTGCCGGCAAACGAACCCGCAAACGTACCCGCATAGGCGTTGGACTGCGCGCCCTTTACGTTGATGCCCTTGTTCCCCTTTGCGTCGGCTTCCAAAGAGAGCTGACCGTTGTTGTTATCGACCTTTACCGCGTCCGAAACGGCATACACCGCTTCGCCCGCGGAAAAAGTGAAGGACTTCGTCAGCGTATCCTGCGTATACGTCACCGTATGCGTGCCCTTGCGGGCGATCGTATATTTGCCGCCGCTGACGGTTTGGGGCGTGCCCGAACTGTCGGTCACGGTGATGGTGCCCGTGAACGCCTGTTCCTGCCCCTGATGCAGCACGCTTGCCTGCGGCAGCGTGACTTCCTGCCCGATGTATGAATCGTTCAGGTAGCGGTACCCTTCGATCGCTATGACCGATTCGTTCTGCCAATTCTGGTAGAAATCGGAAACGGGATAATTTGCCGACCAAGTGGCGTCAAGATCAGACGTCCTCTGCGCCTTTTCCGCCGTCGTTCCGATCTGCATGCAAGGATATCCCGCATTCCAGGGATTGGCTGTCCAATAATTGTTATCCCCGACTTCAAACACTTCGCCGATGGAGTACACCATAAACTCCAACCCTTTGGAGACATGGATCGTTACGGTATAGCCGTTTTCGAAATTGATGCGGGGAAGGTTGTACCCTATATTGTAATTGGGATCGGAGGAAGGTCCCCACGAAGTTGCGGTATACTCTTCCGTCTGCTCCGTGGTCGGCTCGAACGTTTCGGGATCGTCGCGGAAAGAGGCAATGTTGATATAGCCGTCGCCACCCACGCAATACCCGCTCACATCGATCACAGCCTCCTCCGAATCCGTCGGCAAGGCAACAAGATTCCCCTCCGGAGTCGGGTCATACACACTGATCGTTGTGCGCGCCTTGGCGTTTACTTCCTTCTCCGTAAGTACGGGGCGGAACCGGATATCCGAACCGTTCGGGTCGCTGTAAAGCGCGTCTATGATGATGTCCTTGGAATAGAGCATGCGCGAATGCCCGCCGTGGTTATAGCCGTACGAACGGTACAGCGTCTGCGTCGTGCCTGCGCTGTCCGTATAGTCATACTCGACCCACGCGTTGCTCTGCCATTCGCCCCCGTAGTGGATCTCGAACTTGTTATCGGGGTTGCCGAATTCGGCGATCTCGAACACGACGTCTGCACCGCCACTGACCCAGCCGTCCGCGGGGGCAGACCATTCCAGCCCGAACGAGCGGTGGAACACGCCGTTGAATTCGATCGTGAACGCCTCGTCGTTTGTCGATTGGAAGCGCAGCCCCGTATCGCCGACCTCGGCGTTCTCCCTTGTTACGTACTGCGACGCAGGAAGCACGTTCACCCCCGCCGAAACCGTAAACAGGTCGGCAGAGTTTACCGCAAGATCCGTCGCCGCGTTTGCATTGATGAAGAACAAACCGCCCGCCAGCACGGATACAGCCATAGCCACAGCCAGAACGAGCACAAGCAGCCTTTTCTTCGTCCCCATCTTTGTAGCCATCCATTTACCTCCTCATTTTATCGCAAAGGCGCTGCCGCGCCTTATGATGCCGAAACTTCTTCCGTATAAAAGGGCGGCTGTTCCATCACAGCCCCCGTGAGCGGGTATGTGCGTTCCTGCCCGCGCCTGCCCGTCACCAACGCATTGAAATAGACGCACGGCGCGCACGGCTGCGACGTATAGCCGCCGAACACTTCCGCCTTGAACGAGATCGTGTACCCGTCCGCGATCTCCATGCGCGGCAAGCCCCACAGCCCCAGCTCCGCATCGAAGCCCAGCCCTGCAGACGTGCCGTCAAACGCGGCAATCAGGCGCGGCGTGTACTCGTTGTTGCGCTCGCTGACGTAGATCTCTAAAACGCCGTCTATCGTCCATGCAAGGCGCAGCGTGCCGTATTGTTCGCCGAACTCGCTCTCTTTTTCTCCCGCGCCGCCGAACATGGGGGACGCGAGCGCATCGTCTACGTTGAAATTGTCGTTGTTCTGCCACGCCTCCGCCTCGTCCGAAGCCCAATAGCGCGTGGTGCGGAGCTCGCTGCCGTACTGCATGTATACGCCCGAGCGCCCCCTGCCGTTTGCTTCGCCCCAGTAAACGTCGCCCTGCACCGATTCGTACACAACGGAAAATTTTTGCGAGGGGGAAGCGGCGGAAGCGACTTCGATGGTCAGGCGGCGGTATGCCGCGGGATCGCCGCGGCGGAACCCGAACGCAAGCTCTGTGTTCCCTACAAAAACGGCGTTGAAACTGCCCGAATAGGATGCGCCGTTCCCTTCCAGAAGCAGCCCGCCTTTGTCCATGCGCCCCTCTTCCGCAGCGGCAACACGCGCAGAAGCCCCCTCTGCCGTGACCAGTGAAACGGTTTCGATCGAGGGGGCTTGTTCTGTCGGCTCTTCTGCGGCGCACCCTGCAAAGGTGAACGCTGCAAAAAGCGCAAGTATGGCGGCAACCGCTCTTTTCCCCATCATTTTCCCCTCTCTGCTCTTCAACCGGATACGGGCGCGTGAAGAGCGCCTTTTTTGCGCTCTTTGCCCGTATTGTTCCTTGTACACATAATTATAAAACCTTCCGCCGCGAAAAGTAAATGGAGCCCTTTAAGCACTTTTATGGAATTGTCTAATGAAGTTTACCCGCGATTTTCATCTTTGATTTTTGCAAAACTGTTCATTTTTAACATAGATTTTTCACTGTTTTCATCTCTCCGATCCCCGCTCCGCTCTTCGGGCATGAAAAATGTCCTTTCACAACATGGAAAAATCTAATCAACTTTTCAAAAAAAGACCACACAAAATTACCAAATACTGCCGTTTGCGGGGCATTTTTCCTCCCCTTTCCCCGCCCCTTTTCCCGCCCTTTTCCCACCCTTTTTCCCATCC
>CASDPE010000157.1:4254-6026 GCA_949282395.1 uncultured Bacillota bacterium | reverse complement strand
TGTTTCTGGCGGTGTTCGCGGCGGCGGCAGTGCGGCGGGTCAGGGTGTATGATAGCTTTGCAAGCGGCGTGGCGGGCGTGCTCCCTCTTTTAAGATCGCTTTTGCCGTACATCACCGCCGTGCTGATCCTTGCGGAGTTGTTTTCGGCAAGCGGGCTTTCCGCGCTGCTCGCCAAGGCGCTCTCGCCCGTCTTCACCGCCCTCGGCATCCCGCCCGAGATCGCGCCGCTGGTGCTCATCAAGCCCTTTTCGGGCAGCGGCGCGCTTTCGGCGGTGAGCGATCTGTTCGCGCAGTACGGCGCCGATTCGTACATCGCGCGCTGTGCGAGCGCCGTCTACGCCTCGGGGGAGACCGTCTTTTACCTCTCCGCCGTCTATTTTGCGGGCAGCCGCGGCAAAAAACCCGTGTTGCCCGTCGCCATCGCCTTTGTTTCCAACCTGTGCGCTGTGGCGTTCGCCTGCCTGTTCTGCCGCCTGTTTTAAAATGTTGATAACAAACCTTTCACAAAACGCGGAGGGAAATCCTGTCAGCAATTAACAAGGTTAACGATTTAGCCGCTGCCAATCGTGTAAAATTGTTAAAATTCAACAAAAAACGCACAAAAATTTAATTTTAAAAATTTTCAAAAAAATTTTTTTATTTGCTTTACTTTCTTGCGCGGCTTGGGTATAATAAGCGTGTAATCAAACGAAAGACGCAAGCGCTTCCGCTTGGTTACCTTCAAAAGCTCATCATTTTCCCCCTTATCATATATGGATCGGGCGCAGGCCGTAATGGTTCTGCGCTCGGTTCATATTTTTTTTGGTTTCGCGCAAACCTCGCAAAAGAGATGCTGCGGTTTGCGCGATTTTCAGGGGACAACCGCTGCCCTCCTTTTAGTCGGGACGGCTGTTTTCCCCTCTGCGCGCAACCTTTAAAGGCTCTCCTATTATAAGTTGCGCGCATTCACCCCTTTCGAGAGAGCCGAAAGTTTTCGGCAAATTGGGTGCGCTTGCAAAAAGTGTGATTTTTGCGCGCGCAATTTATTATTTTAAAAGGATTAAAATCGCGCAGCTGCGCGAGAGATCGCTTGGGCGTGCGCCCTCTCCCCGCAGTATATGCGGGGAAATTTTGTTTTGTGCAAAAAATTGTTCTACTTCGGCTTGTCCGCGCATACAATGTTTACACAGCAGCGAAAAGGAGGAAGAGTATGAGCGAACCAATCGATTACGCCGAAATGCTGGAAATACCGGTCAGCACGCTGAACGTCACCAAAAAGAAGAGCCGCAAAAAGCGGGAGCCGGACCTCAAAGAGCGGGCGGTCGCCGCCGTCAACGAGCGCGCCGAAGAGCGCGGACCGGAGACTGCGCCGCCTGCCGAGCCCGCCGCGCCCGCCGCGGAGGAAAACGTCGTCGATTACGGCGAAGGCGCCGTTCCCGAGCAAAAGCCGCGCAAAAAGTTTTTGGACAGCAAGCTGCTCGTTGCCGAGTTTGCGGCGGTGATCGGGCTGGTCGCCCTCATCTTGCTCACCAACGTGTTCTGGCAGGACAGCGCGATCAACACCTTTTTTGCGGGGCTTGTCGACCCGCAGCCCGAAGCGGTGCAGACGGTGGACGACCGCGTCTACTCCGAACTGACCCTCGGCTCCGTCGTTTCGGACGAGAGCGTGGGCTGCGCCGTGTCGGAGGAGGGCATCCTTTCGTTCACGGCGGAGTGCAGCGTGTATGCGCCCTACGGCGGCACGGTCACCAACGTATCGCAGGGCGAAGACGGGCTGTTCACCGTCGAAGTGG
>CASDPE010000157.1:0-4233 GCA_949282395.1 uncultured Bacillota bacterium | reverse complement strand
CGTTCTCGTCCGTCTTTTCGGGGCTGACGTACGCCTACGCGGCGGCGGGAGAGACGGTGTATCCGACCATCCCGCTCGGGTACAGCGACGGCTCTGCGGCGGTCTCTGTGGCGCTGTACGACGCAGGCACGCTCATTCAGTCCTATTCGGTGGACGAAAACAATGACATCGTCTGGGATCTTTAAAAAAAGGCGCTCCCGCGCGCATCCGCGCGCGGGAGGCAGGCGCGCGCCGCGTTTGCGGTGTTCGGGGCGGATGGCGGTCAGCGTGCATCCGCTCTTTGTTTTGTTCGGGCTGTTCTTTTTCCTGCGCGGCGAGCTGTTCCTGTTCCTCGTCTGTACGGCGGCTGCCGTCATCCACGAATACGGGCACGCGCTGTACGCGGCGCGCATCGGCTGCCGCATGGAGCGGATCCTGCTGCTGCCCTGCGGCGCCGTGGTGCAGGGCGATATCGAAGGCATCTCGCTTGCAGACGAGGTAAAGCTCGCGCTTGCGGGGCCCGCCGTCAACGCCGCCTGCGCGGTGCTCTTTGTGGCGCTGTGGTGGTTTTTCCCCGATACGTACGCCTTTACGGATACGGCGGCGTACATGTCGGCGGGGCTTTGCGTCATCAACCTGCTGCCCGCATACCCGCTGGACGGCGGCAGGGTGCTCTGCTGCGTGATCACGCGGCTGCGCGGCGCCAAGGCGGCGCGCAGGGTCTGCGTCGCATGCAGTCTGATCGTGGCGGCGGCGGTTCTGGCGCTGTTCGTGCTCAGCTGTTTTGCCGCCGTAAACTTCACCCTTCTGTTCTTCGCGCTCTTTATCCTGTTCGGCACGTTCGGCGGCAAAGACTGCCGCTATACGCGCCTCTGCCCGGACTTTGCAAAGGCGCTTGCGCGCGGGGCGGAAGTCAAGCGCGTCGCCCTTTCGGGCGGCTGTACGGTGAAGAAGGCGCTCTCCTTTCTCGAACGCGGCAAGCTCGTCGAATTTGCCGTGCACGACGGGCAGGGCGAGCTGCTGTGCGTGCTCGGCGAGCGCGAATTTTTTGAGATCCTGCGCGTCGCCGATATCTATTCGCCGCTCGAACGGTACATAAACGGCGCTTTTTGAGCGGAAAGGGGGGCGGGAAGGCTTGTAATTTTATAAAAATTATGCATTTTTGCGCGAATTTTTTGCGTTTGCCCTTGCAAAGGTGATGGTTTTGTGTTAAAATAACAGGCAGAGCACGAACGGAAGGGCGTGCCGACGTTGCCGCCGCGGGCGGCGGAGCAGGGCTGCTTTTTATGCAAAAGACTATGTTTTTCGACCGCTTCGGCAAGACGAACATCGCAGCCGTCGTCGAAGGGGGCAAACTCGTCGAATTCCACGCGGATACACAGGCAGAGCGTGATACGGCGGGCAACATTTTCAAAGGACGCGTCGTCAACGTGCTCGCGGGCATGCAGGCGGCGTTTGTTGCCTACGGCGGGGGCAGGAACGGCTACCTTGCGGCGGGCGATATGCCCGCCGAGGCGGAAGAGGGCGCGGTTGCCGCCGAGCTGAACGTCAAGGTCGGCGATACCGTGATGGTGCAGGTCTCCAAAGCGCCCATCGGCAGCAAGGGCGCGCGCCTGAGCATGAACCTCTCGTTTGTCGGCAAGCATCTCATTTACCTTCCGTCGGCGCAGTTCTGCGCCATTTCCCGCAAGATCGAAGAAGAGCCCGCGCGCGAGCGCCTGCTCGGCTGGGCAAAAAAACTTGCGCCCGAAGGCGGCGTCATTTTGCGCACGCAGGCAGAGGGGGCGCGCTTTTCCGTGCTCAAAGAAGAGCTGCGCGCGCTGCGCCGCATGTACGAGGACGCCTGCGAAGCCTTTGAAGGCGCCGCCGTCGGAGACTGCGTGTTCCGCGAAGGCGACCTGCACGCCCGCCTTTTGCGCGATTTTGACCTTACGGGCGTCGATAAGGTGTACATCGGCGACGAAGAGGCGTATACCCGCGCCGAAAAGCTGTTCGCCTTGGCTAAGAGCGGGCTGAAAAACAAGCTCGTCCGCTACACGGGCGAGCGGGAAATGTTTGAGTTTTTCGGGCTGGAGCCGCAGCTTTGCGCGCTCACCGACAGCCGCGTGGAGCTGGAAAGCGGCGCGTACCTTGTCATCGACAAGACCGAAGCGCTCACCGCGATCGACGTGAACACGGGCAAATATACGGGCGAAAGCGGGCTGGAAGACACGGTGTTCCGCACCAACCTGCTCGCCGCGCGCGAGATCGCGCGGCAGGTGCGCCTGCGCAACATCGGCGGGATCGTCGTCGTCGATTTTATCGATATGGCGAGCGAAGAGCACCGCGTCGCCGTCACCGAAGAGCTGGCGGCGTGCCTGCGCGGCGACCGCGCGCAGTGCAACGTATCGCCGATGACGGGCTTCGGGCTGGTGCAGTTTACCCGCAAAAAGGTCAAGTGCGACAACATGACCGTGCTCACCAAACCCTGCCCGCACTGCGGGGGCGCGGGGAGCATCCCGTCGGACGATTTCCTCGCCTTCCGCGTGCAGAGCGCGATCAAAAAGTGTTTTGCCGAAGGGTATACGAGCGTGATCGTCGAGCTGAACGCGGGGCTGTATGCCTACATCGCCGCCGCCCGCCGTTTTTCGCCGCTGCTGAAAGGCGAATGGCGGGATAAGCGCGTGTACATGATCCCGCACCGCACCTTCCACGAAGAGCAGTTCACCGTGCGCGGCGACAACAGCCGCGTGCTCTCTCTGCCGGATACGGCGAAGTTGCTGTACTAAAAAAGTGTTCGCGCAAACCTCGCCGAGCTGTCGGCTGCGGTTTGCTGCGATTTTTAGGACAACCCCACGGGCACGCGGCATTCGCCGCTGACCGCGGAGGTTTTCCTCTGCGCGGCATTTTTCAGGGCACCCCATTATAGAAATGCCGCGCATTCACCTTTCCCCGATGAGCCGCAGGTATGCGGCAAATTGAGTGCGCTTTCCGAAAAGCGTGGTTTTCGGACGCGCAATTTATTATTTTAAAAGGGCAAAAATCCCTCTTCCGCCACGCTTTCCGCAAAGCGTGGTTTTGCCTTTTGCAAAAAATCATTGGGTTCACGAAAAATTTTTCGAGTTGACGAAAAATTTTTCCGTGATTCTTAAAGACAACCGAATGTTCGCCGCCGCAGGCTTCCCCTGCGGCGGCGTTTTCATCGTCCGAACAGACCTTCCCCGCGGAGGGGGAAGGTTTATATGGTCGCCCCGCGCCGCCCTTCTGTCGCCCCGCGCCGCTTTTGTCATCCCGCGCCGCCCTTCCGTCATCCCGAGCCTGTCGAGGGATCTCTGAATAAAAGATCGTCTTCTTCCCGCAAGGGGGATCCCGTCGGGCAGGCACTGTTCCAAAGCCTGTCTTTTCCGCCCGCCCGTTGCAAAACGGGCGGGCGGCTGCATACTATGGAACAGATTTCCTTTCTCGGAGGCGTACATGGCGTACAAAGTTCTTTCCCCCGAAACGGTCACGATCGGCAA
Organism: uncultured Bacillota bacterium; assembly: GCA_949282395.1. GTDB lineage: Bacteria > Bacillota > Clostridia > Christensenellales > Borkfalkiaceae > Borkfalkia. The sequence goes on along the minus strand of CASDPE010000157.1, from coordinate 757 downwards.
AGAGGTGCAGATCGGCGAAGGCGCCGTCATCTATCCCAACAACCGCATTCTCGGCAGAACGGTCATCGGGGCGGGCGCGGTTTTATACCCGAACAACATCGTGGAGGACGCCCGCATCGGCGCGGGGGCTTCCGTCACGGCGAGCGTGGTGCGCGGGGCGGAAGTCGGCGAAGGGGCGGAAGTCGGGCCGTTCGCGCATCTGCGCGCGGGGGCGCAGATCGGCGCGCGCTGCCGTATCGGCGACTTCGTGGAAGTCAAAAACGCCGTCATCGGCGCGGGGAGCAAAGTCAGCCACCTTGCGTACGTCGGCGACGCCGCCGTGGGCAAAAACTGCAACATCGGCTGCGGCGCCGTCTTCTGCAATTACGACGGCACGCGCAAGGCGCGCAGCACCGTCGGGGACAACTGTTTTATCGGCAGCAACGTCAACCTGGTCGCGCCCGTCAACATCGGCGCGGGCAGCTACATCGCCGCCGCCACCACCGTCACCGAGGATGTGCCGCCCGCGTCCTTCATCATCGGCAGGGCGCGGCAGCAGAGCCACGCCCGTCTTGCCGAAAAGTACGCGCGCCGCGGCGGGGCTGGCACGGGCGGAGAGGGATAAGGAGGGGTGTATGCAGGCAGTATTCGGAACAGACGGCATCCGCGGCGTTGCGGGGCAGGATCTTACGGCGCGCACGGCGTTCGCGCTGGGGAACGCGCTCGTCCGCATCAAAAAGGGCGCGCGCATCGTGCTGGGGCGGGATACGCGCGTATC
>CASDPE010000156.1 GCA_949282395.1 uncultured Bacillota bacterium | reverse complement strand
AGTCGTTCGCCATCCTTGCGGGCGTTGTGCCGCAGGAGCGCATGCAGGCGCTGCTGCGCGCGGTGGACGGCGCGGTCACGCCCGAAGGCGTGCGGCTGTGCAGCCCGCCGTACAGGCAGTATGACCCGCACGTGGGCAGGATGAGCGGCATGCTGCCCGGCGTATACGAAAACGGCGGCATCTACAACCACGCGGGCTGCTTCAAGGTGATGGCGGATTGCCTGCTCGGCAGGGCGGAGGAGGCGTTCGCGTCCCTTTCCGCCATCGTTCCGGACGGCGCGCACAACCCGAGCTCGCGCACAACGGTCGAACCGTATGTGTTCGTCAACTGCTACCTGAAACATCCCGCCGTGGATATGCGGTGCAGCGCGTCCTGGCAGACGGGCACTTCGGCGTGGGGGCTGCGCTGTTATTATGAGGGGCTTTTGGGCATCCGCCGCGAATACGGCGGGCTGCGCATCGTGCCCTGCCTGCCCGCCGCGTGGAAGGAGGCGTACGCCGAGCGCGATTACCGCGGCAGCCGCCTGTGTTTCTTTTACAGGAAAGGGAACGGGAACGGCGTGCGCGTGTATGTGGACGGCAAAGCCGTGCGCGGGCAGCTGGTGCCGCCGCAGGAGGGCGGCACGCACACCGTCGAAGTGGAATTTTAATACCGCATCCTGCGGAGAAATAAGGAGATCGCATCATGGAAGAACAAAAAAACACGGATACGCTCACGCGCGAATACATCCTGCCCGCCCGCATCGTGCTGGCGGAGGGGAACATTGAAAACGCGGAGTGCCTGCTGCACGCGGCGGCGGGGCAGATCGGGCTGGGGGTACTTGAATCCGCACACGTATGCGGAAAAAGCCGCCTTGTGTTCGATTTCGGCAGGGAATTGCGCGGCGGCGTGCGCATCGCCCTGGGCTGGGCGAAGGGCGCCACGCGCGTGCGGCTGCGCCTCGGCGAGTCCGTCGGGGAGGCGCTCTCTGAGATCGGGCAAAAGGGCAGCACCAACGACCATGCCCTGCGCGACCTTACGCTGCCGCTTCCCATGCTCTCCGACCAGTGCGTGTTTGACAGCGGCTTCCGCTTTCTCTGCATCGACGTTTTAGACGCGGAGGCGGACGCGCACATCGCCGTAGTGAATGCGGTCTCCGTCTTTGCCGCGCGCCCGCAGGTCGGCGCCTTCCGCTGTTCGGATAAAGAGATCGAGCGCATTTTCGATACGGCTGCATACACCGTGCGGCTGTGCGCGGGCGAGCGCATCTGGGACGGCATCAAGCGCGACCGCCTCGTGTGGGTGGGCGACTTGTACCCCGAAGTGACGGCGCTCTTGTCCGTCTGCGCGGACGACGGGTGCGTCACCCGTTCGCTGGATCACGTGAAGGCGGAAACGCCGCTTCCGCGCTGGATGAACGATTTCCCCATGTACAGCATGTGGTGGGTGATCATTCTGGAAGAGTATTACCGCATGACGGGGAACAGGGAGTACGTTCTGGCGCAGCGGGAGTACTTTGAGGGGCTGATGCGGCAGATCGACGGCTGCATCGCCGAAGACGGCAGCTTCGATTTCGGCATGAACTTCGTGGACTGGCCGACGCACGGGCATGCGGACGAGCCGGAGGGGGTGCGCTGCCTCTGCCTGCTCTGCGCGGAGAGCGCGCGGCGGCTGGAAGAGCTGTTCGGCGTCCGCACGGGCGTAGCGGCGCGCATTGCGCAGAAACTTGCGCGCGCGCATGCGGAAGTTCGCGAAAAGCGGCAGATCGCCGCGCTCAAACTGCTTGCGGGCGGTTCGCTCGGCGGGCGGGAGCGCGCTCTGCTGACCGAAGGCGGGGCGAAAGGATTTTCCACGTTCATGAGCTATTTCCTGCTGCGCGCGCTCAGCAAGGCGGCGGGGGAGCAGGCGGCGCTCGCCGCCATGAAGGAGTATTACGGCGGCATGCTCGCCTTGGGAGCCACCACGTTCTGGGAGGACTTTGACGTTGCGTGGGGCGAGGGGAACGTCTGCCCCGTTGACCGTATCCCGCAGGAGGGCGAAAAGGATATCCACGGCGATTTCGGCGCGTTCTGCTATACGGGCTACCGCCACAGCCTGTGCCACGGCTGGTCGGCGGGCGTCATCCCGTTCCTGTACCGCTGCATCCTCGGCGTGCGGATCGACGCGGCGGGGTACGGCAAGGTGACGCTCGCGCCGCGCCTCGGTGGGCTGACGTATGCGGAGGCGGATATCCCCGTGCCGCAGGGCGTATTGCACGTTTCGTGCCGCCGCAGCGGGGATAAAACGGAGGTGCGCTATACTGCGCCTGCGGGCATGGATGTACGGGTGGAGCAGAGCAAATGAACGCAAAAGCAAAAAAACGGCTGCGCTCGCCCGAAGCGGCGTACCGCGGCAAACCGTTCTGGTCATGGAACGGCGCATTGCGGGAAGAGGAACTTCTGCGGCAGATAGACTGCCTGCATGAAATGGGCTTCGGCGGGTTTTTCATGCATTCGCGGACGGGGCTGGTCACCGAATATCTCGGAGAGGAGTGGTTCCGCCTCATCCGCCGCTGCGCGGAGTACGGCGCGGAGCGGGGCATGGAGGCGTGGCTGTACGACGAAGACCGCTGGCCGAGCGGCACCTGCGGCGGCACCGTGACGTTTGAAAAGGAGAACAGGCTGCGCTTTTTCTCCGAATACGGCAGCGACGAAGAGGCGGCGGCATGCGAAGACATTGCGGGGATCCTCGCGCGGTACGCGCTGCGGTTCGGCGAGGACGGCGCGCTCGAAGAGGCGCTGCCCGTCTCCGCGCGGGAGGAAGTTCCCGCAGGGTATGTGTACGCCGTTTACGCGGAAGAGATGATGCACTGCGGCGATTTTTACAACGGCGCGGCGTATCTTGACACCATGAACAGGCGGGCGGTGGAGGCGTTTCTGCATTCCACGCTCGACCGCTATGCGGAAGAGTGCGGCGGCATGTTCGGCAGGCAGATCAAGGGGGTGTTCACGGACGAGCCGCACCGCGGCGCGGCGTTTATCGGGTTCGGCATCGCCAACCCCAACCGCGCCCGCATGACGCCGTATACGGGCGGGCTGTTTGCGGCATACCGCAAAAAATACGGGGAAGACCTGTGCGTGCCGCTGCTCTATTACAGGCGGCGCGGCGAGGCGTGCAGCGAAACGGCGGCGCGGTACATCGACGTGCTGGACGATCTGTTCACGCAGAATTTCGCGCAGCCGTATGCGGCGTGGTGCAGGGAACACGGTCTGCTGTTCACGGGGCATATCCTGCATGAGGACAGCCTGAGCATCCAGACTTCGCTCTCCGGTTCCATGATGCGTTTTTACGAATACATGGACTGCCCCGGGATCGACAACCTGACCGCGCACAACAACTGCTATCCCGCCGTCATCCAGTGCGCGTCGGCGGCGCGGCAGCTCGGCAAGCGCTTTGTTTTGAGCGAGCTGTACGGCTGCACGGGCTGGGATATGCCGCTGCGCGAGTTCAAGCGCATCGGTGATTGGCAGGCACTGTTCGGCGTGAACCTGCGCTGCCCGCACCTTTCGTGGTATACGATGGCAGGGGAGGCGAAGCGTGACTATCCGACGAGCATCCTGCACCAGAACAGCTGGTACCGCGATTGGAACGCGCTCGAAACGTACTTCGCGCGCATCGGCATCATCCTCAGCGAAGGGGAGCGCCGCGCAGACGTGCTCGTCGTCCACCCCGTGGAAAATATGTGGAAGCTGGTGCGCAAGGGCTGGATGGACGTGTTTACCCCGCAGGACGCCGCCGTTTCCGCATTGGACGCCGCCTTTGCGGCGCAGTGCGCGGAGCTGGTCGCATTGCAGCGTGAATTCGACTACGGCGACGAGGAGCTGATGGCAAGTTTTGAAGAGAACATCGAAAAACTGCGCAAGCACGTTCTGAAATACAACTCTATCAACGAGGAGGACATAATAGACATAATAAAGGGCGGGAAGGCAAAAGAGGACACCACGAAAGGCGTAGTGGTGTACAACATATCAGGAAAGCCCATAAAAAGCCGCAGCGAAAACCAGCAAAAGCTCATCGACGCATACGAGAAGACCGACATGGTGTTCGCAATAGGCCCGGCCGGTACAGGCAAGACATACCTCAGCATAGCCCTTGCCGTCAAGGCGCTTAAGGAGAAAAAGGCAAAGAAGATTATACTGAGCCGCCCAGCGGTAGAGGCCGGAGAGAAGCTCGGATTCCTGCCGGGCGACATGAAAGATAAGATAGACCCTTACCTGCAACCGCTCTACGATGCGCT
>CASDPE010000155.1 GCA_949282395.1 uncultured Bacillota bacterium | reverse complement strand
CGCTTGCGGCAGGCGGCGCAGCGGGCGGGGAGGCGCCCGCAGAGCAAACGGACGGCGCGGAACAGGCTCCGCCCGAGGGCGGCACGGCGGAACCGGCTCCGCCCGAGGAAGGCACGGTGGAACAGGCTCCGCCCGAGGGCGCTGCGGAAGGGCAGGCTCCTTCTTCCACGGAGCGCCCGCCTAAGCAGGAGACGCCCTCTTCTGCGGAGCGCCCGCCCGAGCAGGAGGCGGCTTCCGCTGCGGAAAAGGGAGAGGAAGAACAGGCTCCTCCATATGAAAAAGAATAGGGTTTCAGCCCCCTTCGGTAGCGTCCGAAGGGGGCTTATGCGTCTTTTGCATAAGTGAACGTTATGCGGAAATGAAATGATATATACGCAAAAAAATTGCAAATATGTCACAAAAATTTGCGGATGGGTTGACAAAACGGGGCGGCGGGGGTATAATATTCTTATCGGAAACGGAGGGCTGCGTCGCCTTCCGTAAAATCCCGTAAGGAGGGGAAATGGAATGAAGGTCAAAAAATCCCTGTGGGTCGTGCTCGCCTGTGTTCTGGCGCTTTCGTTTGCGGCGGTCGCCTGCGACGCGAAGAGTGCGGACAACTATACCGTTGAATCCGTCACGCTCAGCGAGGACGAGATCACCATAAAAGTCGGCGAAAAGGTCACGCTCACCTATACCGTGGAGCCCGAAGACTGCGCGGACGAGGTGAAGTGGCGTTCGAGCGATACGGATCATGTCACCGTTTCAAGCGGCGGAGAGAACCCCGGCGAAGTGACGGGCGTCGCCGTGACGGATGAACCCGTCACGATCACGCTGCAGGTCGGCGACATGAAGGATACCTGCAAGGTCACCGTCGTGGAAGGCGAAACGGTCGCCGTCACGGGCGTTACGCTGAACAAGAGCGAACTTACGCTGACGGAGGGCGGCAGCGAAAAACTTACGGCTACGGTCACGCCCGCTGACGCCACCGATAAGACGGTGACGTGGGAGAGCGATAAAACGAGCGTTGCCACGGTGGGGAAGGACGGCACCGTTACGGCGGTCGCCGCAGGCACGGCTACCATCACCGCCACGGCAGGCGGCAAGAGCGCGACCTGTGAGGTAACGGTCAATGCGAAAGAGGTTGCCGCTACAGGGGTCACGATCAACAAAGATACGCTTACTTTGACGGAGGGCGGGGCTTCCGATACGCTTACGGCTACGGTCACGCCCGCAAACAGCACGGATACCGTTGCATGGTCGGTCACGGAGGGCAAGGAGTACATTGAAATTACCCCGAACGGCAATACCGTTACGGTCAAACCTGTTGCGGCAGGCACGGCTACCATCACTGCCACGGCAGGCGATTTCAGCGATACATGCACGGTGACGGTCAATGCGGCAGAGGCGCCGAAACAGCTTGTACGTTACAGCGTGCAGGATAACGCTTTTACGGACGGTACGAACACCGTTTCAGGCGGAACGATCGAAAACGGCGGTTTTAAAGCGAACAGCGTAAATACGTTGTATGCGCAAAACCCGTACTATCAGGATGACTTTACGGATGCAAGCATTGTCATTGAGTTTTATATTGCCAATGCAACGCAGGCGGCATGGGCGCCGATCGTCGGGATCAAAGACAGCGGCAGCGGATTTTTAAGTGTACATATTAACAATCAGAATCAAGTGAGGCTTTCATATAACGCATACGACGGGGCTGATAATTATTTTGACATTGTTTTGGGTGATGTTGCTGTCGGCAAACATACAGTTCTGATCGAAACGCGTGCGGATGGTTCCGTGGATATCTATTATGATTCTGCTACGCCGGTCGAACAGCTTGCAGCAGGGGACGAAAAATATGCGACCGGTACAGAGAGGCAGACGGTCGGCGAGTTTTTGGCACAAGCCGAGCGCATGTATCTGTTCGGCGGCGCATGGGGTGTGTTGAGTGTTGAAGGCGATACGTGGACGTGGACGGAAAATCCTTGGAATGGTGCGTTTGACGGTTCGATCATAAGTTGTACGCTTTACGAGGGGATCGTTCCCGCGGGGGATGTGTTTACGGCAGAGTAAAATTCAGAAACGAAAGAGCGCAGGCTTAACCGCCTGCGCTTTTTGTATGTTTAGATCTTGTTGGTTTTAAGGGCGCAGTTTTTATCTATGCACGAAAGTTTACGTTCCCCTTGGTGACGGGGCTCCGATTATTGACAAAAGGGGCGGAAAAATGGTAAAATCATAGAAGAAAATCAGTTGGCTTACGGAGCGCCGCGGTTCGGGCGGCGGAAGGGGCGGTTATGCAACATTTCAAATTGCCTGCGGGCGTGCGCGACGTGCTGCCCGCGCAGAGCGCCGCGTTGGACGGCGCGGAGCGGCTGCTGCGGGAAAAGTTTGCGGCGGCGGGCTTCCGCTCGGTGCGTGCGGCGGGGCTGGAATACTACGATACGCTGACCAAGATCGGCAGCGCCGTCGACCAGGCGCAAATGTTCAAAATGACGGACAAGGACGGCAACCTCATCGTCCTGCGCCCCGATATGACCCTCGCCTGTGCGCGCATCGCGGCGACCAAGCTGGGCGGCGCGCGCGAACGGCTGTGCTATTTTTCGGACATCTACGATTTTTCCGCAAGCGGCAACGCCGACCGCGAGGTCGCGCAGGCGGGCGTGGAGCTGTTCGGCGAAGAGGGGGCGGGGGCGGACGCCTGCGCCATCGCCTTTGCGGCGGAGTGCTTGCAGGCGATCGGGCTCAAAGACTTTATCATCGACGTCGGGCACGTCGGGTTTTACAAAGGGCTTTTGGAAGAGAGCGGGCTCTCTGCGGCGGAAGCGGAAGAGCTGCGCGGCTACATCAACGCCAAAGACGCGGTGAATACCGAAATGGCGCTGCGCCGCACGGACGCGCCCGTGCGCGTACAGCAGGCGATCATGGCGCTGCCCTCGCTGTTCGGCGGGGCGGACGTGCTGGACGCGGCCGAAAAACTGACGGATAACCCCCTTGCCCGCGCCTCGCTCGCGCATCTGCGCGCGGTATATGCCTGCCTGCAAAAGGCGGGTGCGGAAAAGTTCGTTTCCTTTGACCTCGGCACGGTCAAGAGCCTTGCGTATTACTCCGGCATCGTCTTTACGGGGCTTGCCGAGGGCGTGGGCGCGCCCGTGCTTTCGGGCGGGCGGTACGACGGGCTGTGCGCGCAGTTCGGCAGGGATCTGCCCGCCGTCGGGTTTGCCGTCGGCATGATGCGCGCTTTGCTGGCGGCGGAAGGGCGGCGGCAGACGGGCAAAAAGGGGACGGTGAACGTCGCCCTCGCAAAAGGCAGGCTGGCAAGCGACTGCGCCGACCTGCTGTGCAAATGCGGCGTGCCTGCGGAGATCCTGAAGGAGGAGACGCGCAAACTCGTGCTGGAAACGGCGGACGGCGCTTTCCGCTTCTTTTTTGTCAAGCCGTCGGATGTGCCGACCTACGTCGAATACGGCGTGGCGGACATCGGCATCGTGGGCAAGGATACGCTCTTGGAGGCGGAAGCAGACCTCTACGAGATGCTGGATCTGCGGTTCGAGCGCTGCAAGCTGTGCCTTGCGGGCTTCCCGGGCACGCCCGTAGACGGCGTGCCGCACCTGCGCATCGCCAGCAAGTATGCGCGCACGGCGAAAAAGCTGTTCGCCTCCCGCGGGGCGGCGGCGGAGGTCATCGAACTGCACGGCTCCATCGAGCTTGCCCCGCTCACGGGGCTTGCCGACGTCATCTTTGACATCGTGCAGTCGGGCGCGACGCTGCGCGCCAACGGGCTGACGGTGCTGGAAGAGGTGTTCGACATCTCTGCGCGGCTGATCGCGAACAAAGTGAGTTTAAAGACCAAAGCGGCGCAGATCCTGCCGCTCATCGCAAACATGAAAAAGCACATCGAAGGGTAAACGCATATGGCAAAAGAGAATGCCGCCGCAGAGGCGGGTATCGCAAAGGAGAGCGGCTTCAGCGGCATAAAGATCTATGAGAACGCGGCAGCCGCCGCAGAGATCCTGGAACGCGGCAGGTTCGACGACGAAGAAAAGGCAGCCGCCGTGCGCGCGATTGTGGCGGACGTGCGCGAAAACGGGGACGCGGCGCTGTTTGCCTACTGCAAAAAATTCGACGGCGCCGAGCTGTGTGCGGAAAACGTTGCCGTCTCCCGTGAAGAGATCGCCGCGGCGTATGAGGCGGTCGGCGAAGAGCTGCTCGCGTCCATGCGGCGGGCGGCGGAAAACATCCTCGCCTATCACAGCCGCGGCACGCTGCGCGAGGATGTGCGCACCGTGGCGGGGCGCACGACGGG
>CASDPE010000154.1 GCA_949282395.1 uncultured Bacillota bacterium | reverse complement strand
GTTCGTCTGCGATCTTGCGGGGGGCTGCGTCTGTGTGGAGAACGAGGTCGTCTTTTCGAGTTCAGAAAATACGGCGGCGTTCATGCTGCTCACGGTATGCCCTCCCGCCGTGGAGGGGAACGTTGTGCGGATCGGCGGTTGCATCCTTCGGGTCGAGTCGGATACGCCGTTCGGGATCGGCTGCGAGGAGCGCAAACTGACCGATCCCGCGCTCGCCGCCGATTGGGGCGGCAGCATATACAGGCTGCAGGTCGTCTTCCCGCAGTGCGGGCGTCGGCTGGCAGTGCGGTTCATGTTTGCATAAGGAGAGCAAGGATGGGAATATGCGGCATGGTGTCCGTCACGTTCCGCCAAAAGAGCGCGGAAGAGGTCGTGGCGCTGGCGGTGCGGTACGGCATGCGGGGGATCGAATGGGGCGGCGACGTCCATGTCCCCTGCGGCGGTCTTGCGCGTGCGCGCGAAGTCGGGGAAATGACGCGCGGCAGCGGGCTTGAAACGTTTTCGTACGGGAGTTATTTCCGCGTCGGCGACGAAGGCTTTTCCGCCGTTGCCGATACCGCGCTCGAACTCGGCTGCCGCATCGTGCGCATCTGGGCGCCTGCCAAGGCGTCAGCGCAGTGCAGCGAAAAGGAGTTCGCGCGCGCGGCGGAAGCGCTTGCGGCGGTCTGTGAAACGGCGCGGCGCAGCCATGTGCTCGTGTGCCTTGAATTTCATAACGGCACCATGAACGACTGTGCGGAAGGGTTTTATAAACTGCGCGGTGCGGGGGCGGCGGACCTGAAAACGTATTGGCAGCCGCTGTACCTGCTCAGGCGTAATTTGCAGGAGATCGCCGCACTGAACACAAACATTGAAAACGTGCACGTCTATCACTGGATCTATTCGGATCCCGTTCAGCGCAGGCTGCTGGAAGAGGCGGAAGACGATTGGAAGGAATACGCGGCTCTGCTGGGGGCAAAAAAGTTCCTGCTTGAATTTTGCAAGGACGACGCAGAGGAAAATTTTGCCCGCGACGCGCGTACGCTGCACAAATTATTGGGAGAATGATACGATGTTGGAGAGAAAATTCAGTTTTCGTTCCAAAACGGCGGAAAACCGCCTGATTTTTCAGCCGATGGAGGGGTGCGACTGTTTGTATGACGGTTCGCCCTCCGAGATCACCGCGCGCAAATACGCAAGGCTTGCAGCAGGCGGCGCGGGCATTCTCTGGCTGGAAGCGAGCGCCGTTTGCAGCGAGGGGCGCACAAATTTGCGGCAGATGCTCATCAGTGAAAAGAACGTGGGCGCGTTCGCAAAACTTGCGGATACAATCCGTGAAAAGGCGCTTGCCGCTACGGGCGTTGTACCGCTCCTGTTTTTGCAGCTGACGCATTCGGGGCGGCAGAGTTTGCAGCCGCTCATTCTGTACGACAACCCCGTGTACCGCAAGGCGGGCGTGCAGTATACGGTGGCGGACGACGGCTACCTCGACCGCCTGCCCGACCGCTTTGCGGCAGCGGCAAAACTTGCCGTGCGGGCGGGATTCGACGGGATCGACGTAAAGGCGTGCCACGGGTACCTGCTCGCAGAATCGCTTTCCGCGTTCAACAGGGCGGGCAGGTACGGCGGCTCTTTCGAAAACCGCAGCCGCCTGTTTTTGCGCTGCGCCGAAGCGGTGGCGGCGGCAACGGGAGGCGGCACCGTGCTGGCGAGCAGGCTGGGCATCACGGATATGGTGCGCAAGCCCTGGGGCTTCGGCACGGACGAGGACGGGAACGCCGATCTTACGGAGCCGCTGATCTTGGTCGGGAAGCTGCACGCGATCGGGGCCGAGATCGTCAATGTCACGGTCGGGAACCCCTATTACAACCCGCACGTCAACCGCCCCTTCCGCAAAGGCCCGTACGCCGCGCCCGAAACGCCGCAGGAAGGGCTGGCGCGCTTCTATACGCTTACGAAAGCGGTGAAAGCGGCGCACCCGCAGACGGCTGTGGTGATGTCCGGGCTGTCCTATTATGCAGAAAGGGCGCTGGATATGGCGGAACGTTTTTTGCAGGAGGGCGTTTGTGACTTTGCAGGGCTGGGCAGGGGATCGATCGCCTATCCGCGCGTGTATCTCGATTGGAAGAACGGCGCGGCGGACAAGCGGAATATGTGTGTGCTCTGCTCCAAATGCACGGAGATGATGCGGCGCGGCGAGGTGAGCGGCTGTGCCGTGCAGGATCCGTTTTACAGAGAGATCTACAAGGGGATGAACGTATGTGCAAAGTAGCGTTGGTCACGGGTTCGTGGCAGGGGATCGGCAAGGGGATCGCCGCGGCATTGGAAGAGCATGGGTATACGGTCGTATATTCCGATGTGCACCCCGCCATGGAGGGCAAGCCTTATTGCAGGTGCGATGTCTCCGTGCGGGAGGACAGGGAGGCGCTGCTCGCCTTTATCGACGAAAAATACGGCAGGCTCGATCTGCTCGTCAACAATGCGGGGGTCGCCTGCAAACAGCGGCTCGACATCCTTGAAACGAGCGAAGAGAGCTTTGACCGCCTCATCCGCATCAACACAAAGGGCATGTTTTTCATGTGCCAGCTGTTCGCGAAGTACATGATCGGCAAAAAGGAGGAACTCGGCAGCCGGCCGCGCATCGTGAACATCACTTCCAATTCAAGCTACACGTCCAGCACTTCGCGCGGGGAGTACTGCGTCTCCAAAGCGGGGGCGTCCATGGTCACGGCGCTGTTTGCAGACCGCCTGGCGGAGTACGGGATTCCCGTCTTTGAAGTCCGTCCCGGGATCATCCGCACCGCGATGACGAGCGTCGTCACTGAAAAATATGATAAACTCATCGAAGAGGGCATCACGCCCATCCGCCGCTGGGGCACCCCGGAGGACGTTGCGGGCTGCGTGCTCGCCGCCGCCAGCGGGTGGCTGGACTTCGGCACGGGCACCGTGCTCAATGCGGACGGGGGCTTCCATATTAGGAGATTGTGACATGAAGATCATGCCTTACCGCCGCGCCGTTGTGATCGGAACGGGCTGCGCGGGGTACAACGCCGCGGGGTGCCTGTTCAGGGAGGGCGTGCGCGACGTTGCCATCCTCACCGAAGGGCGGCTGTGCGGCACCTCCCGCAATACGGGCAGCGACAAGCAAACGTATTACAAAGTTTCCCTTTCCGGGAACGAGGGCGATAGCGCTTATCAGACGGCGAAAACGCTTTTTGGCGGCGGCAGTGCCGACGGCGACACGGCGATGTGCGAAGCCGCCTATTCGCTGCCCTGTTTTTTCCGCCTGGGAGCTTTGGGCGTGCCCTTCCCGCGCAACCGTTACGGTGAATACGTCGGGTACCGCACTGACCATGATGCGTTTTCCCGCGCAACGTCCGTCGGGCCGTACACGTCCAAGCGGATGACGGAGGTGCTGGAATCTTTTGCGGAGGAGTGCGGCATCCCCGTGTACGACGGGATGCGCGCCGTCTGCATCGTCAAAAACGGTGAAAGGGCGGCGGGCGTGCTCGCGCTGGACAGCGCGAGCTGCGAGGATGATTTCGGGCTGACCTTTTTCCCGTGCGGGAACGTTGTCTTGGCGACGGGCGGACCCGCCGCCGTCTATCGTGACAGCGTCTATCCGCTTTCGCAGCGCGGCGCGTCCTCGCTGGCGCTGTTTGCGGGCTGCCGCTTCGTGAACGTTGCCGAGTGGCAGTACGGGCTGGCGTCCGTGCAGTTCCGCTGGAACGTTTCGGGAACGTACCAGCAGGTGCTGCCCCGCTATATTTCCGTCGATGAAAAGGGGAACGAGCACGAATTCCTCAACGAATTTTACGCGGATCCCTTCGGGGCGGTCAACGCCGTCTTTTTAAAGGGGTACGAATGGCCCTTCGACAGTGCGAAAACGCAGGGCTCTTCCCGCATCGACCTGCTCGTCTACCGCGAAACGGTAGAGCGCGGGCGGCGGGTGTTCATGGATTTTACGCGGGAGCCTTCTTGCATGGAAAAAAACGGGTTCGCAGGGCTTTCCGAGGCTGCCCGATCGTACCTTTCGCGTTCGGGCGCGCTCATCCCGCTGCCCGTCCACAGGCTGAACGCCATGAACCCGAAAGCCGCCGCGCTGTATGCCGCGCACGGCATCGACCTTGCGCGGCAGCCGTTGGAGATCGCCGTCTGCGCGCAGCACAACAACGGCGGGATCGAAGTGGATACGGATTGGCAGACGTCCGTGCCGGGGCTGTATGCCGCGGGGGAATGCGCGGGGACGCACGGCGTGATCCGCCCGGGCGGCAGTGCGCTGAACGCGGGGCAGGTCGCCGGCATGCGTATCGCCGAACACATCGCGCGGCAGCGGGATGCGGGCGAAGCGGCGAGCGGCTGTGAAGAGCAGGCGGAGCG